>JBKQWF010000231.1:0-14464 GCA_052139695.1 Limisphaerales bacterium
ATTGATTCAACTCTTTCAGAGTAGAATGCATATTGATCATTCCCACCCAGGGTAGCTCGTTCCTCGCAACCCGTGGGCTGAATGATAGCAATCCTTACAGGATTTCCCGGCCTGAAAAGCCGCAGTGATTCCGCCGCCGATTGCTCAAATTTAAGCCCTTCCATGCAGACCCGCTCTGTGAAAATGTCCAAACTCCAGAGGGCGTTGCTGCCGCAACGCCCAAATTTGACTGGCACATGACGCGACGCTTTGGTTATCCGCTTGATCGAAAAGCGTTGGCGTGAATAATGACGCCATGATCAACGCGCGAATTTTCGGAAACCTGTTCTTCTCATGGTTGGCCCTGGCCGCGGGACATGCCGCTTTTGCCCAAACTGAAGCCATCGATGGTTTCAAGGACACCCCCATGGAACCCAATGGCAAATGGCATGTGCATGACCCGGACCGTCCCCAACCGCCGGTTGTCACCCCAGGCGGCACCTTTAGCCAAAACGCTCCCGCGCCCTCGGACGCGGAAGTGCTCTTTGACGGCAAGGATTTGGCGAAGTGGGAGAACAATCGCGGCGAGGATGCCACCTGGAAGGTGCGGGATGGTTACGTCGAAACGGCGGCGCGGGGCGGCGGCATTCGCACCCGCGGCACGTGGGCTGACTTCCAATTGCACGTGGAATGGGCGGCACCCAATCCGCCGCATGGCACCGGCCAGGGGCGCGGCAACAGCGGCATTCTCATCAACAACATGTATGAAGTGCAGGTGCTGGACTCCTATAACGCCAAAACGTATCCCGACGGCCAGGCGGGCGCGATTTACGGACAATCGCCCCCCTTGGTTAACGCCTGCAAACCGCCGGGCGAATGGCAGTCCTATGACATCATTTTTGAATCGCCGCGCTGGAACGCCCAGGGAGAGTTGACCAGGAAGGCCATCATCACGGTGCTGCAAAATGGGGTCGTGGTTCAGAACCATTACGAGTTGATCGGCATGACCGACGGCATCAACGCCGCCCTGCCATGGCGGTCCCTTTCCAAATACCCCGAACCGCACGCGCCCGAGGTTTTTATTGAGTTGCAGGACCACAACAACCCGGTCCGTTTTCGTAACATCTGGGTGCGGCGCATCGGCGGCGAGGCGTCGCCCTAGACGGTAAGGGTGACGGCGTCGGACGCCGGACCCCTTTCTAACAAAGGTTCTAAACCTGCCCCAAGGCCGAAAGCACTGGTGGCAGCGGTTGCGAGGGCTCCCGCAAAACGCCCCTGACGAGCGGCAGAGCGTCCTTCCACGCGGTGGCCAATGGCAGGAGCAAGGCATCCTCCAGGCAGCGGGGCTCGGGCAAACGGTTTTCCACCGCCAGGGCGCAAGCCAGCGGCTCAATGGCATCCATCAGCGCCTGGCGGGCCTCCTGATCCAAATCGCCACTTGACAAGACGACGGCCATTTTCAGCTTGCGCCCGGCTTTGGCGCGATGAGCGGCGGCTTTCTCGCGTTCCGCTTCCGACAAAGGCGGCGGGCCGGCCTCGCCCTCCGCCGACCAGAGGGGGCGCGTGGCGCGGATTGTCCTGGAGAGCAAGCCTGCCGCAATCAAGCGCTGCACGGCCTGATCGGTCGCTTGATCCACCACCTCCAGTTGCACGGGCGCGAGCGGGTCCGATTGGCCGGGGCCAAAGAAGTCCTGATGAAGAGTGTTGAGCTGTTCGCGCCATTGGGCGCAATCGCGTTCCACGACGACATACAAAACCGAATGCGGGGCCGCTTCCGGATACCGCTCTTCGCATCGCACCAGGGCCCCGTTAATGCGTTGGCGGACGGCTTGGGCAAAGCCCAGGGGCCGGTCTGCCGGCAAAGGCGTCTTGACAGGAAGGGCGGGCTTCTGTTCGGCCGGCGCTGGCGAGGCCACCAATTGCTCCAGGCGCATAAGAAAGGCCTGGCGTCCGCTTCTCAATTTGATGTTGTTCAGGTCTCCCTGGAGATCGAGAACGCCCTCGGAGAGAGCGCGCTTGTTGGAGAGCGTCTCCAGCATCTTGTGCTCCAGCGTGTTTTCAGAAATAAGGTTCACGACGGTGACGGCGCGGACCTGGAATTTGCGCCAGGCGCGGGCGATGCGTTGCTCGAGCTTGGCCGGGTTCCAGGGCAGGTCGCAATTGATGACCACGCTGGCGTTTTGCAGATTCAAGCCTGCCGCGCCGGAGTCGGTGCTGAGGAAGACGCGGCATTGCGGGTCGGACTTGAATGCGTTGATTTCGCCGCGGCGCCGCTTTTGCGGGACGGTGCCGGTGTGCCACGCGAAGCCCAATTCGAGACGGCGGCACAAATCCCGGACCAGTTCCAGCATTCGCTCCCATTCGGAAAAAATAATCACTTTGACGTCTGGATTGTCGCGGCATTCCTCCAGGATTTTTTCCAGCTCTTTGATTTTGGGACAGGCGCGATGCTCCGGATTCAGGATATGATCGGTGTCGCAGACCATGCGCATCATGTTCAGATGCCGCAACAGTTTCTCCTGCTCCTGCTGGGTGAGGGGCCGGCGTTTGGCCAGGTGCGCCAGCCGTCCCACGACTAATTCATGTTCGGCATATTCCGCTTTTTGCTCTGAGCTGAGAGGCACAAAATAATTGCGGTCGCTCCGCTCCGGCAATTCCGTCTCCACCTCCGTCTTGCGCCGGCGCAGCATGAGCGGGTTGATCCGCTCGTGCAGTTTTTGCAGATTTCGATAAGCCGCCGGCCGCCCGCGTTCATCCAGTTCATAATACTCGCGGTTGAAGCGGAAGAGGGGGCCCAGGAGGGACGGGTCGAGGAAATCCATCAGGGAATAAAGCTCATCCAGGCGGTTCTCGATCGGCGTTCCAGTCAAGATGAAAGCATAGCGGCTGCGCAGCCGTTTGATGGCCTGCGTGGTTTGCGCGCTCCAGTTCTTGATTCGTTGCGCTTCGTCCAGAACCACCACGTCCGGACGCAGCCGGGCATTGACTTCCAGGGCGTCAGACCGCATTTGCTCGTAATTGACGATGGTGAAAAAGGCCGGGGTCCCGTAGGCGGCCAGCCGCGCTACGCGGCTGCCAAAGACCAGTTGATAAGGCAGGCTGGTAAAGCGCTGGATTTGCTCCTCCCATTCCGTTTTTAACGAAGCCGGGGTGACGACCAGGATGCGGGCCGCTTTTCCCAGACGCTGCAAGAGCGCGCAAGCGGCGATGGCTTGAATGGTTTTGCCCAGGCCCATTTCGTCCGCCAGCAACGCCCGCTCCGCGAAGGCCAGATGGAGCATGCCCTCGCGTTGGTAGGGAAACAGCGGGACCTTTGTTTCCTGCGCCGGCCATTCGCCGCTTTGGACTTTCATTTCGTATTCGCGCCGCAATTGCTTGCGTTCGGCGGCGCGGCGGCGGGCCTCCAGCCACGGCTCCAATTCCTGGGAAACGCGCAGCTCCGAGGCCTCCGCCGCGGCCAGGCGCTTCAATTCCGGCAGCACCGTTTCGGGCGTTCCTTCCGCCAGCAAACCGTCCGCGCGGAACCAGCGTCGCAGGGCTGGAGGCGGGGGCATGTGGCCGTTGCTTAAACGGAGGGAGTCGTGCTCAGGGTCCGGCAGGACATCCAGCCTGCCCTCGCCGTTGGCCGCAGCGGCGCGATAGAGGCGTTTGAAGCGTGCTTCCAAGTACGAGAGAACCGCCTCGACATGTTTGCACGTCCCCAAGCCGTTGATCCGAAAATCAACGCACTCGCAGGCGAAGTGCCGCTGGCGCACGTCGCGCACTTCCACCGAATAAGTCAAGCCGCTGCCGGACTTGACCCGGAAATTGGAAAAAATCGGGTGCGCGGGGTCGCTGTTCTGGATGACGAAAGACTCGGTGCGGGCGCGCAGACGCCGGCGGTTGATTTCGTCTTCGTCGGTCGTGCGCCAATTGTGGACAGGAGGCGCGGCGATTTGGTTCGGGACACTTTTTCGCATCCCTCAGCATTTTCCATCCGCTGGCGGTGTCAACGCCGACTTATTGGAAGTTATTCGCCGATTATTCGCGAACTATTCACATTCTCATTCTCGGCATAGCGGCATAGAGAAATAAAGACTTGACGATCCGGGCTTTTTCATTACAATAGTGACAATGAGGAGTTTTAGCCGAGAAGGCAAATGCCAAGAGGAGGACACGGCATTCACATTAATTGAGCTTCTCGTTGTTATTGCCATTATCGCGATTTTGGCCAGCTTGTTGCTTCCGGCGCTGGGCCGGGCCAAGAATGAGGCCAAGGACGTGGATTGCATTAGCAATCTCAGGCAACTTGGCCTGGGAATCCGCCTTTGGGCCAGCGACCAGGGCGACGCGTACCCTTGGAATGTCACGGTCGCCAATGGCGGGGCGGAAGGCTCGGCCGATTGGGCCGATAACATCCGGTGCGTTTCCAACCAGGTCCTGAACACAAAAATCCCTGTTTGCCCGAGGGACTTCAACCGGGCGGCAGCCCTGAACTGGTCGGTCATGTTGGGGAATGCGAACATCAGCTATCTCTTCGGCAAAAGTTTCAGCCAGGCCAGGACCCAGGACATGATCGTGGGAGATTTCAATGTCATTGGCGGGGGCGGCGGGTATGATGCGACTTGGAATGTGTATCTGGGAACTTCGATCGATGCGGCGTGGGACACCAATCTGCACGTCCTGAAGGGGAATTTCGCCATGGGCGATGGCAGTGTTCATCTTCTGCACACTCCCGACCTCCGGGAAATGATCAGCACCTTGTTGACGACGGGGCAAATGACCAACGTGGTTTTGTCCAAACCGCGCGGAGTCTTTTGAGTCGTTCAAGCCAGTGTTGACATGGGCAAGACTGTCATCCGAATTGCTGTGGGATTCATTGCCGTGGCCGCCTGGGCTTTGCTGGGTCTTTCCTTGCATGGAGGTTTGGAACCGCCCGTGGACACTCGCGCGCACGAAGAGAGTGGCCGGTTGCTGGCTCAACAAGCGCTGGCTTGTCTGGATTCGGGGGGCGATATAACGGTCATCGCTCGCGATACCGGCACCTTCAAGAACCCGGCGAGCGACATCCAATTGGCCGCTTTTTTCCATGCCATCGCCAAGGCCCACGCTACTCTTCATGCGGTGCATACCATCCAGGTTGATCCGTTGCGGCCCATTGCTGTTCCCGCAAGCGACTTCCGCGAGATCATTGGGAATACGCCGGAGGGCAGTGTCATTGTGTCCTTCATGGGGCCACCGCAACTCACCGCTGCCGAGCGGGCACGCCTGGGGGAAAGCAAACCGGCCATTGTCGCCTTCTGCTCGGGGAGCTTGCCGGAAGCGCCGGCATTGCGGGCGCTGTTTGACCAAGGTCTGCTCCGGGCGGCCGTGGTGGACCGGCGCGGAACACAAGCCTTGAAGGAGGGGGACGGCGTGGGGCCGTCGTTTGTGGCGTTAACCGCGACGAATCTGACCGCCTTCACCGCATGGCAGAAGGCTGGCCGGCTATGAAGACCAATCTGATGCCTTTTTTTCCTTATCGGCACCAACGCGTCCATGGTTTTGCGTTGATCGATGCGGTGGTCGCCGCCGCCGGCCTCTCCGTCCTGGGGGCCCTTGCCTTGGCCTACGCCGCAAACGTGAGGGAAGAGAGCAGCCTGGCGCGTTGCAGGGCTAATCTCCAACAAGTCAGTCAGGCCGTGTTGACCTTCTGCAACGAGCACCATCAAACCTTGCCTGGAGCGGACGATACTGGAGCGAATAATCTCTGGTGGTGGTACAAGGAAGATGTCAAAGAATATGCCGGATTGAGCGGAGCTTCGTCGCCGAGCGACCTTGTTTTCGCCTGTCCGGGCGACCGCGGCTACACGGACCCAACGCCCTTCCATCTCAGTGAGCGTTTTGACTTCAGCAGCTACGTTTTTAACGGGGTCACTCTGCCCGGCATGCCGAATATTGCCGGACGCGAGCTTTCCTCCCTCAAAAAACCGCGGCAAACACTTTTGGTCATGGAATGGACGGCCCACGCTCCGCTGGCCTGGCATAAAAGCAAGACGGGCAAAAACAACATGCCATTTTATTGCGACGCGCAAAGCGTGGTCGGGTTCGTGGATGGCCACGTGAACTTCAGCAAAATTTACTATGACGGTTACAACGCCGCCTATACTCGAGACCCCATTCCCGGTTATGATTATGAATATAGTGGAAACTAAAGGCCCTTCATCGCGCCAACTTCCGGTCTGGCCGCTCCTGGCCGCGGCAGCCCTGTTCTTCATGATGGCCAGCCAGACGCCCGCTCAGACGGTCCTCGGTTCGTGGGTCCCTCTTTTTAAGGGAATCGATCATGCGGTCGGCACCAATAAACCCGGCAACGGCGGAATGCCGGATTTAATGGTCATTTATGCGCTGCGGGTCGATCTGACGGATCCGGACATTCAACTCTATGCCACCCCACGGATTGCCAACAATTACGGGGTGGACGCGCGCGAAACGGCCGGCTACACCGTCTCCAATTTTCTGACGATGCACGGGCTGCAAGTGGCTGTCAATGCTAATTATTTTCACGACCCCGGCACTTCGGACACGGAGTCTCCTTCTTACACCGTGCCTCCTGGCACCCCTTTTGATGTCATTGGTTTGCTCATCTCGAAAGGGGTGGTGGTGTCGCCGCAGGACAGCGATGACTATACCGCCTCCTTCCTGTTCACCACGAATAACCAAGTGACTTTCTATCCCACCAATTGGCCGGCGAACCCAACCACCGGGATAGAAACCGCCGTGACCGGCTTATATACCGTCCTGCGAAACAACCTCAACGTCGGCTCCAATTATATCGGCAACGGGGATTTCGTTCATCAAGTCAACCCGCGGACAGCTCTCGGCCTCTCGCAGGATCGGGAATATCTGTACGTGCTGGTGATCGACGGACGCCAACCAGGCTATAGTAACGGCGCACTCGATTGGGAAACGGCGAAATGGCTGCAAAAGCTCGGCGCCTGGGATGGCGCTAACATGGACGGCGGCGGGTCGAGTTGCATGGTTATCGAGGGAACCACTGGCAAGCCAATTGAGTTAAACCACGACAGCGCCGCGGCCGCCTACGGCATCGAGCGAACGGTCGGTTCCCAACTTGGCATTTATGCCAAACCATTGCCCGGTTTCATTAATAGCGTGAGCGCATTGCCTGACGACACCGCGGCCTCGATCATCTGGGAGACGACGAGCAATGCCACCACGCAGGTGCAGTACGGGCTGGCGACGAACTTCACCTATTCCTCAATCTTGCTCACAAATCTGGTGACCAATCATGCCGCCCTCCTGACCAATCTCACGCCGGGCACGGGATATTATTTCGCGGCCTATTCGCAGGCTGGCAGCACCCTCTATATTTCCTCAAACTACTTCTTCACCACCTCCAATTACGCGACCAGCGCCACGCTCCTGGATTTGACCAACAATTGGGACTACAGCACCAACGACCTCGACGGTGTCAATTGGACCGCCCCCGGCTATGATGATTCGCAGTGGATCAGCTCAGGTCCGGCGCTCTTCTTCACCGGTTCTCCGGCGGGTGTTTCATTTTTGAATACCCAGTTGCCTGCAAATCCGGAGAACGCGCCTTTCCCCTTCATCACGTATTATTTTCGCACGCATTTTACTTATACCAATTCGCTGCTGGACGTGACTTTGGAGTTTACAAACTATGTCGATGACGGGGCCGTGTTTTACCTCAACGGCGTCGAGATCGATCGCCTGCGCATGCCGGAGGCGCCGACGCCCATTCTTAATTCCACCCTGGCCACGAACTATCCGTGCAACGGCTATGCGACGTGTCCGGATTTGTTTTCCATTTCGGGCCCTCTGGCGACCAATCTCGTCTCTGGCGACAATGTCCTGGCGGTGGAAGTGCATTTGGACGATCCGCAGGCCCAAACCATCACCTTCGGCTCCACTTTGGTGGCCGCTTTGCCATTGGCGGTTCCGCCGCAACTGGGCATTCTTTCCTCCAACCGTTTCGTGACCCTTGACTGGAGCCGCGGCGGGTTTATTTTGCAGCAGGCTGGCGCGCTGGCAGGGCCGTGGACAAGTGTTCCAGGCCCGGTGGTGAGCAGCCCCTTTATCTCCACAAACTTAGAGTCAAATGCATTCTTTCGATTATGGAGACCGTAGATACTTATGACGCCCTGGTGATTGGGTGCGGGCCCGGCGGGAGCAGCGTCGCCACTTTTTTGGCCCGGGCCGGCAAACGCGTGCTCGTCCTGGAGAAGGAAGTTTTTCCCCGGTTCCACATTGGCGAATCTCTGCTGCCGTGCAACATGCTGATTTTTGAGGAAATGGGCGTCATGCCGGCCTTGCGTGAAGCCGGATTTCCGAAAAAATATGCCGCCCAGTTTGAATTGGGGAACGGCTCCGTCTGCACCCGGTTTGTCTTTCGCGAGGGCCGCTTCAACCGCGCCCCCGAGGCCATACAAGTCGAGCGCGCCGTGCTGGATCATTTGCTGCTCAAACACGCCCGCGCCTCGGGCGCGGACGTGCGCGAAGGGTGGGCCGTCAGCCGCTTTGCTTCGCGGAGCGACGGGGTGAGCGTGGAGGCGCGGGATCCCGCCGGCAAAACCCATCAATTCCGCGGCTCCTATTTAATTGACGCCAGCGGCCGCGGCAACCTGACGGGCAACCAGGAAAACTTGCGGGAAATGCATCCCCGCTGGAAAAAACTCGCGGTTTTCGGCCACTTTGAAAACGTGCTCCGCGACGAAGGCGAGCCCAATACCGACACCATCATCGTCCGGCTGGAAAACAAGTGGTTTTGGATCATTCCGATTTCCGCCGGCAAGACGAGCGTCGGCATTGTATTTGATAAGGATGAGTTCACCCAATCCGAGGGTTCGCCCGAGCAGATTTTTCAGCGCTGGGTGGAAGCCACTCCGCCGGTCAAGCGCCGCATGAAAGATGCGCAATTGGCGGGAGTCATCCAAACCACCAGCGACTTCAGCTACCACAATCGGCGCCTGGTTGGCCATCGTTTGTTGCGGGTGGGGGATGCCGCTGGTTTCATGGACCCCATTTTTTCCGCCGGGGTGTTTCTGGCGATGTGGTCGGGGAAATTGGCCTCGGAAACCGTCCTCAAATGCCTGGCACGCGGCCAGGCCAGCGCGGGGTTGTTCAGCCGTTACGAAAAACGCGTGCGCCGGGGGCTGCGCTTTTACTGGCGGGTGGTGGAAAGCTACTATACATCCCCCTTCATGGAAATTTTCCTGCGGCCCAGCAATCATTATGATCTGCCGTCCGCCGTCAACGCCGTCCTGGCCGGCGAATTGGAAGGCGGGTGGTCCTTGCGCTGGCGGCTGGAGTATTTCTTTTTACTGGTCAAAATTCAAGGTCGCTTTCCCATTGTGCCGCGAATATTTTTTACCGCAACCCGGCCGCGGAAACTCAACCCATACCGCGGCGCGGAGAAGGTTTGAAATCACACGCCCAACGGCTGCCGCACAACTTTTCGAGGTCCGCGACTTTCGCGTCCGCGTTCATTGCCTTGGTCCTTTTGGGGGGCGTCTCTTGCCGTACAGCCGCTCCTCTGGCCCCGGCTGATCTGTCGGCGCCCGGCTGGCAATTGCGGCAGGGACAAGCCGTGTGGAAACCCTCCCAGGATCGTCCTGAACTGGCCGGGGACTTGTTGCTGGCTGTGAATACCAATGGAGATTATTTGGTCCAGTTCACCAAGACACCGTTCACCCTGGCTTCAGCGGAGGTGCGGGGCAGCCGCTGGCAAATCGCCTTCGGCCCGCGCGCCTGGAGCGGCCGCGGCGCCCCCCCGGCGCGCTTTGTTTGGTTCCAATTAGCGCCCCTGATTGAGGGAAAGCGGGTGGCCGATCCTTGGCAAGCTACTCGCCACGCGGATCATTCCTGGCGCTTGCAAAACAGTGGCGCGGGAGAATTCCTCGAAGGGCAATTATTCCAATGAGGCGGAGCCGGATCCATTGGTGGTGGCTGGCGTTGCTGCTTCCAGTGGCGGCGGGCTTTGTTCGTCTCCACTTTGACGCCGATGTTCTGAGTCTTTTACCGGAGCAAATTCCCGCCGTCAAAGGCCTGAAGATTTACCAGCAACACTTTGCCAATTCGGACGAACTCATCGTGACGGTTCGCGCCGCCGACGCTGAGACGGCAAGAACAGCCGCCCAGGCCATCGCCGACAAATTGCGCGCGGAGTCGAATGTTGTCGCGGCCGCTTACTGGCAGCCGCCCTGGTTGGAGCACCCTGAGCAAATGGCGGAATTAATTGGTTACTTGTGGTTGAATCAGCCGCCGGAGGTTTTCAGCCAGCTAGCCAATCGCCTTGCGCCCACGAATTTGGCCACGGTGCTCCAGGGCACACGCGAACGGCTTGCGACCACGCTTTCGCCGGCCGACTTCGCTCAACTGAGTTACGATCCTTACGGTTTGACTCAATTGCCGGCGTCTATCGCCAGCGCGGCCCCAAGTTTTGGCCAGGGGCAGGGGATGTTTGTCTCGGCCAGCGGCGTCTTTCGCATTCTCTTTGTCAAAGCCCGCGGTGATTTGACGGGTTATCGCGAATGCACCGCCTGGTTCAACACGGTAAAACAGATTGCGCAAGACGCTTTGCCTCCCGGCTGCCAGGCGGCCATTGGCTATACGGGGCGGCCCGCGTTCGTCGCCGAAATTTCCGCCGGGATGAAGCACGACATCAAGCTGTCGGTCGGTGGAACGGCGTTCATTATTGCCTGTTTGTTTTGGCTGGCGCACCGGCGCTGGAAACCGATGTTGTGGCTGTTGACGTTGCTGGCCCTGATCCTTCTGGGCACGCTCGGATTGGGGGGGCTGATTTTTGGCGCCGTCAACGTCATCAGCATGGGCTTTGCGGCGATCCTGCTGGGGCTGGCAGTGGATTATGCGGTGGTGCATTACCAGGAAGCTTTGTCCTACCCGCTGCTCTCCGTGCCGGAAATTCGCCGGGCCATTGCGCCCAGCATTTTCTGGGCAGCCACGACCACCATCTGCGCCTTTCTCGTCTTGAATTTTGGCGGCTTGCCTGGTCTGGCGCAGCTCGGTTCGCTGGTCGGCATAGGCGTCGCCCTCTCGGCCCTGGTCATGATCATGGCCTTTTTGCCTCCGCTGTTTCCGGAGCGGATGCAGCCGCCTCCTTCTCCGCGGCGGGTCCTGGTGGAGGATGCCGCCGAGGAACCGCTGTCTCCCATCCGCGCGAAAATCGTTTTGGCCTTCACGGGCGCCCTTGTTTTGCTTTGCGCCATCATCTTGTCGTTTGGCTGGCCTAAAATTGATGCCAGCACGCGGGCCATGGAGCCGCGCAACAGCCCCGCTTACGCCGCCCTGGACGCGATTAAGGAAAATCTCAGCGGCCGACAAGAGCCTCTTTGGGTGGTGGCTTCGGGTCGCGATGAAAACCAGGTCGCCGCGCGGTTGGCCGCCATCAAACCTGCCCTCGAGCGCGCTGTCTCCAACCATTTGTTGACGGGTTTTACTTTGCCCGACGCACTTTGGCCTCGTCCGAGCTTTCAGCAGGCCAACCGCGCCGCCGCAACCGCGCTGCTGGCGGAAATCGGCGCCCTGCGCGCGGCGGCGCTGGCCGACGGATTTACGGAGGATGCCTTGGGCTTGACCGGAACAATATTCGAAACGTGGAGGGAAGCGGTTGCAACGAATGTTTTCTGGCCCACCAACGCGGCCAGCCAGTGGATTTTCGAGAAAATTGCCGCGCGCGATACCAATGGTTTTTATGCCGCCGCCTTTCTCTATCCATCAAGCGAGGCCGCGGCCGAGACACTGGCCAAGCCCAACGGGCCGCTGGCGGGCGCGGGCGTCGCGGTGTCAAGTTGGATCCTGCTGGGACGCGCCATCCTGGACGAAGTCAAACATAATCTATGGAAAGTGCTGCTGCCGATGGCGGCCCTGGTGCTGCTGTCCCTCTGGCTGGCGTTTGGCCGCCTGGCCGAGATTTTCCTGAGCCTGGGGGTTTTGTGGTTGAGCGGTCTTTGTCTTCTGGCGGTCATGCAGTTGGCCGGTTGGTCCTGGAATGTGCTCAATCTGATGGCCCTGCCGCTCATTCTCGGCACGGGAGTGGATTACAGCCTGTTCATGCAATTGGCGTTGCGGAGGCACCGCGGCAGTCTGCCGGCGGCGCATCGTTCGGTCGGACGCGCCCTGCGCCTTTGCGGCGGCGCGGCGGTGGCCGGCTTTGGTTCCTTGGGCTTTTCCAGCAACGCGGGCATGGCCAGCCTGGGCCGAATCTGTGCCGCCGGTTTGGCTGGCAATATGTTGATTTCGATTTTTCTCCTGCCAGTCTGGTGGAAATTGCTGGCTGATAAAAAAGCCGAAGCAGCGCCGCCCCCCGTGCCCGCGCCGTCCCAGTTCTATCGTGGAGCGATCTGGAAATTTGGCACGGCTTTGGCCAATTCCCTCCCGCCATTCCTTTTGCGCGGCCTGGCAAAATGGACGGCGGCGGTGTATTGCCGGGTGGCGACCCATCGCCGCGAAATTGTCCGGGAGAATTTGCGCCCGGTGTTGAAGGGGGATCGCGCCGCCATGACCCGCGCCGTGGAAGAGCTTTTTGCCGAGTTCGCGCTCAAGGTCACGGACCTGTGGCGTTACGAGTCCGGGCTGGCTTTGGAGCGTTGGGACATTCGCTGGGACGGCTGGGACATTTATCAGGCGGCGCAAGCGCGGGGCAGGGGGATTCTCCTGGTCACGCCCCATTTGGGCAATTGGGAAATTGGAGGGGCGTTTCTGGCCCGGCACGGTTTTAAATTGCTCGTCTTGACTCAACCGGAGCCCGATCCTCATTTGACCAAACTGCGCGAAGCGGCCCGCGCCCGCTGGGGAGTGGAAACGCTCGTGGTGGGCAACGATGCTTTTGCCTTCATCGAGATTATCAAGCGCCTGCAAGCGGGCGCGACGGTGGCGCTGCTCGTGGACCGCCCCGCGACCCCGACGGCTGTCCAGGTGAATCTATTTGGCCGCCCTTTTTTGTCTTCCATTGCCGCGGCGGAACTGGCGCGCGCTTCCGGTTGCGCCATTTTGCCTTCCTATATCGTGCGCACGGCGGACGGCTATTACGGGCGCATTATGACGGAAATGCCTTATGACCGCGCGCTGATTGGCAACCGGGCGGCCCGGGTCCAATTGACCCAGGAAATCATGCGTGTTTTCGAGCCGCCCATCCGGCAGTATGTTACCCAGTGGTATCATTTTGTTCCAATTTGGCCGCCAGACGCCTAAGCCATAACCGGATGGCATTGGCGGTGGCGTTTTGCCTCCTGCCCTCATGCGGTCTGCGGGCGGCGGATACGAACGCGGTGCTGGAGAACTGGTTCGCTGCCCAGGCCAATGTCAAAACGATTTCCACTGATTTCATCCAAACGCGCCATCTCAAAACTCTCGTCCAGCCACTCCTCTCCAAAGGCCACTTATGGTTCGCCTTTCCAGACCAATTTCGCTGGGAGCTGGGCCAGCCGGCGCAGACAATTGCCATGCGCGAATCGAACGAAATGTGGGTCATTTATCCGCGGCTCAAGCGCGCCGAGCATTATTCGCTGGGCGCATCGGCACCGCGCGATTGGCGGGATGCCATGTCGATCCTCGACGCCGGTTTTCCCCGGACCCGCCAGGAGTTTGACGCCCAGTTTCAATTGCGTTCCTTGACCGAAACCAACGGAGAATGGCGCCTGGCCCTGCAACCCCGCGGCGCCGGGGCCCGCCAGATTATGCCCGAGCTGCAAATTAATTTGACAACCAACGGCTTTTCCCTCGCCGGGACTGAGTTGGTGTTCATGGACGGCTCCCGGATGCGCAGTGACTTCACCAATCTCATGGTCAATGTTCCTCTGGATAAAAAGATGTTCCACTGGATACCGCCGGCTGATTTCACCGTCACGGAACCGTTTGCCAAATGAAATCCGATGATCTTGGGCAAGACCCGCTGGCCTCTTTACCGCACGGGGCGGAATTCCGTTTTTTGGACAAAGTCACGAGCCTGACTCCTGGCAAGGAGGGCGCCGCCGAATATCGCGTCCGCGGCGACGAGTTTTTTCTCCGCGGCCATTTTCCAGGCGACCCTATTTTTCCTGGCGTGCTCATGATCGAAGCGGCGGCGCAATTGGCCGGCATTGTGGGGCAAAGTGATCCCTCCATTGCGCCTTTGGCCGCGCTTAAGCTGGCGGCTTTGCGCGGCGTGAAAATTCTCGGCGCGGCTCGTCCTGGCGACGTTCTGCAATTCGAGGCTCGGGTCGTCGGGCGCATGGGGAACTTGATTCAAGCGGAAGCGCAGGGCCGTGTAGGCGACAAGATTCTCCTCGCGGCGCAATTGACCTTAAGCGGCGACGTGCCCAGCGCTTGATTCAACCATCCAGGTAAGGCATCGCGAAGCAATAACTTGAGCAATTCTGGCTTGGTCTTTTGGCCGCTGGCGGCGTTGCTCGCTCGTTACAGATCCGCGCGGATATGCGCCTCGCGAGCGCCTTGCCAGCGACCAAAACTCCTGCGCCATAATTGC
>JBKQWF010000232.1:0-38425 GCA_052139695.1 Limisphaerales bacterium
TTGCGCGCCAGCGCGGCCCTCGAAAGCGTTGCCTCGTTTCCATGCGCGGCAACGATAGCAAGAATGAGTCGAGACTAAAATCCTACGGAAGGTTTTTGAACAGGTTTATTCCGCCCAAACGCAGGAAAGCTGCTTTACGGGTCTTTTGATTCTTTGTTTTAAACCACAGAGACACCGAGGCACAGAGATGCAATTTAAAGCGGCGGACTCTGTCCCGTTGCATTTTTTTGCCTCGAAGCCAATAGAATCAATCGCATGAAGAATCGCATTTTTTCCCGTGGCCAAACCCAAAAAAAAAGGGGCCGGAAAAAATCCGGCCCCCGTGAATCATTCAGTTAGAACAGACCAGATTATGGTCCTGCTCGATAGAACATTGTTGTTCCACCCGTCTTCGGGTTGACCGTGTATGGGCTCGTCGCGCCTGATACCGCCGTGTAAGGGCCGGCGACGTTTGGCGAGGATTGCAATGTGCCCGTATAGGTTATCGTGAACGTCCCGTTCGCGATGGCGCTGGCGGTGAGCGTCGGCTGCGTACTGGAGGAAGCGACGTAGTCACCATAATCGCGGAACTGACCCAGGAACGTTCCTTTGTCATAGAGGAGAGAGACATTCCCATTCTCCGGCGAGAATTCCGGTCCGACATAGAGGGTGGCCGGCATGGGCGTCTGAGTTTGATCGTCCTGGCCCCATACGGTCTGACCGAGCTTTTCCCAGTTCGTGCCGTCGGCGCTGCGGAAGATCGTGAACGTCTGGCCTTTTCGCTGGATGCGGCACCAGGCATTCGGATAGTTCGGCGTGGCGTTGACATTGGTCAAACAGCTCGTGGAAGCGCCGCCTGTGTCCAATCGACGATTGCCTTCCCAGCTCGCGTTGCCAGGGGTGCCAGGCCCGGTTAGACAGGGTCCGACAGGGTTGACATGGCACTTCTGGTAGCGCCCGGCCGTGCCGTCGTAAGGCGGAGCAGTGTTCGCGCTGCCCGTCTGGGTGGCGGAATCGACCCCAAGGTTCAGGGTGTCGCGGACGATGATGCCACACCGGCCCCACTCGCTGGAGCCGTCCTGGTATTCGACGCGGACTTTCTTATCGAAGTCACCCGTGACCTGTTCATAAACGAAGGTGGTTTCGTCATAGGTGCCCCACTCGCCGATACCGTCGCTGTAAACGTCGAAGGCGCCGGGACCCACCGGCACTGCGGCGTTCCAGTCGCCGTTAGTGCTTAGGTCGTTGGCGCCCACCACGCCCCAGGTCATGTTCGAAGCGACCGTGACGGCTAGGTTGGTGGAGGCGAGCGTGTTGCCATAAGTATCCGTGATGTTCTTGACCGTCACGGTGCCGCCGGAGAACCCGCTGACTGTCAACAATGCGTCCTGCTTGCGGATCATAACCAACGGATTCTGCGAGTTGGTCGTAAACCGGTTGGTACACCAGAGGAAACCCGTAATCGTGCCGGACGAGATCGAGTAGTTGGCCTGCAAGCTGGCCGTGGCATCTTCCACCGGCTTGTTAAACCCGATGCCGATGCTCACCGTCCCGTTGGATTCGCCCATCATCGCGCCAGCGGTCAGCACCGGCGGACTCGTGTCGGCCGTCACCGTAACAATGGCGCTGGAACTGGTTGCGTTAATGGTCGCCATGCTGACGACACATCGGTACTGCGTGCCGTTTTCGGCCAAGGTCAAGGGTGGCGGAGTTGAGAAGGTCGCGGTGGTCGCGCCAGAAATGTTGGTCCAAGTGGAGCTTCCTGGCGGCGCGGACTGCCATTGAAAAGCCACAGTGTTGCCGTAAGGTGAAGAGCCGGTAGCTGCCACCGTGAAGGTCACAGCCGTCCCTTCCACCGTGGTGACACTCTGGGGTTGCTGGCTGAACGAGACGCTCGACCCGGCGGGATTGAAGTCGAAACCAATCACGCTGCCGGTTAGCGCCGTCGCGGTGCCATCGGCCGGTGCGTTCGTGACATCGGGCCCCTCGAAGGTTTCCTGGAACTGGTCACCGCCAGACCAACTGTGGTCGTGGTGGAACATGATCATATAATAGGACTCGCCCTTGGTGAGGGTGATGGTATTGCCACCAGGCCATGTGGTGCCGGAAAACGAAGCGGTATTCCAACTGAGCGAGGAGCCGTCCGCAGCCGTGCCGCCGGATGTGCTTACCGGGGTTACCCATTGGAGTGCGCCCGCCCAGCCGCCTGTCTCCTCGGCGACCAGTTGCATGTTCGCCGGGTTCGAGTTTGTGCTCAGGTAGAGATAGAATTCATCGTCGCCGCAGATGTAGAACACGTAGTCGCCGGTCGCTGGCGGGACGAAATAGCCTTCCAGCGAGTCGTAGTACATGGTCTGGTTCGTATCGGCAGCAAACGTGCCGGCATTGTTGGGCGGCCATTCCCAACTCGTCGCGAGATCCACCTTGTCAGGGTTGTTCGGGTAGCGCGGATCGGTAAAGAATTGGTCCATATTGTTACCACCATTATCGTTGCCGAACCAAGGACAGCTCGGGGTGGGGAAATAGACTTTGTGCAGGATCGTGCCAGTCAGGGCGGTGAAGCTCAGGAACGAATACTGTGTATTCGCCGCAATCGTGTTAGGGGTGGCCGCCATGTCTTGCACGCCGCTAATCGTCAGGATGAAGGTGGAGTCCTGGGCCAGTGTGCTGGTCGCCAGTGTGACCTCAGTTTCACTGACTCGGGTCACCGATAGAACCGTAACGCCTTGGTTTATCTTATAATCTGATGCGACAAGCGCCGTATCGCTCACCGGCTTCGAGAAAGTCACATACACATTGGTGAACGTCGCATCCGCAACGACATTCGCCACCTTGGGCGGAGTTGTGTCCGCGATCACCGTCAAGAGGGCCGACTTGGAATTCGTCGAAACCACGGGGCCGGTGATGGTGCAGGCAATTTGGGCATTATTATTGGTATAAGAAACCTCTGTCATCACGAGTGTGGGGTTTGTGGCATTCAGGATGGCCGCCCCGTTTTCGGTCCATTGGAAGGCAAGAGGGGCGTCACCGTCGAAGCCTACAGAAAACGTCGCCGTGGTGCCTTCGGGAAGGTTCGTGACGCTTTGGGGTTGGCTGATGACGACGGGTGGCGCCGGGGTCGCAGGCTCCTGGACGGTGTTGATGACCAGGTTGCTGATCGTGACTTGCTCAGTGTCACCTCCATTGCGCCCGCCAATGGCGAACTCCCCGTACGTCGGGATCCAGCCGGTCAGGAAAAGATTCGTGAAGACGGTGTTGCCATTCCACACCATGTTGAGGGTGCCGTTGCGGTTGACTTGAATCGTCACTGGATGCATCTGGCTGTCCACCATGGTCCCACTCTTCATCGAGACGAATCCCCCGGTGGGAATGCCAACATAGTCATCTCCTCCGTCTCCCATAACCTTCGCGTAAACACCGATGCCTGGAGTGTCGCCCGCGTAACTGATGAAGCCAATGGAGATGCCGCCGCTGGACATACTGGGTCCGCCCTCGCCAAAAGTAGTATAAGACTGGACATCCGGTCCGAAGACAAAAGCAAAGCCGTCGGCTGGGGTGCTCGTTCCCGGGCCGATCTGCAAATCAAAGGTGGCGGTGAAGGTGTCGATGGCCACCCCTCCCGACGCGTTCGTATCCAAATCATTCAGCACGATGCCGATATTCCCAGTGCTGCCCTCGTTGGGAATCAGCAGAAGGGCCGAATTGGTGACCACTGGATAGACAATACCGCTGCCATCCGTGAACGTGTTAAGGGTATATTGATTCGGATCGCTGAAGTCCGAGGTGAACGACCCCGCGAACGACGTTGCCCCGGAGAGCAAGATCATGGGGAGCAGCTTAGATATGTATTTTTGCATAGGATTGATGGGGAATACTGCCGTGGTTTGCCTTACGTTGGGGATTCCTCGCCCCACTGTCTGGATTGTTGAACGCGAAATTCGTTCGACGCTTCGCCCTGGCCCGACAGAAAGCCTTTAGAGAACATGAGCACAGTTTATTTTAATCCTGAAGCAAATGCAAGAACATAATGCGAAAAAAACTCGGACCGCCGCTTGAAGCTGCGGCGACTCAATCACTTGCCGCGCAAGAGTGGGTTTCCCTCAACGGTAGGGCGGCCACTCCGCTGGCCGCCGGGGAGGCGGGCAACGGAGTGCCCGCCCTACCTGGAAATTGCGAATTGTTTTTGCACGGCTCTTCAGCGCACGACCTTGAGGTCGCCGCGCAGATTGAGGGCAATTTCTCGGGCTCCCACCGGAATGTCCGCCAAGGTGGTCCGGCCTCCCGGCCAGCGGACCCAAATCTGCTTGGGCTCTTCCGGCAGACCCAGCACCACCGTCGCACTATCCTGCGACCAATAACCCGAGCCCGCGTGAATTTCGCGCGCCGGCCCGAAACGCCCGCCGAATTTGAGGCGGACGACTCCACCGACGCCTTGGGGATTGCCGGCTGGACCTTGCAGACGCACACGCAGGCCGGGCCGGCCCCGGATGTTGCGGAAAAGCCGCGTTTCAGCCCCATTCTGGGTCACCACCAGGTCCACCCGGCCATCCCCATCGAAATCGCCGACCGCGGCGCCGCGCTGCTCCCCATAGACCGTAACGCCGCTTTCGTTTCCGGGAACCGCACGGAACCCTCCGTGGCCATTCCCCTGCAACCACAACCCGCGTCCGGCATCGCAGCGCGGGACTTTGGGCTGCGTTGCGAAGAAATTCTGGCTCAAGAAGACGTCTTCGTTGCCATCGCCGTCGTAATCCGCCACGCAGGCTCCGAACGCCGGGGCGAATTGCGCCTCGCGCGGAAGGGGCACGGCCTGAAAATGGTTGGTGCGGTTGAGGAACAGCATCGAAGAGAGAGTATTGACAGTCAACTTCCGTGCCTTGGCCAGCGCCGGTCCGGCGATGTCCTCGACTGTGGCCCGGGCGTAAGAGGCGTAAGTCGGGAAGCGGGCGCGCAAGAACGGAAGGGCGGCTGCCATTGTGTCGAGATCGCGTTCAGGAACCTCGCGAAGCGTGGCCGGGTCGCGTGTCGCCTCCAGCAGGCTTAGAGCGCCGCTGCCGTCAAAGTCGCCCGCGTAAAGCACATAAGGAAACTCGGGGCTCGCGTGTTGCACGGAGTTGAGGCCCCAGTTGCAAGCCAGGATGTCCAAATTCCCATCACCGTCGAAATCGCCTACCGTAACGCCGTTCCACCAGCCCAGGAGGTCCGCCAAACCCAAATCTGCCGTGATCTCCCGCAAGCGCCCCCGGTCGTTATGAAATACCCGAATCGGCCCCCATTCGCACGCCAGAATCAACTCCGGCCAGCCGTCCCCATCCAAGTCGCCCCAGACCGCTCCGCTCACCATCCCGACCTCTGCCAGCCGCGCCGTGTTCTCGGCGTCCAACTCCCAACCGCCCCGCGCCTGCCGCCATAGTTGCGATGGCGCGGCCTCCGGGTAACGGCCCGGCACGCTCCGCCCCCCCACAAACAGGCCAAGAGTGCCAGTCCCTTCGTAGTCCGCCATAGCCATGGGTCCAACGCTCGCGCTGCCCGCGGGGATGACGCCCGCCGCCGCCGCCTGCCCCGGAGCGAACTCGTTCACGGCCGCGCCCGCCGCTTGCCCGTCCTCGTAATTCGCCGCCCCGACCAGGAGGCTGCGGCTGCCATCCGGACGGACCCACCCTAACACGGTAGTTTGGTCCCGCGCTACGTCCTGGTTCCAGGGAGCTCCCTCCAAGCGCTGGAAATGCCCCTGGCCATCATTCCGGAAAACCGCCAGGCGGCCCCCCTTCCCGCTCCCCACTGCCAAATCATCCCATCCGTCGCCGTCCATGTCGAACCAACTGACCCCAGGGCCAAGCTGGCTCAAACGCCGCGGCAGCAGCGGTTGGCGCTCAAAATCACCAAATGGGTCTTCATGATGGACATGGCGCAGCCGTTTACTGACATCTTCGAACACGGGAGACGGACTCGCTTGAATATTCGTATTGACACTGGAGGACACGTTTGGTTCCGGCGCGACCCCCGCGGGCTCAAGAATCTCGTAGAGGCAGTTGGGCTGGGCGTTGGTAACCGTGCTGCGCCGGCCGCCGCGCCACGCCACTTCGATGCGCAGCCGGTTGGTCAAATTCCCCGCCGCGAAGACCCGCAGAGCCTCATCGCAAGACAGATACCTGCCCCCGCACATCATCTCCTGGCTTTGGGTGACCGGCCCGCCGCTAACGGTAATCCGCGAGCCGATGCCGGCTGTGTTCGGCGCCCGGCCTTTCAGCCGCACCGCCACGCGAGGGGCGGAGGATTCGTTGCGATAGACCCCCAGCCCGCCATTGAGATTGTTCACCACCAGGTCCAAGTCCCCGTCGTTATCCAGGTCCGCCAAGGCCATCCCGTGCGCGACTCCGACCTGGTCAAAGCCCCAGGCGGCGCTGCACTCCGAAAAGGTCAAGTCGCCCCGATTGCGGAAGGCCAGCTTGGCCTGCCGCAGCGGGGGCAACATCAGCAGTTTCTGGGGAACCTTCGCGGGAGGGTAAGGCCCGTTGGCCGCGATGCGCGCCTGCGCGTCCCGGTCTTGCGTGTTAAACATGTGCCCGGTTGTCGCCAGCACGTCTTCATAGCCGTCGAGGTCCACATCCAGGAAAATGACCGACCAATTCCATTCACAATTATCCAGCCCCGCATAAGCAGCGATCTCCGCATACGTCCCGTCGCCACGATTCCATTGCAGGGTCGTGCGATCCAGTTGGGGGCGGTCCGAAAAGTCGCCCACCCGGATTTCATACGGCGCCATCGCCGCGATTTGCATCAGGCGGCGTCCATGGTCGCGGCTCATCATGTCCGACACCAGGATGTCGTCCCGGCCGTCCCGATCAACGTCCGCGAAATCGACCGCCATCGAAAAAGTCGGCGTGTGCCGAATGGCGAGTTGTGGAATGGCCCGGAAATGGCCATGACCGTCATTGATCCAAATCCTGTCCGGAGAGTGAAAATCGTTGCACACGTAAAGATCGGGCAACCCGTCCCCGTTCAGGTCGCGAAACGCGGCCGTTAACCCCCAATCTCTTGGAGCTTCTTTGAGCGCGAGACCCTCCTCGTCTAAAAACGTTCCGTCTGTCCATGAGAGCGGGCTGAAATGTCCATGACCGTCGTTGCGGTAGAGAATGTGCGGCTCTCCATTCTCCAGCACCCGCCCTTCAGGCGTCATTTCGAGATGGCCTTTGTCCTGGGGCATAATCATCCGGTGGCCATCCATGTTCAGCAGAGAAAATCCGGTGGTGCGAATCGTGGTCGTGCGATAATTCGCGACATAGAGGTCCAGCGCGCCGTTGCCATATATGTCCCCCAGCGCGCAAGTCATCGCCCCGAATTCGTGAACCAAACCCGAATCCTTGGCCTCAGTGAAATGCCCGTGGCCGTCATTCAAGAAGAGCCGCGTGCCGGTCCCAATGCCGTTGATCAGGAGGTCGAGCGTGCCGTTCCCGTCCACGTCCGCGAACGTGGCGCCCGTCGAGAAATTGCCGGGAAAATCCAAGCCGGCGGCGGCGGTTACATTCGTGAACCGCCAACCCCCAAGATTCTTGAAGAGCGCAACATGCCCTTCCAGAGAGCAGACAAAAATGTCGCACAAACCGTCGCCGTCAACATCTCCCAGGGCCACGCCCGAGCCATTGAGGCGGATTTGGTTTTGCGCCGCGTTCTGGTCGCTCAGGGTGTTGGTAAATTCAAGGCCCGTTTCCCGGGGATCCATCAGCGTGAAGCCCGCGTGGCCGTTCGGCGGAACCTGCAACGGAACACAGCGATACCCGGTCGTTTGGTCCTCCGCGCTCGTGCCGAAAGCGAACAGGAGCAAGAGCGGAAAGAGTAGTGTTGCGACAAAGAAATCTCGATACATCGAAGGAATTTGGCGCGCACGGAGTGCGCGCCCTACCGCCGCTTCGGTAGGGCGGGCACTCCGCTGCCCGCCCCAGGCTTTGATGACTTTTCTAACGAAACTACTTTGTCGCCGTACTAGGAAACGGAAGCGCATACGGGTTGTCTGGAGAGGTTTATCAATGAGTCAAGCGAACTTCACCTTGAACATTCACGACGACTTCCTTTGCTTTCGGCGGCAAGTCTGCCGTCACCGTTCGTCCGCCCGGCCAACGCACCCAAATTCCTGTGGGCTCCGTCGGCGTTCCCATCACTTGGACCGTGCTGTCCTGCGACCAGTAACCTGATCCCCCGTGGATTTCCCGGGCCGGCCCGAGCCGCTCCCCGAACTTGAGCCGCACCACCGCCCCGATCCCTCGCGGGTTGGTGCTCGGACCCTGCAGACGCACACGCAGGCCGGGTTTGGCGCGCGCATTGTGAAACAACCGCGTCTCGCCGCCGTTCTGACTCACCACCAAGTCGGTTCTGCCGTCCTCATCGTAATCACACACCGCCGCGCCTCCTTGCTGCCCATAGACCTTCACGCCGCTTTCCTGCCCAGGCACCGCTCGGAATCCGCCCTTCCCATCGCCTTCCAGCCACAAGCCGCGCCCTGCGTCGTAGCGCGAAGTATCGCCCGCGACGGCCAGAAAATTCTGACCCAGGAAAATGTCCTCGTTCCCATCGCCATTGTAATCGGCAACGCAGACCGCGAAACAAGGGGCGAGTTGCGCTTCCAGCGGCAAGACTCGGGCTTCAAAGTGGTCACCGCGATTCAGAAAGACCGTCGTCTCCAGCCAGTCCGCTTCGCAGTAATGAATGTTACTTCCGCGGTCGCCTATGACCTCTTCGATTCCAGCCTCCGCCCAGGCTTGGTGCGTGGGAAACCGCCCGGCCAGGTAAGGGATTGCCTGCGTAGCACGCTCCAGCGTCTGGCTCGGCACGTATTTGTTCATCGCCGCCTCAAAATGACTCTCCAACATCTGCACGCTGCCATCTTGCGTGAAATCCCCGAAATAGATGCGCAAGGGCTTCTTGCGATAACGCTCGTACTTGCTATTCCGCCCCCAATTGCTGGCGATGATGTCCATCCGTCCGTCCCCATCCACATCGCCGGTCGTCACTCCATTCCACCAGCCCCTGAACGGATGCAATCCCAACTCCCTTGTAATCTCCCGCAACTGCCCGCGCTCGTTGTGAAACACTCGCACCGGGCCCCATTCGCACGCCAAAATCAAATCCGGCCAGCCGTCTCCGTCCAGGTCGCTCCATACAGCCCCGCTCACCAGCCCCACGTCCCGCAGGCGCGCCGTGTTGGCTTCGTCCAACTCCAGTTTTCCTTTCCGGCCATGATAAAGCCGCGAACCGGCCGGCGCAGGATACTGGCCGCCTTTGACCCGGCCTCCCGCAAACAAGTCCAGTTCGCCGTCTCCATCATAATCAGCCACGGCTAGAGGGCCAATACTCGAATCCCACGGTCCCGCGATCTCAGCCGCCTGCTCCTGCCCCACTCCATAGGCGATCACCCCTCCGCCGCCCGCCTGGCCATTCTCGTCATTCGCGCTGCCTGCCAATACGGTTCCCTTCCCCCAGCCGACGATTGAAGTTTGATCCCAGTTTGCAATGCCCGCCCAAGGAAGCTCGCTGGACCGCTTAAAACCCCCTCGCCCGTCGTTCTGGTACCAGGCCAATTGACCTCCTTTGCCGCTGCCGATGATTAAGTCCTCTCTTCCCTCCCCGCCAACGTCCCACCAGCACACGCCAGGCCCGGATTGGCTGAGTCGTTTTGGCAAGGTCGGCTGGCGCTGGAAGTCGTCAAACGCCTCCTGGTGATGCATGTGCCCCAATCGTTCGCTTACATCCTCGAACATCGGCGCCACCGGCTGTGGCGGCTGGGCGACCGGGGACTGCTCCGCGCCGGCTTCAGCGATTTCGTAAAGGCAATTAGGCCGGGCCCCGGTGACCAAGCTGCGTTTGCCACTGCGCCACACGACTTCAATCCGCAACCGGTTGGTCACGTTCCCAGCCGCAAAAACCCGCATCGTGTCATCGCACGACAGATACCGGCCGCCGCAGGTCATTTCCTTGCTTTGCGCCATGGGTCCACCCGTGACCCGAATGCGTGCGCCTATCCCCCGCGTGTTTGCGGCGAGTCCGCGAAGACGCACCGCAATTCGTGGCGCCGAGGTGTTGTTCCGGTACAATCCGGCCGCCTCATTCAGATTGTTGACGATGACATCCAGGTCCCCGTCATTATCCAGATCCGCCAGACAGGCCCCTTGCGAAATCGTCGCGGCGTTGAAGCCCCATTCTTGACCGACCTCTTCAAAACGCAGATCGCCACCGTTATGAAACGCAAGGTTGGGCGTGGCCAGCGGCGGGAACATCTTGCGCAACGCCAGGTCCTCCACTGAACGAATCTTCTTCGACGCGCTCGCTTGCTTGATTGCGTTCTGCACGTCCAGGTTCATGTTGTCCCGCACGAAACCGTTGGGAATTAACACGTCCTCGTAGCCATCGAGGTCCACGTCCAGGAAGATCGGCGCCCAGGACCACTCAGAAGCCTCTAAGCCGGCGTACTGAGCGATCTCCGCGTAGGTGCCATCCCCGCGGCTTAGAAACAGCATGTTCCGCGGATACTGAATTCGCTCGTCCGCTGAGTCGCCCATCGATCCCTCGGCATACATTGAGTTGCGCTGCGTCAGCCGCCGCCGATGGTCCCGGCTTAACATGTCCACCACCATAAGATCATCGGAGCCGTCCCGGTTTAAATCCCCGGCATCCGCTCCCATCGAAGAAAAACTTGTCTCCCGCAACGCGAGGCGCGGGGCGGCACGGAAGCCCCCATGCCCGTCGTTTAACCAAAAACGGTCAGGGGAACGGAAGTCGTTGCACACGTAAAGGTCCGGACAGCCATCCCCATTGAAATCTCGAAACAGCACGGATAGCCCCCAATCGAATGGCGGTTCCTTCAGCGCCTTGCCGTCCTCGTCCAGAAAATTGCCACCGGTCCACGACATCGCTTCGAAATTGCCGTGGCCGGCGTTGCGGAAAAACGCGTCCGCTTCTCCCAGTTCTTCGCGGCTCATTCGGCCTCGGCCTCGCTCATCCATTTCCGTTTTGAAACGAAAGCGATTCGTCCATTCCGGGTCGGCCAGTGGCCGTCCGTTGATCAGCGCGACCTCCGCTTTATTGTTGACCATCCTCATGCTGAACCGCGTCCCCGGAGCATCCATGATCGTCGAGGCCCGGTAGTTGGCAATGTAAAGATCCAGCCGCCCCGTCCCGGTCGAATCCGCCAAGGCCAGAGAGGTGCCCCCATGTCCGGCGTTGAGCGCCTGCGCGCTCTCCTTGAAGTGTCCATGCCCGTCATTGATAAAGATATGGGTGCCTTGGCCGAGCGAATTGACCAGCAAATCCAGATGGCCGTCGCCGTTGATATCCGCAAACACCGCCCCGGTGGCGTCCAGATTCGCGCAGGCGATTCCCGATCGTTCGGTAATATCCTCAAATTTCCAGTTGCCCAGGTTGCGATACAAGCGGCTGCCTCCCCCAAGACCGCAAAAAAACAGGTCGCACCGTCCGTCCCCGTCCACGTCCCCGGCGGCCACGCCCGACCCGTTAGGCAGGATGGTGTTCGTCAGAGACCGCGATTCGGGCAGAGAATTGGTGAACCAGATGCCCGTTTCTTGCGGAAGCAAACGCGTAAAGCCCGCCCGGCCATCGGGGGGGACTGTCAATGGGATGAAGCGATAACCCGGCCCCTCTTGCCACGTCTGCGCACCGGCCACCGTGCAAATCAGGAGCGCGACCCATAGGAAGAGGTAAAAAAAAGAACTTTGCCTCGGGTCGTGTTTCAATGAAACCTCCACACCATCCCCTCTCCCGGCCTGCGGCCACCCTCTCCCCGCTTTGCGGGGAGAGGGCAGGGAGAGGGGATCGTTGTAAAGCCATTTCCGTGACAGCACACTAGCGAGCCTCCCACCGCGTTCGATGCCAAGCGTCAGCCGGAGATCGAATTCAAAAACCATGCGCTGTTGTGGATTTGTCACACCTGTCTCCTCACGGTCCGCTGCCACCGGCACTTAACCGTTCGATCCTCGTTATAAATTCCCTGGCCTTGTCATTTCCCGGCTCCAAACGCAACACCGTTTGGAATTGCTGGAGAGCCTCACTCAAGCTGCCTGATCGGGCCAACGCGATGCCCAGGTTGAAATGCCCCTCGGCATAATCCGGCTGCAAGCGGACGACCTGCTCAAACTCCCCCGCCGCCTCGGAAAAATTCCCGAGCAGGCCCAACTCCATCCCAAGGTGATTGTGCGCCTCCCAGTAGGAGGGCCGGAGCTGAATCGCTTCGCGCAAGCGGCCGATGGCCTCGCCGCGCTTCTTTTGCTTTTTCAGGACCTCAGCCTCCAGCAGGCACAAACGGGCATCGTCCTGATGCGACGTTCGAGCCTTTCCGTATTGCTGGAGCGCCTCATCCAGGTTTCCTTGGCCGGAGCACACCTGGCCCAGTTCCACGTAGAGATCCGCCATGTCCTGACGCAACTCCAAGGCCTGCTCGAGCCAGTGCCGGGCCTCATCAAATTTCTGCTGCCTCGCCAGCAAGCGCGCTAATTGCAGGTAGGCAGCGGGATATTCCGGAGCCAGTTCGCACACGATCCGCATCTGTTCCGCCGCTCCCGCAAAATCCCCAATGCCCGCCAGAAACTCCGCGTAATTATGATGAAGCCAATGATCATCCGGGTCCTTCCGCAGCACCTCTTCGTAGTCCCGGCGCGCTTTCTCCACCGCGCCCGGTTGCTGGCGAAGCCGGCATTCGGCCAGTTCTCCCGCCAGTTTCCGGACCTGGTGACTATGGTTTAGCTGCTGGCTGAAAGGCGCGTCCGCCAGGCGCCGAGTCATCTCCTCCAGCACCGTGCATCGGTTCCAATCCGTCAACCCCAGGTCCCGCGCGCAAATGTCCCGGCCCGCCCACTCAGTCCTCTGATGGCTGAGCAGGCCCGGCGGCAGGCAGGTCAAGACTTTTTCCGCCAAGGAGCGGGCCAGGCGGTAATTTCCTGCGAAGTTCAGGTGGACATGATCATAGAACAATTCCTCCCCGGGAATTTGGCCCGCGTCCGAGGACACCAGGCTCTCCTCCGCGTTCAAGTAGATAACCCCCTGTCCGGAGTAACGGTGCGCGGCCTCCGCGATAAGGCTGTTGACCTTCGAATCAGCCCGAAAAGGGAGGCTGTCCAGGTCCCGAGCCTGCTCGAAACTCCGCCGCCCTGCCTCCACATTCGTCATCGCCAGAGCGCTTTGCCCCAAGCGGAAATAGGCGTCGGCATAGTTGGGGCTGAGTTTCGTGGCCTCCTCAAATCCACGGATGGACTCAGCCCAGTGGCCGCGCTCGGCGTTGGTGACGGCCGACTGGTAAACCTTTTCCCATTCCCCCAGCTTGGAGCCGTCCAGCGCAGGCGCGTGAACGGACCCAAACGGCGCGCAGTCCTTAAGATTGCACGCGACGCTGCTGAGAATAATCGGCACCCGGGCGCTACGCCCCGCCTCGATGATGTCCTCCAGATTCTCGCGGAAGTTCGCATAGATGCGTTCTTTGCGCGGGTCGCCCGGCGGGATCTGCTGGTCCAGGAACATCTTCATGCCGCCCCAACTTGCCGGCGTGGTTCGGCGCTCGCTCAATCTGCGCGTCAAAGCCAAAACCCATTGGCCAATGCATGTTCGCTGCAAGGCCAGATAAACTCGGACCCAGACCACGCGGGGGGCCTGGGCTCCAAAGACCTTGCTCCCGCCGAAAGGCCCAACGAATTCGTTGTTCCCCATATAGACAATCCACAGGTCGCCTTGGTGGCCGGCACATTCCCGGGCGATGGGCAGAATCGCGTGCGAGTTGATCGCCGTCATGGCCCCGCAGACCACCTCGAACTTCTCGCCGGGAACTCGCTCGCGCAACAACGCTTCCAGATAACGCCCAACTCCAAAAGCGGGCCGCGGGTCCCCCATGGCCGCGGATTCCCCAAATAGGAAGATGCGGTAAACTCCCGCAGGCTTCTCGGCCTCCATCACCACAGGCGACGGGCTGCGGGCCAGGGCCGGAGGAAAAAAACGAAGCCCGAACCAGCCATTTTCCACCAACACCTTTCTTCCACCCAATTGCTTTTGGATAAAGAACGACATGGGATGGCCGGACCCAGCACAACGCAGACCCGCCTCGAGCAAAGCCAGAAGCAAAAGCGGCCCAACCGTTGCCATCAGGAGGCGGAACATCCATCGGCGTCGGCCCTGAACCGGCGCGCCCTCCTCTGGATTCCCTGCTGCCTGGCTTCCTGGCGGGACTTCTGAGGATGGCGAGGCGTTGGGCTCCTGTCGTTGACGCTTCAATTAGCCAAATGGTAACCGTCGCTGGACGGCGCAACAAGCCTGATTGTGGAGTTGTGCGGTGGATCGTGGGAGATCACTGGCAAATCCGCGGACCAACACGCTGTAAACGATTGCGCAGGGAAAGCGGTGGTAATTGAGCTTGCGATCTATTGTTCGCTTTGCGTCGGATCGCGAATGGGGACTCGGTATCCGTTCTCGGCGCGAACTGAGGTTGTCTCCTTCAGGCTGCCGATTGGCTTGACTGCCGGTCAGAACGTGAGACTCTTTGCACAACCTAAAATCCATCTTATGCACATGAAACGATTGCTCACTTCCCTGTTTGTTGCCGCGCTCTTCAGCGGTGGGACGGCTCTTGCCGCCGACGATTTACAAGCCCTCGCGGGCAAATGGTCCGTCAAGAAAACCAACGACGAGGGCCAAGTCTTCACCCAGACCATCGAGGTCAAGAAAGACAAATTCGTTTTTGAAATTCGGGGGGCCGATGCCGCCCTGGTTCTCCACGGCGAAGGCGACTTTAAACTGGACAAGCTCGGCACGTTCAATTGCGCCCGCTTTTCCAACATCAACGCCGGCCGCACCGCCTCAGAAATGCGCGAGGTGGAGGACGAATACGTTCTCGTTTACACGCTCGACGGTGATACCTGGATGACCGCCTCGAACTTCGACAAACAACGGGATCGCCAGAAACCAAGCCTGGACATATACCAACGGGTGAAGACTGGCGCCGCCAAACCGGCCCCATAGCCGTTACAGCCGAATTTGCGGAGGGACGCTGTTCGGCTAGTTTAACGTCGATTAGGTGGAGCACATCTTAGAGTGGCGGACTTTGAATGGTTTGACTCGTGAACGGAATGATGAAATTTGTGTCCTATGAGTTGAAATGAGAGCACTGCTGATCACTTGCGCCGCCGCACTTGTGGCAGGAGCGCTGTATTTCGCTATTTCAGCCTCCAACTCCAAGCCCGCC
This sequence comes from Limisphaerales bacterium, assembly GCA_052139695.1. GTDB lineage: Bacteria > Verrucomicrobiota > Verrucomicrobiia > Limisphaerales > Palsa-1400 > PLGF01. The sequence goes on from JBKQWF010000232.1 coordinate 15,212, forward strand.
AGAGCATTCTCCCGGGCGACGTCGGCTACAGCCACAAATACCGCGCTTTCCAGGCCGGTCGGATTGAACCGCGCCATTTCTAATGTCTTGCCGCAGGCTGGCCGAAGCAATGCGCAGACTGTGGTCATTTTTAGGGAATTACCTTCGCCAGGTTTCCCCGATGAGAAAGGCTCCGCGCCCTTGGCTCCCGGCCTTTACAAGACCGAGCCATACTCCATGTTGGTCAGGGTGCCGCAACCTCTGGACGAAGGAATGCTCATCAAGGCCCCGGCCACGATGCGATTTGCCATGCGCACGTTCGAGCCACCGTTGCGTTTTGAACAGGTGAAATAAGGCGTGGCATTGGCGCGATTCCGCTCGTCAGGAAGGCGGGAGACGGTGTAATTATCCGGCGTGTTTGCGCTACGAAAATTCATCTTGTTGTCAATTGTTTTTGTGGCCCTGGCGGAAAACGCCTTGGCTCATCCTTTTGCCACCGTGGTCAGTTTCGGAGACAGTTTGTCCGATACGACCAACAACCCGGCCAACGGAGATTATTGGGAAGGCCGCTGGAGCAATGGCCCGCTCTGGGACGAATATCTTGCCGGCGACCTCGGCGCCACGCTGTACGATTATGCCTTCGCCGGAAGCGTGACTGCCGATTTGCCCGGCCAGGTTTCCGCCGCCAAGGCGGCGGCCTGGGACGAGACCAACACTCTCTTCACCGTCTGGTCCGGGGCGAATGATTTTATTGACAATGCCCAGGCCAATGGGACCAGTTACTCTTCCTGGGAAGCCACCGCCGCCGCCGCGGTCAGCAACATCAAGCGGGCGGTTTCCATGCTCAGCGAGGGAGGCGCGCGCTATGTCGTGGTCCTTAACTTGCCGGACCTGAGTCAATTGCCCGCGGTGGAAACGAACGCGGAGTTGGCGGCGGATCGATCGTTGATCCGCGGCTTTGCGGCTGGTTTTAACGCTGGGCTCGAATTTGCCCTCTCCAGCGTGGAGAACCAGAACCCAAATCTGCGCCTCATCTTCCTCGACGATTTTACACTCCTGGACAAGTTTATCGCGAATCCCGCCACCTACGGTTTTACAGTGGTGACCAAGGATGCCCTGGATGCGCTGGACGATCCCACCTTTGATGGACCGGGCGCGGATTATCTTTTTTGGGATGTCATCCACCCAACGACTAAGGCCCACCAACTGTTGTCGCAATACGTTGACACCGCGCTTTCCGAATTCCCCCCGAGTTTCGTGGCGGGTCCCAGCAACCAAACGGCGGCCGTAGGCCAAAGCGTGACTTTCTCAGTCATTGCTTTGGATGCGACTGCTTATCAGTGGCAGTTGGCCGGCCGCAAAATCAAGGGCGCGACCAATGTCATGTACATCATCCCGTCGGTTACCGCCGCCATGGCTGGGCTCTATTCGGTCGAGGTTGGCAACTCGTACGGAACGGCCACGAGCGGCGAGGCCCGCCTGGCCGTTGAAATTCCGCCGAGCATCACGGTCCAACCGCGCAGTCAAAATGGAATCGCCGGGCGAAGCGCTGTTTTGAGCGCTCGTGCCACTGGCAGTTTGCCGCTGGTCTATCAGTGGCAGTTCAACGGTTCGAACATCCTCAATGCGACCAAGGCCACCCTTATTTTGACCAATCTGCAGACCAATGCCGCGGGTGCGTATGCTCTGATCGCCAACAATGCCGCTGGCGCCGCCACCAGCCATGTCGCCACGCTCAGCATCATCGTCCCGCCCCAAATTGTCTCGCCGCCGACAAACGTCAATGCCTTGGCCGGGAGCAGCGTGACGTTTTCCGTCGTCGCAGACGGCACCGCGCCTTTGCGCTACCAATGGCTGCGCGACGGCGTAAGCCTTGCGCGCCAAACAAATTCGTCCCTGACGATTTCCGCGGTAACACCAGCGCAATCAGGCCGATTCCAAGTACTCGTCAGAAACCAGGGCGGGTCCGTCCTCAGCGCAGCCGCGGTGTTGAAGGTTGAGAAAAGCGCGGTCGCCACGCTGCCGTAACGGTTCAGGTTTTCAGATTTAAACAGCGCGCCAAGTCCCGCCGCGCAAGCTGAAACAAGTGCGCCAGTCATTTCTTTGAAGCGCCTACGTCTGCCATCCGTCTGAACCATTATGATTATCCCTCCGTCGCGCGCCAAAATCGCCGCCGCCTCCACTTTGACAGCAACCGTGCTGCCTTACGTCCACGCCGCCGGCGATGAGACGCTCCGCCTGGCATTAATTGGCTGTGGGGGACGCGGCACTGGCGCGGCCGCCAATGCTCTCGCCGTCAAGAACGGTCAGATCAAGCTCGTGGCCATGGCCGATGTTTTTCAAAACCGCCTCGACGACAGCTATGACGCCCTGAACAAAGAGCACGGCGCCAGCATGGACGTTCCCCCGGAGCGGCGTTTCCTTGGCTTCGACGCCTACCAGCACGCCATGGATTGTCTGCAAGCTGGCGATATTGCCATCTTTACCACGCCGCTAGCCTTCCGCTGGGTTCACTTTGCTTACGCCATTCAAAAAGGGCTAAACGTCTTCATGGAAAAACCGCTTACCGCCGACGGCCCGACTTCCCGCCGCATGTTGAAACTGGCCGATGAGGCCTCGGCTAAAAACCTCAAGGTTGGCGTCGGCCTGATGTGCCGTCACAGCCGCGCCTTGCAACAATTGGCCCAGCGCATCCAGGACGGTCAGATTGGAGACATCATTGCGATGCGCGCCTACCGCATGGCCGGACCCATCGCCGCCTGTTTCACGGAGAAATGGCCCGGCGGCACGCCGACCGAATTGCTCTGGCAGATTTCGCGCTTTCACAGCTTCATCTGGGCGAGCGGCGGGCTCTTCAACGACTTTTACATTCATCACATCGACCGCCTTTGCTGGATGAAAAACGCCTGGCCGGTCAAAGCCCAGGCCATCGGTTCCCGTCATTATCGCAAAACAGCCCAAGGCGTTCTTCTGGTGGACCAGAATTTCGACTCTTATTCCGTCGAATACACTTTTGCCGACGACGCGAAACTCTACATGGACGGACGCTGCATCACCGGCTGCAACGACATTTATTACACCTGCGCCCACGGCAGCAAAGGCCTGGCCGTCGTCACCGCCACCGCCGACGACGGCCCTTGCACCATTCACAGCGGTCAGGACCAGCGCCGCGACAATACCGTCTGGACTTCCAAGGTTGGCCCCGATGAAATCAACGCCTACCAAAATGAATGGAACGATTTGGTCGATGCCATCCGCCACGACAAGCCCTACAACGAGGTCCCTCGCGGCGTTCAAGCCAGCGTCGTCTCCTCCATGGGCCGCATGGCCGCCCACACTGGACGGGAGATTTCCTACGACGACATGCTCCATCAGCACGACGAATACGCCCCTGGCGTGGACAGGCTGACCATGGATTCCCCACCGCCATTGCGCTCCGCTCCGGACGGCACTTATCCGATCCCCATGCCCGGCATCGTCACCAAACACGAATTCGGCCTGACGTGAGCAAGTGGGAATTGTTTTGGGAGGGGCGAGCGCCGCGAGTCCCAATATTCTTCCCCCCCAATAAAAAGGAAAGCCGGGCTTTTGGCCCGGCCTTCCCGACTGAGAACAAACGTTGGAAATCGTTTAGTCAACCAAGGCAGCGCCGCGGAACATTACGCTGACACACACACGGAAACCGCATTTCGCCCCGTCAACTGTGAAAAGCTTACCCCATCCCCAAAACCCCGCTAGTCACCAGTACTGGTGACACCAGCAGACGGGATGATATACTTGATATACTTGGCCTTCGCCAACTGTGGGAGCAACCGAAATGCGATCTGGTTTGGCGCCCACTTCATCAAATCAAGGATAAGTCATTGATAGTGAAATGGTCGGAGCGACAGGATTTGAACCTGCGGCGTCTTGGTCCCAAACCAAGTGCTCTACCAGGCTGAGCTACGCTCCGATTGCCTGCATCCTACTCGCTTATTAAAATGCGGCGCAAGCAGTTTCGCCCGCTAATCGCTCGTCGGCTCGTCGCTCCCGCCGCCCCCCCCCAATGCTCAGACGCTTTGGATTTCCCAGCCGGCGCGATATTCTCGGGTCAGGTGACGGTTGGCTTCCGGGACGTTGGTAATTCTCATCGCCGTAGAGTCGAAAATCAGTTTCCGACCGCCCAGGCGAAGGGAAATCGCGGCGAGATTGAAGGCGTCGGAAATCGGGCCGCCTTGCCGGAAGTCGCCGTAGGTGGGCGGACCGCCTTTGCAAGCGGCGACCCAGGCGTCAATTGTCCGGTGGTAGGCTTTGCCGAAATCCGGCTGCGTCGGCGAAGGTGCGGATTGGTTCTTGGCGGCAAAATAATCGCGCATTTTCTGGGCGGGAATGATCTTCGGATTCTCTCCGCGGAAATCGGCGAGGATTTTGCCTTTGTCGCCGACAAACATCATGCCCTCGGGCGCGAGTTCCTCGCTTTCCAATTCATCGGGCGTGGGCGGTTTCATGGAACCGTCGTACCAGAAGAGATCCAAGGCCGGGCGCGAACCCTTGGCGGCGAAGCGGAAGCGGATGGCGCAGGCGTCAGGGAAGGAATAGTCATTCTTGACTGTGACGGCCACGCTGCGGTTGAGCGAGCAGACGTGGCTGGGGCGCGACTCGACGCAGATCGGCGAATCGAGATTGAAAAACTTGAAAACGGACCAAAGGCTGTAATGGCCCATATCGGCCAGCGCGCCGCCGCCGAAGTCGTACCAGCCGCGAAAGACCATATTGGTATAGTGCGGGTGATAGGGACGCTCCGTGCAAGGGCCCAGCCACAGCGACCAATCAAAATCCGGCGGGCAGGGACAGGTTTCCGTGGGAATGGTGGAGTATTGCGGCCAGACGGGGCGATTGCTCCAGTTATGGATTTCCCGCAAGGCGCCGATGGCCCCATCGTCAATCCAACTTTTAATGGTCAGAATATCGGCGCCGTCATTGGCCGCCAGGAAATGAGTGGCCACTTTGGTTTGCCGCGCGGTTTCGATTACCCACCGGGCCTCCTGCAACCGATTCGACAACGGCTTGTGCATGAGCACGTGTTTGCCCTTCTTCATCGCGGCGATGGAAATTGTCGCATGAAGGTGATCAGGCGTCATGATCTTGACGGCGTTGATGTCCTTTTCCTGGTCGAGCAATTCGCGAAAATCGGCGTAAGTGTGGCAGCCGTGGAATTGGTCCGCGGAACGCTGGCTGGCGTAATAGGTCTCGATCAGTTCTTTGGCAACGTCGCGCCCTCCCGGCACCCCGTTGATGCCGCGCCGCCACTCGGGCTTGCCCATGGCTTGGGCGAGGGAAGAACGCAAGCCGTCGCTGGACCAGTCGAGGTAATCGTGGCTGTCCTTGACCGGATCGCAGGCGGCGACAATCTGGATTTCCGGGACCGGGAGCATGTCCACCATTTCGCGCAGTCCCTGGCTGCCGCAACCGATATAGGCCACGGTGATTTTCTCACTGGGCGGGACAAAACCCGGTCCGCCCAGGACATGGCGGGGCACGATGGTGAACGCGGCGGCGGCGCCGCTGGCGAGCATAAATTTACGGCGCGACAAGCGCGCGGCAGGGTTGAGGCTTTGCGCCTTCTCTGACGAGGAGAGCGCGCGGGGAGTTTTGCTGGTTTTCATACTTTGCTGAGGCTGTGAAGTTTGGCGAAGGCCTGGCGCGGCGCATCGAAACCGAGCCCCTCATAGTTTGCATACGGTTGAAGGGGTCCATGCATTTTCCAGGATTATGAACTTACATAACGGCAAGTCGAGCCTGAACCGCGAAGGAGTTTCGCTCGTGCGCCTCTCACCATTTTGGACAGGGCACTCAGATTCTTAGCTCCGTCAGGAGCGGCCTATTTATTCCGAGCAACCGCACAACAGATGTCGCCTCTACGAGGCTTTGTTTTCCGAGGAACGGCGATCTACAGGGAGGCCGCGCCTACGGAGCTGCCTAAAAAGATGCGCACATTTCACTCCCCGCCGTTCTTTTTCATGACATCGGCGAGTTTGACTGGGCAGCCGCCCTGGCGTTTGCTTTCGTCGGCGGCTTCCATGAAAGCGTAGATTTCCAGTGTTTCCTCTGGTGGCACGGGAGCGATGCCGGTTTGGAAGAATTTGACGACTTCGCGCAGGAAGGGCGTGTAATCTCCCTCCAACTGCTCATCCAGGACTTTCTTCGTCCCAAAAACAGTCAAGCGATACGGCGCGGCGCCTTTGCGAAGGCCGCGGAGGGTCCCGACTTTGCCGTCTTTCCAGAGGCCGGTGACGAGGTGGGTGTCGGTCGTGGCGGTGCAGACGACGCTTTCGCAGCCGGACCCCATAATCGTATAGAGCGCCTCGGTGGAATGGATTCCGTACCAAAACAAGTCCGGGTGATGCGGCTCCAATTCACAGGGGCCGCAGGAGAAGGCACCCTTGAGTTCGCCAATTTCGGCGGTCTTCATCTGTTGCAAATTCGGGTAGTAGCGGAGAGAAGAACTGCTGAAAATCGGCACGCCGTTTTCCCGCGCCAGTCGGTAGATTTGCGAGGCATCGCGCAGAGAGCCGGCGACCGGCTTATCGAGAAAGAGCGGCTTATGGGCCTTGAGGACCGGCGCCGCTTCCTCCAGGTGCGGGCGGCCATCGACGTTCTCGATCATGACCACGTCCACTTCCGGGAGCAAGGCGTCGATGCTATCGACCAATTTCACTCCGTATTTTTCCCGCAAGGTTTTGGTAAAGCCATCCACGCGATTCCAACTGGAAGGAATGTCCCGGCTGCCGCCTTTGACGGCCGCGACGACCCGCGCGCCCGGAATGAATTCTTTGTCCGCGGGGTCGTTGAGGCGGCGGGTGAATTCCACCACATGGGAAGTGTCCAGGCCGATCATGCCGACTTTTAAATCTGCCGCGGTTGCGGCCAGGGTCAGCGCGGCACTCAGCGCCAGCGGGCGGCATAACAAACGAATGAGCATGCGCAGAATTTGGATGCGGGCGCGAAGGGCGGCAAGCGGATTCTTGCAATGCGTCAGCCGCGAATGGCAGGGTCGCCTCGCCGAGGCGACCACTCCGGCAAGAATTACCCCCGGACGGCGCGGCGACCCTACCTTTCCAGGCGCACCTTCTGAGGCATTACAGTTTTTTCCGCGAGAAAAAGGAAACGGCGTAAATGAAAAACGAATGAAAAGTTTCTCTCGCGCGGGCCCATGTTGCGGGTATGCTTGGCGCACCGTGAAAAAGCGAATGCTGATCCATTTGTTCGCCGCCATGCTTGCCTCCCTGCTGGCTGATGGATGCGCCTCCCCGCGGAAGGCTTCTCCTGTTCTTCAGCGGACCGTTGACCTGCGGGTGGGCGACGACCAGGAGGTTCGTCTCTCCGATGGAACAATGGTCCACGTCAAGCTCCTCAATCTGCAGGAACGGCATGACGACGTTAACGACGCCGTCCGGCAGGCAGAAGTGGAAGTCGCGGTGGATGGCGCCGTCACGAATCTCATCAGCGGGAATTACCGCTTGCCGGTGAAGGTGGGCAAGGTGCAGATCGATTGTCCCATCACAAAGGGTTATCTCGAAAAAACCGCCGGGAAGAATCCCTGGGGTCTGCTCAAAGACGCGCGCCTGAGACTTTGGCCCGCGGGGTCGTCATGGATCGCGCGCGGCACTTTTGTCTATCCCGCCAAGCAGCGGTGGTTTGCCAGCAATACGCAAATGGGGAATGAGCCGGTCTATGTGGATGGCGGCGATTTGCCGGCCAAGAAAGAGATCTACTATCATTTTGGCCTGGATATGGGCGGATTCGAAGGATTGGTCGATGTCGTCTCGGCCACGGAGGGAATCGTCACGTCCTCGGGCACCGAAGTCCTGGCCGGGCAGCCGGCGGACTCGCCCGCCGAACCGCGCTACGACAATGTCTATATTCTTGACTCTCGTGGCTGGTATTGCCGGTACAGCCACCTGAAATTCATCGATCCGGCGGTTCGCCCGGGCGCCCACGTTGCGTTGGGGCAAAAGATTGGGGTGCTGGGCAAGGAAGGAGGCAGCGGAGGATGGTCGCACGTTCATTTTGACATTTGGGCGCGCCAGCCTTCGGGGTTGTGGGGAATCGAGGAAGGGTACGCGTTTCTTTGGCAGGCGTACGAGTCGGAGCACCCGCGCGAATTGGTCGCCGTTGCGCGCCCTCACGCCTTGGTCTGGGCGGGGGAGAAGGTCCTGCTCGACGGTTCGCGTTCCCGCGGGCAGGGTCTGCGCTACGAGTGGACTTTCACCGAGGGGGGCGGCGCCATTGGCGAGCAAGTAGAGCGCGTCTATGAGAAGCCCGGGACCTATGCCGAGATTCTCAAGATCACGGACCAGGCAGGCCGGGTGGACTATGATTTTATGCCCGTCCAGGTGATCGACCGTGCTCATCCCGGCAAGCCGCCGCCCACCATTCACGCCAGCTACGCGCCCACCTTTGGGATTCGTCCCGCTGATCCGGTGGACTTCAAGGTTCGCACTTTCCGCGACAGCGTGGGCGGAGAGACCTGGGACTTTGGCGATGGCACGCCCGCTGTTACGGTAAAATCGGACGCCAACGCCGATCGCTATAACCCCAACGGTTACGCTGAAACTCTGCATAAGTTCAGTAAGCCCGGGCTTTATCTTGTCAGCGTGGAACACATCAGCGCCGATGGGGTCAAGGCGGTGGCCCGCCTGCAGGTGCGAGTGGGAATGGAGTGACGCATCACAATCCCACCCCTATGCAAATTGAATTTCCGGGGTTCTTTGATCTTCAGCTCAATGGCTTTATCGGCATCGACTTTAATAACCCCGCCGTCACATCCGAAGAAGTCGGGGGCGCCCTCGATAAAGTACGTTTGACAGGAGTGACGCGCTGTCTGCCGACGCTGGTGACGTCCTCCTTTGAAACCTTTGCCAAATGCGCCAAGACCCTGACTCGGTCCCAGCACCCCGCGATGGCCGGCTTTCACATGGAGGGGCCCTATATCTCTCCCGAAGATGGGGCGCGCGGGGCGCACCCACCCCAGCATGTGGCGGCGGCGTCCGTGGAGGACTTTCTCCGCAGGCAAGAGGCGGCGGATGGGCAGATCCGCTTGGTCACACTGGCGCCGGAAATTCCAGGCGCCATGCGCTTGATCGAGTATTTGGCGGCATCGGGAATCCGCGCGGCCATTGGCCATACGGCTGGTTCGCCGGAGGAGATTCGCGCCGCGGTCAAGGCGGGGGCGACGCTCTCCACACATTTGGGCAACGGTTGCGCGAATTTGATCCCCCGACATCCCAATTTTATTTGGGAACAACTGGCGGCCGACGAACTGCTGGCCAGCCTGATCGTGGACGGACATCATTTGCCGCCGGCGACGGTCAAAGCCATGGTTCGCGCCAAAACACCGCGGCGCACTTTATTGGTGACTGACGCGGTGGCGGCGGCGGGATGCGTTCCCGGCACTTATGAGCTCAATGGAATGCGGGTGATTTTGAGCGAAGACGGACGGGTTGCCCAACCGGGCGCGCGCTATCTGGCAGGATCGTCGATCACTTTGGATCGGGCGGTGGCGAACACGGTCAAATTCACCGGCTTGCCGCTGGAAGAGGTTCTGCCGATGGCTTCCACCCAGCCCGCGGAGTATCTCGGTCTGCAGACAGACGGACGGGTGAGAGCGGATTGGAACGCGGACGAATGCCGGCTGGACAACCTCAAAGTCTTTGACGCGTGACTTCGCCGGCGAAACCACCGCTTCCGCATTTGCGGTGGCGCATTGCGATTCTTCTTTGCCTGGCTTCCCAGCTCAATTACCTCGACCGGCAAACTTTTTCCGTGCTGGCCAACACGCTGCAAAGGGAGTTTAAACTGACCGACGTCGATTACTCCGTCCTCACGACGACGTTTCTCTGGACCTACGCGGTGGCCTATTTGTTCAGCGGCTACATTGTTGACAGGCTGGGGACACGGCGCAGCTTCCTGTTCTTCGTTTCCGGCTGGTCTTCGGCCAATATGCTGCATGTTTTTGCCCGGAGCATCGGCGGGCTGGCGGCGTGCCGGGGAATGCTGGCGGTGATGGAGCCGGCCAACTTCCCCGCCGCCCTGAAAGCAGTGAGCGAATGGTTTCCGATGCGGGAGCGGGCGCTGGCCGTCGGAATTTTTAATTCCGGCACGGCGTTCGGCAATGCCCTGGCCGTCCCGGTGGCGGCGTTTTTCACGCTGCGCTATGGCTGGCGCTCGGCCTTCATTTTTACGGGAGCACTGGGGTTCCTTTGGGTGATTGCCTGGGCGATGGCTTATCGCCGGCCCCAGGAGCATCCCCGGATCAGCGCGGGCGAGCTTGAATTGATTGAGGCGGGTCAACCACCGGATGATGGTCCACGCGCCCGAAAAGTTCCGGTTCTGGAAATTCTGCGCTGCCGCGAAGCCTGGGGCTGCATGCTGGCCCGGATGCTGACCGATCCGATTTCCTACTTTCTTTTTTTTTGGACGCCCAAGTATCTGGAAAACGAGCGCGGTTTCGATTTAAAGCAAGTGGGCCTGGTGGCGTGGATTCCCTTTGCCGCGTTGGCCGCCGGAAATGTGTTCAGCGGCGCGCTGCCGCGCTGGCTGATCAGCCGGGGCTGGACACTGAACAAAGCGCGGAAAACAACGATGCTGTGGGTTTCCTGCGGGATGGTAGTGCTGTGCTATTTGGTCACGAAAGCCCCGACTCCATTCCTGGCCGTGACGCTGCTCGCGCTGGTGATGTTTGGCCACGCGGCGTGGGGGAACATGACGCTTCCAGCGGAAGTCTTTCCCGGAAATGTGGTTGGCACCGTGACTGGTTTCGGCGGCTGTCTGGGCGGCGCGGCCGGCGGGGTGGCGCAATTGATCATTGGCGGCGTGGTGATGAAATACGGTTACGCGCCGATCTTCGCCGTTTGTTCGGTAATGTATTTAGTGGCCCTGGCAGCCGTGCATTTTCTCATCGGCGAACTTGGCGTGATCCGCAAAATGCCAGCGCCGACGGCATAGGCAGTTTTGCCCAATTACGGCCCGCCGCACTCAAACCAATTGTCTTTTTTTTCTGCCCCCATTTTTCTGACTTCAACAAGTGGGTGAGCTGCTGGCCCGCCCGTTCAAGTGGTTTCGGCAAGGAATAAGACACCTTCAGAATGTGGTCACAAAAATGATCAATTAGGTTAGCGCTTATGGGGCGCCTCGCCGAGCCCCTACCGTCCGTGATTGACGCATTTCAGTAAAGCCAAATGGGCGTTTGATTTCCGACGAATGGCCAACTACGTTGGTTTCCGACATCGACTACCATAATGTGTATGGACGAAGTTGACCGGGAAATTCTGTTGAGCTTTTGGAAGGTGCATGAAGGAAATAGTCTTGTTCGGCCATGTGTTCTTCGGAGTGGCTTGCCTCTTGGCGTCAATATGGCTTTTTGTGGACGTGCTGAACGCAAACGAGGGGAACCTGCTTCGCATCCGATGGGTGAGTCGTGCGGCAGCCGTTTTTATGTGGCTCGCCTTTGTCATCGGCGGCTATTGGTATGTCGTGGATTACAAAGCCGACAAGGAGATCATTCTCAAAGGGCCGTGGCCGTTCGCGCACAATTTCTTCATGGAGACAAAGGAGCATTTCGTCATTACGCTTCTGCTGCTGGCCACCTATCTGCCCATCGCGGCCTCGAACAACCTGGCGGCAAATAAGGAGGCGCGCCGGTTGGTGCTTTGCGTCACGGCGCTGGTCGCGGTGCTGGCCTTGATGGCGGAGGGGCACGGCGCGATGATTGCGATGGGGGTGAAAATGGGGTTGCTGGCCAAACCATAATTGATTGGAGAACGACATGGAAAACGCCGCCATCTCAAAACACACGAAGTCATTCGGGCTGTCTCTGGCGTTGTGCGCCGTGTTGAACGCCCTGCTGGTGATCGCGAAAGAGAGAAGCAAAGCCGTCGCGGCTTGGATGCAAAGAATAACCGGTCATCATTGGATCACCCATGTGGCAATGGTCCTGATCCTCTTTGCCATGTTCGGATGGTGCATTGGTCGAACCAATGGCGGCCAGGGACCGAAAGCGCCAGTCCATCGTTTGACCGCTGTCGTTTTTTCGGGAGTGGCGGCGAGTATTCTCATCATCCTATCCTTCTATGTCATTGCCGAATAAGATAACTGTCATGCCTACGCAACAACGATTGCCGTCCATCACTCTATTGGCCCTTCTCAGCCTGGGGATTGCGGGGACTGCCTTTGGCGGCCCGCCTTTTGTCACCGACGATCCGGAGCCGGTGGATTATCAGCATTGGGAGTTTTATGTTGCTTCGATGCATTCGAAATATGGGGGCGATTGGTCCGGGACCGCGCCCCATTTTGAAGTCAACTATGGCGCGGTGCCAGACCTGCAGCTTCATCTCATCGCGCCGCTGGCCTACGATTCGCCGCCGACAGGCGCCGCGCATTACGGGCCGGGCGACCTTGAATTGGGCGCAAAATACCGGTTTATCCAGGAGACGAACGGGTGGCCCCAGATCGGGATTTTCCCGTTGCTGGAACTGCCGGCCGGCAGCGCCCGGGCCAATCTCGGCAATGGCCATGCCCAGGCTTTTCTTCCGGTATGGCTGCAGAAGAGTTGGGGCTCGTGGACGGCCTATGGCGGAGGTGGCTATGGCCTCAATTCTTTTTCCGGACACGACAATTGGGGTTTTGCCGGGGCGGTGCTGCAAAAGCAGGTTTTCACCAACGTGCTGATTGGCGTGGAGGTCTATCACCAGACCTTGTATGAAACAGATTTTCCCAATACCGGCACGGCGTTTAACGTCGGCACGGTGATTGATTTCAGCGAGAATCATCATTTGCTCTTCTCGGCTGGCCGATCCATTGACGGCCCCATCGGATTTCAATGTTACATTGCCTATCAATTCACCTGTGACAACAGCCTCTTGCATCTTGGGAACAGCGGCCACCCCGGCGGCGCTCGATGAAATCGGCAAGTTGCGGCAAACCGCGGCGCCAGCAACGATCTACTTAATCCCGGCTCTCGCCGCGGCAATGGGATCAATTCTTTTTAAAGCCGCAATGGCGGCGGCCCGGTCATCAACGTCTTTGGCGCGCAAGAGCGGAAGCAGCTTTGGCACGGCAGGTTTGGCCAGGCCGCCAAACTCAGCCAAGGCTTTGGCGGCGGCGACATCCAGGTTGTCATCCTCCAAGTATGGGATAAGAAGCGGAATCACTGTCTCCGGCTCGCTGCGAATTTTCCCGAGTGACAAGAGGGCGGATCCACGGACGGCCACGTCCTCGCCTTTCAGGGCTTTGATAAGATCAGGCAAGGCGGACTTTGCCGCGGGACCGAGTTCACCGAGGCTTTCCGCGGCGCCACTCCGGCGCTCATTGGCACTTGTAAAATAAATGTAAATTCCGGGCAGCCTGTTTAAGGCACCCACCGCGGCCATTCTGATTTTGGAATCGTTGGTGTCATGAAACATGGTATCGATGAGTTGCGGGACAATTTGGGTGTTGACGACGGCATACGCTTGATTGCTGGCGGCCGAGTCGCGGCTGTCCAATTCTTGACGCCAGTAAGTGAGCGAATGGCGCGCGAACGATCCTTCGTGGACATTGCCCAGAGTTTGGCTGAGCAACCAAATCACGCCAATGAAAATCAAAAGTCCCACCAGAACGCCAACGGCAATTTGTTTTTGACTTTTCTTCATAGGATAAAATGAGCGGGTTGCTAAAACTCCCAGACCACATGAGCAATCACCTCGAACCGGTCAGAGGCATTGTTCAATCCGAAGGGTATTCCCAAGCCTAGCTCCATGTTTCGCCGCGCTCTCCAAAGACAGCCCGGCGTCAGATACAGATCGTTTTCCGTGCCATGATGGTTCCATCGGCTATTGTCCCAATTGAATTCCAGCGTGGCTGCCGCGTGCGGAAACAGGACAAAAAAGCCGCTGCCCAGGATTAAGGCGTGCGCGGCCGGTTGCGCGTTCAGCGCTTCTTTGGGCAAGTTGACCCGCTGCACAAAACTGGCGCCCATTTCCGTAAAAAACTGGGTGCGATGAAGCTGTGGAAAGTCCCTGGCCAGAATTAAGGCAGGGTCGTATTTAATGAAGCCCTCGCTCAAACCTCTGTTCACATCGCCCACCGGACCTTCGATGGAGAAACGCGGGGCCAGATGAAACAGCGAATCGGCGATGTTCATGAAAGCGTATTGGGTGCCGGCGGCAACATCGCCCAGGCCGCGCACGGGCGATTGGTTCTTGGGATAACGTTGCACCAATGAATCCCATTCCCCTTCCACCTGCCATTGGTCGGTGAGTCCGTATTCAAACCCGAGCGGGATGGTCCACGTGTCGCCGCCGGTGTGGTTCTGATAAACGGAGGCCACTTCCACTTCCAGTTCTCCTTTCTCTTGTGGATAGACGAGATCCGTCTTGAAAAGGTCTTCGATGGGCCTTTTCACACGATTGGTCGAGCTGGCGGCGTCCTCATCGGCGCGAGCGGGAGTCCCCAAGAACGAAATGGCCATGAGCGCCAACAGCCCAAGAGGCCAATCGCCCCGCTTGAATTTCTTAGCAAATACCGCGATGGTGGAGGTCAGATTTTGGGCTCCTATCTGTTTGGCAGTTTTGGACTTATATGACCATACCTTATATTTCCTAACTTCCGCAACATGTCTCTTCCGCGAAAGCCATCGCGCCGGTGCGGAGTGTTCAAAGCGCGCCATGGCTTGAAGCCATAGCCAATAATTGCTCGCGCCCATGCCGGATTATGGTGCTTTTCGGCCCCGTTTGGGGCGTGTTCTCCCCTCGGAGACAATTGACCCATCCATTTTCTTTCAGAGTCTCGCCAAAAAACAGCGAGCATTTCCCAATTTTAGGGCAGCGCAACCCACGGGGCCGGGCCATGGTGGCTGCTAGAAATCAGTCATGCCGATGCCGCCGGAGAGTAGAGGCCTCTTGACAGCGGTGGCCGGAGTTCGGCGGCAGCAAGCGGGCATGATGACAAACGAGAAAGACTGAAAAATGAAACAGGCAAAAATATATTTTACAATTCTGGCGCTGGCCGCGGCCACGGCGGCCGTGCTGGCGGACGATGCCGCCGCGAACTGGGACAAAAGCTGCAAAAAATGTCACGGGGCCGACGGCAAAGGCGCGACGCCCATGGGTAAGAAAATGGAAATCAAGGACTTCACTGACGCCAAGTATCAAGCATCCTTCAACGATGAGAAGGCCGCCAAGACCATCAAAGAAGGCATCAAAGACGGCGACAAGACGAAGATGAAACCTGCCGAGGGACTCTCGGACGATGACATCAAGGCGCTCGTGGCCAAGGTGCGCGCTTTCAAACAATAGAGCCGGCGCCCCGCGAGAACGAGAGCTTGGCCAAATGAAGTTTTTTAACATGCCGCCGCAAATCATCCGGCTCGTTCTGCTGACCATTGCGATCATCTGCGGCTATTTCAGCGCGCGGTATCTGTTGACGCCGCAGACTTTTGGCCAATATGGGCACTACCGCGGCGTCGCCCTGCAGGAGATTGCCGCCCGCGAACCTTATTGGGCGGGACGAAAAACCTGCGACACCTGCCACGGCGAAATCGTGGCCAAGCTGGCCAAGGCCGAGCACAATGGGCTTTCCTGTGAAACCTGCCACGGGCCTTCCAAAGCCCACGTGGAGAATCCTGAAGTGAAATTGCCCAAGCTCAGTTACGGCCAATGTGTGCGATGCCACGAAGCCAGTCCCTCACGGCCCAAGTGGATGCATCAGATTACCTCCGTCAAACATTACACGGGCCAGGTTTGCACCGAGTGTCATGTGCCCCATCAACCGAACGAGGTTCCATGAGCAAAATGAACACGAGCCGCCGCAACATCCTGAAGAGCTTCGCCGGCCTCATGGGCGGGATTCTGGCCCTGCCTGCCGCCCGCACTTGCAAGGCCGCCGTCCAGAACGTCTTTGCCTCCTCGGGGGCGCCCAAAGGTTACGATCCCACCAAACACAAATGGCTCATGGCGCTGGACGTGGACCGGTGCATCGGCTGCGGCATGTGTGTGGAGGCCTGCAAGGCTGAGAACAGCGTGCCCCAAAACAACTTTCGCACCTGGATCGAGCGTTACGTCGTCACTCGCCCCAAGGCGGATTCCGGCGAAAGTCGCGGCGAGACTTTTGTCGATTCGCCCAACGGCGGGATTGGAGGATTCCCCCCGTCTTTGATCCCGAAGGCGGATGTCCTCAAATCCTTTTTTGTCCCCAAATTATGCAATCAATGCGAGAATTCGCCCTGCTCGCAAGTCTGCCCCGTCGGCGCCACTTTCGAGTCCCCGGACGGCGTCGTCCTGGTGGATAAGAATTATTGCATCGGCTGCGGGTTTTGCATTCAGGCCTGCCCTTACGGCTGCCGTTTCTTTAATCAGGAGACCAACACCGCCGACAAATGCACGATGTGTTATCACCGGATCACTCGTGGATTGCGGCCGGCTTGCGTGGAGATTTGCCCCTCGCAGGCGCGAATCTTTGGTGATCTGAAGAACCCGATCCCAAACGATCCTCTGCAGCGTTTCATTGAAAACAACAAGACGCAGGGCCTCAAAGCTCATCTGGGAACCAAGCCGCGCGTGCGCTACGCGAACCTGGATGACGAGGTCAGATAACACCCATGCATACCGACCTCCTTACGAATGCCGTTGAGATGATTCCGCAAGTCCAGGGGTTCGCCTACCCTAACGAGCGCACCTTGCACCCGCTGTGGAGTGTGTTGATCGTAGTTTACCCTTACGTGACTGGCCTGGTGGCGGGAGCCTTTATCATGGCCTCGCTCGTGCGGGTTCTCAATGTCAAGACGCTCGAACCTATTTACCGCCTGGCCCTGCTGACGGCCCTGGCCTTCATGCTCTGCGCCACCTTGCCCTTGCTTTTTCATCTCGGCCATCCTGAACGCTGCTATGAAATCATGATGACGCCCCACTTCACTTCGCCCATGGCGATGTTTGGCTTTGTCTATGCATGGTATCTGATGGCGGTGCTGTTGCTGGAATTGTGGTTTGATTACCGCCGGGATTTTGTCGAGTGGTCCAGGACAGAGTCAGGCCTGCGCGGCATCATCTATCGCGCGTTCACCCTCGGAGTCACGGACCTGTCCGCGCCGGCGCTCCGCCTGGATGCGCGCATGGGCCGGATCATCTCCGTCGTGGGCATTCCGTCGGCCTTTCTTTTGCACGGATATGTCGGTTTCATTTTCGGCTCGATCAAGGCTAATCCGTGGTGGGGCAATGTGTTGATGCCGATCATTTTTATTCTCTCGGCTGTGGTCTCAGGGATGGCCCTGTGCGTCTTCGCCTACATGTTCCTCTGTTGGACGCGACGGGTGACGGCGGACATGCGCTGCCTGGACTTGATGACCACCTTTCTGTTCTATGCCCTGGTCATTGATTCCACCATCGAAGGCCTCGATTGGCTGCACCGCCTTTATTCCGCGGAGGAAGGCATTGATGTCCTGAGGTCCCTGGCGTCCGGTAAACTTTTTTACACTCTGCTGATTGGCCAGACTCTCATGGGGACTTTGGTGCCGCTGCTGCTCCTGGGTTCGCTGCAGCTGGTCCGCAAGTGGGTTGCGGAATTGAACCGGCGGCGAATTTATTTCTGCTGCTCGGTGCTGATTTTGCTGGGGGTGCTCGCGATGCGGTGGAACGTGGTCATTGGCGGCCAGCTTTTCTCCAAGAGCTTGCGCGGTTTTATGAGCTACAAAATGGAATTCGCCGGCCACGAAGGCTGGTGGCTATCCCTCGCTTTGCTCTCTCTCCCTTTCATCATTTTAGCCTTGCTCATCAAGTATTTCCTGGCCGCGGACCTGCCCACGATTGAAAACGTAGTCCCCGGCGCCCTGGCGCATGCAAAACTTCCGGAGGCGCGCTCTTGAATCGTGATCGCCGGGATTGATCTTCCAGCGGACGGGTCTTGCCGTCAGACGCCAGGAGCCTACAGAAGTGAAAGTTTATGAAACCGCCTTCCGCTAGAATCGCCGTTCTCGTTTTGGCCGGCCAATGGGCCTTGTTTTTCTCTCAAACCGCGATGGCCACAGTGGGATTCAGCGTCTCGCCTTCGGCCATTAGCAATACCTACGCCGGACCCGTCACGTTGCAAATCACAGGCTTAAGTAGCGGTGAGACGGTGGTGGTCCAGAAATATCTGGATGCCAACCACAATGGTGTCATTGATGCGGCCGACGGCCTATGGCAGCAATTCAATCTGACCGACGGCGCGAGTTTCGTGATCGGCGGGGTGACGAATCTCAACGTTCCCGGGGACACCGACACCGTCTCAGGCCAGATTACGGCGAAGCTGAATTTGCAGGCTGATTTTCAGCAATTAATCGTCGGGAACTATCTCTTCAGGCTGTCGAGTCCCTCTGGCAATTTCGCCCCGATCACCAACTCCTTTTCCGTCACCAATTTTCCTTTCGCGCAGCAATTCACCGGCAACGTTGTCAACAACGGGATGAACGTTGCGGATGCTGTCATTATCCTGTTTCAACCTACGGGAGACAATAGCCTGAACCCGGTGGGCGGCGCGGCGGCCAATAACGCGGGCGGCTACGCTATCCAGATGCCGCCCGGCACTTACACCATGGTTGCGTTTAAAAACGGTTTTCTGGCCAATACCGCGGACGCAGCCTACGTGCCTCTCGCCGCGGGCCAAATCGTCACGACCAATCTCAATCTTATCACGGCGACCGAAACCATTTCTGGACAAATCACGGATGCGGCTCATTCCGCGGTTGGATTGCCGGGGCTTCTCGTGTCCGTCGAAACAACCAATGGCCTCTTGGGCATTGGATTCACAGATACGAATGGAAATTTTACCGCCGGGGTCGTGCCCAGCGAATGGGAAATCGGCGGCGACAGCGGCGGGATTGCTTTGCACGGCTACGTGGCATTGCAAAACAAACCCACAGCGGACACGACCAGCGGCAGCGTGTCGGGAGTGGCGATCGCCCTGCCGAAGGCGACGGCTTTGTTCTATGGCACGGTCAAAGACAGCTTCGGCCACCCCCTGTCAGGTGAAGTTGACGTTTATGCCAATGACCAAAACATGACCGACAATTATAACGGCTTGTACGAGTCCGACGGGTACACGGACTCGAATGGGAATTTTGTTGTTGGGGTGGCAGGCAGTTCCGACCCCAACGAGCTGTGGTATCTCAGCATTGACAACGCGGGCAGCTTTCCCAATGACGATTTTTCTCAGCCGGGCTTTGACCAAAATGGCGGGACCAAAATTGCCGCGGGTAACGCGGTTCCGGTGAACTTCACCGCCGTCCTTGCCGCCAGTTTTATCACGGGCCAGGTGCAATTCCAGGGCAGCCCGGTGGCCAATGTGCAGGTCAACGCCAACTCCCAGGACGGCAACAATTACTCTGTGCAAGCGGTGACCGATGACAACGGGAATTTCTCTCTGCTGGTGGCCAACGATACTTGGTATGTCAGCGTCAACTGCCAGGGAGGCGACAATAGTTTGGATGGCGCCCTTGGCCACGGCAACTATCAGTGCCCGTGTGGCTATAACGTCACCGTTTTGAACGCCAATGTGACGACTAATTTCGTGGTGCAGGGCGGTGGCGCCGGAGAAATCTTCGGTTACGTTACAAACGCCGCGGGCAACCCCATCATTGGGGTGACCGTTTCCGGGACGGATTGCAACGGCGACTACTCTTCCAGCGTGACGGGCGGCAGCGGCAATTATTCCATGAATGTGCCGAATGGAGTTTGGGACGTGAGCGTCGATTGCGGATTTTTAAGCAGCCAGGGTTACCAATGCGTCAATTCCGCGAACGTGACGGTTTCGGATAACAATGCCGAACAGAATTTCACCGTGCAAGGAAACGGTTCCGGCGGCGGTGCGCTGCAAATCACCACCCAAAGTTTGCCCGACGGATTTGCCGGCAGCTTTTATAGCCAGCAATTGGGCGCCTCCGGCGGCGCGCCACCCTATGCCTGGGCTCTGGCGCTCGGTTCTCAATCGCTGCCGTCCGCCCTGACACTCTCCACCAATGGTCTCCTCTCCGGCGTGCTGGGAACAAGCGGGACAAATAGCTTTATCCTGAGCCTGACCGATTCCAGTTTGTCGAGCGTGAGCCGCCCCTTCACCCTCGTCATCAATCCGCGCCTCAAACTGGCTTCCCCGGCCAAATCCGGCAGCCTCTTCCAGCTTCTGGTCAACGGCGTCGCGGGCCGGAATTATACGTTGCAAGAGTCCACCAATTTGAATTCCCCCAATTGGACATTTCTGTTTATGACCAATAGCGCGGCCAGTTCGTTTCTCTTCAGCGATCCAAACGCCACCAACAGCCAGCGCTTTTACCGGGTCGTGGTGGGGCCATAACCGCAGCCCGAAGGCCGCCCGAAGAGGAACCTGGAATTGGCCGACGGTTTTAATGGAGGAAGATTTGAAAAGGCCGAATTTGGGGCTGGGCGGCAGCTCAGCCCCACCCTCTGCTTCCTCTGTTCAATTCCTGATCCGTACCACCTTCCAACTCTCGTTCTCTCTTTGTCAAAACTACGACGCGTTCGCTTCCATTGGTCCGCGGGTCACGCCAAGCTGCCGGCGGGCTTTCAATTCCCGCCAAAGCTGCGCGCCGGTGAGCTCGCCTTTGAGGAGCGACTGGTATTGAGCGATGGTCCGTGCTGTTTCAGCGGCGGTTTCGTTGACAAATTCAAGCCGGAAATGGCGCGCGCCCAAGGCCATCAAACGGGCGGCGTATTCGGCCCCGGTCTGCGCCCGGGCGTTGAAGACCGTATTGCGGCAGCCGGCGTCCGCTTTCAATGGATGCTCCTGCCCGGCGCGGTCGCGGATTTGCACGTTATGCTTGTCACAAGGGCGTCCGCAATTGGTGTAATCGGTTCCCTGGCTGAGAAAAGCGCAAAAGATGCAATGCTCCATGTGAAACATCGGCATGTGCTGATGGAGGGTGATTTCAAACCAGGCTGGCGGGGCCGATCGCAACAAGCCTTCCAGTTGCGCGATGTTCAAATCGTAAGAAGCGGTCAGCCGTTCCAAGCCCAGGTTCTTGAAATGCTCCGCGGATAAGCCGTTGGCGACGTTGAGGGAATAATCGCCAATCTGCCGCCAGCCGGCGAAAAATGGCAGATGGTCGTAGTTGCGCACCAGGCAGCCGTCGGCTTCGCAGGAGCGGACCTGTTTGAGCACCCATTCCTCGCCCGCTTTAAAAATGCGCGGCGGCGCGACAAAAATCTCCGAGCGCAAGCCCGCGGCGCGAAACCGCGCCACCGCTTCGCGATATTTTTTTGGGTCTTCAAACTCCAAATAAATCGCGGCCAAATCCAACGGCAAGGCCGCCTCCAATTGTTCCATCGTCCGCGCCAGCACGATCAAACGCGGCGGCCCTGGAGCAGCCGAAGAGGGGACGGCGGCGGAAGGCGGCGGCGCGGCTTGGAGCGTCCACCGCGGGGGACGGGCGCGCAATTCCTCGATTTGACCGACCAGCTCGCGGCGCAGCCTGTTCAGCTCGCTCATGGGCAAAATGACGGGGCCTTCCAATTTGTTTTCCAGGCGGCCCAGGGCAAAAGGCGTTCCGCCGAGGCGTCCCAATTGGTCCCGCAGCCGTTCGGTGGTCAGCGGCTGATTTTGGGCAGGCGCCAGCGGCATGGCGGAATTTGCCCGCGCCACATTGCCAAACTCGTCGCGGGCGATGACCGTTAATGGCGAGCCGGCGTGGCCGTGGACTTCCAGATCGAGCGGCCGCCGGAATTGCGGGGCGGTCCCGGAAAAGCTCCGGCGCAAGGCGCGGTCCAACTCCGGGTCGCTCGTCTTCCAAACCTTGTCACCGGCATGGACGCGCTTGAAATCTATTTGGCCAAACAGGCGGAATTCCGTTTCGCCGTTGGCGGACAATTGGGAAACCCGCCCCCCCTCCTCGTCCTCATCCGGCCGCCCGGCATCGAAGACGATGCCATCACCCAGTTTGAGCGCGGCTTGCAAACGAACGAAGACCGCGCCGTCGGAAATACGGGCGACTTCGCCCAAATAAACCCCGCGCTTTTTTCCGAATCGGCCGTGGACCAAATGCTGGTTATCAATCCCCTTAAACCATCCTGTGTGCAGCCCGCGGGAAAAGGCCATTTCCAGGCGGTACCGGGTGTCGGCGGGCGGTGGGCCGGCAGCGCCATCCAAAGCGCGGCGATAAACCTGCGTGATGTTCGCCACGTATTCCGGGGATTTAAGGCGGCCTTCGATCTTGAGCGACGCCACGCCCGCGCGAAGCAAATCCGGCAGCACCTCCAAACCTGCCAAATCCTGCGGGCTCAGAAGATAACGGCGGTCGCCCAGCGGCACCTGTTGATCGTCGCAAATGAGTTCATAAGGCATACGGCAGGCTTGGGCACATTCGCCGCGGTTGGCGGAACGTCCGCCCAGGGCTTCGCTTGTCAAACATTGGCCGGAATAAGCGACGCAGAGCGCGCCATGGACAAAAACCTCCAGCGGCAGCGCCTGGCCCGGCGCGCCGGCCCGCGTCATTTTCTCAATTTCTTTGAGGGTGCATTCCCGCGCCAGCACGATCAGCGAGCAGCCCAGGGCGCGCGCAAACTCCACGCCCGCCGCGCTGGTGATGGTCATTTGAGTCGAGGCATGGATGGGAAAATCGGGCGACAGCCGGCGAATCAACCGGCATATCCCCACGTCCTGCACAATGGCCGCATCTACACCGGCGGCCATCAGCCCGCGCAGATATTGCCCGGCCTCCGCCATTTCATCGGCAAAGACCAGCGTGTTAAAAGTGACGTAACCCTTGAGGCCGCGGCGATGCAGAAAATCCATCAGCCGGGGCAAATCGGCCTCGGTAAAATTATTGGCCCGCATCCGGGCGTTGAACCGTTCCAAGCCGAAGTAAATGGCGTCGGCGCCGTTTTCGACCGCCGCCCGGGCGCAATCCCAATCTCCCGCCGGGGCCAACAGTTCAGGACGCCGCGCCGGAGGGTGAGCCTCCTCAGAAAGCGCGCGCGGCGACGGGACTGTTGCGGTGACGGCCATGACACCTCAACTTTAGTCGATCTGGCAAAGGGCACAAGGCGGCAGGAAGGCAGTCGCCGTCCTTGTCGGTATCCATGCAAAAGCCTCGGGGATCGCGGGCGTCCCGCCCAATGCCACTAGTTTTTGTGGGCGCAATTCGGGGTTACTTTCAATTGTTGACGCGCTTTTTTTCGGGAACCAATTAAAGGCGGATAGGGCTGGCGCAGGTGCCGTTGCGCCCGTGGTTCCGGG
>JBKQWF010000233.1:0-3680 GCA_052139695.1 Limisphaerales bacterium
CTCATGCTCTTCGCGCAGACGAAAAAACCCCGGCGGCGCATGGGCCGGGCGGTCGAGTAATGATTTCCCAAGCATTTTTTGCTTCCCAACGAGCCAAGATTGGTGGTAGGATGACACCATGGAATCGCCGGAGAGCGTAAAGGAGTTTTTCATTTGGGGGATTGACGATTGCCCTTATGGCCCCGTGAAACTTGCGGTGTTAGCCCATCTTCCGCAGTTGGGAAAGACGCGACTCTGATTTGCAAGGGTTTAGGCATTTTAAACCCCCGTTTTCGCCACTACATTTTCAACGACTTTTTGAACGATCCGGCTTTGCTCGGGTAGATGGAGATCCAATCGCTGCAAAAGTTCAGCTACCATTCGCTCCGGTCGCGCTACGGTGCGTAAACGCAGTTCGCTCATGCCTTCTGGTGTCTTGACGGGCAAGACGACGTCGAGCGACTTGACGGTGGCGATCTCGCCGGCCAACTGCCGGGCGCAGTTGCCCAGTCCCTTGCCCCGCATCCACATCTCCAGCGTCCGCCACAGAGCCAGTGAAAGAAAACAGACCAAGAGGTGCGCCTCCACCCGCTCGGTCTTGTGATGGAAGATCGGCCGCAAGCTCAGGTCACTCTTGGCGCAGCGGAACGCCGCTTCCGCCTGTTGTAACTGCAAATACCACTCCCATACTTTGGCCGGGTCCGCTTCGGTGCAGTTGGTGCGCAGCAAATAGGCTCCGTGCGCCTGGCGAGCCCACTGACTGCGATCCACCAGACAGGCCACGCTTAATCCGCAGGCTTGCCGCTGTTCGTTTAAGCGGACTTCCACTTCGAAGAGTTTGTCGGCCGCCGGATAGCGTCCCAGCCACCGGCCGACGCGTCGTTCGGTCTGGTCGGCAGGGGCCGGTCGTTTCTCAAGCCGTTGGTCGATTTCCAGAAGCTTTTGCCACAACCGCTGTTCCTGACGGGCCAGCATCGCCTTTTCCTTCTCCCGCCGAGCCTCACTGCGGCAGAGCACGAACTGTTCTTGGCCTTGTCCATCCGGATGCGCCAGCAGTTTGACTTCGACGTCCGGGCGCACCCGCTTCCAGTCTTTGTCTTCGAGGAGGGCGGCTTCGAACCGGCGCAACTGACTTTTGGGCGTGCCGACGATGTATTGGGCTTTGCGTTCGCGCAAAAACTCGATGTTCTCCTCGCTGGTCATGCCGCGGTCCATGACCCAGATCCGTTTGGCTTGCCCGTATTTTCCCTCCATCACGGTGATGATCTCCTCGACCGTCGTCACGTCGGCGCGGTTGCCCGCGAAGACCTCATGGGCCAGCGGCAACCCTTCCAGGCTGACTACCAGGCCGATGCAGACTTGTTTGCAGTCCGGCCGGTTGTCCCGGCTGTAACCCCGGGCCGCCTTGGCGTTGCCCAGCGCCTGGCCTTCGAAAAACGTGCTGGTGACGTCGTAAAGCAAAAACTCAAAGCCCACGCCAAACCAGCTCTCGTAACGTTTGAGCAAATGAGCCGTCAGTTGCTCCTTGCGCTCGTGCAACTCGTCCAAGCCGCGATACAGACGATCCTCATTGATCTTCTCCCACGCCACTCCCAGCAAATCCTCCAAGGCCGTGCGCTGATACCAGCGTTCGGCCAAGCCCAGCTCACTCGGTTGGGCACAAAACCGGGCGACCGTCAACAGACAGGCGATCCGTTCCCAGGGAACTTCCTCACGACCGGAAGGGATCAGTTCGTTCAACAGTTCATGCAGACCCAGGCGGCGCCAGAGCGAGAGCGCCAGGTAAACTTCGCCAAATTCACGCACCCGCTCGACTCGAACCCCGCGCACCTCCACCTCGCGCCACAGCGGCCTCTCGGACTGAGCCGCACCGCCCAATTCAAGCTGCCGGGCCGGGGTCCGGCCCGCCAGCAACTCATCGACCGTTTCCCATCCGACACGAACTCGCTCATCCAGCCCCGGAAGTTTGCCCAAGGTAGCCACAATGTGCTGACGGGGACCACTGGCCGTTCGGCGCGATTCCACCAGCGCCCAATACTCATACGTCGCGCCTCTGATCGTCCGACGCTGCCGTCGCAAATACATGCCCCCATTCTGCACTCCCCGAACCCAAGCCCGCAACGGCCTGTTCGGCACTACAAGTCCCTTTTCGCATCAGATCATTCTCGCACCATTCGATTTGCTCACACTTATGCCCGCCCCCTCCGGAAAAATTCTTCTTTCTGACTCCAAACTGCGGAAGACGGGCTAGCTTTATAATTTTGTTTTTTGCCCTTTCCAAATCCGTCGTTCTTGGAATGAAAGTTTTCATCCAGCCATTTCAGATGCCAACAGCTTCGATGTCACCGACTATTTTAGGAAACAGAAAAGGGCCAGATGGAACGGTCGTTGTCGGAGATCGGATTATTGTCGAAAAGTATGCCTATTGGTTTCACAAACCACAACGCGGTGACATTGTTGTTTTTAAAACGAAAGGAATTTCTGAAGACAAACGCCAGTTGTATCATATTCCGGCTGACGAATTTTACATCAAGCGAATCGTCGGGGTTCCGGGCGACGTTATATCAATTCAAAACGGGCGCCTTCACAATCACGACCAGATTATTTCGGAGCCGCCAGGCCTGGCGAAATTCGAATTTCCCAGTCGGCTGTTCGCGAGCCAAATTTATCTAACGGACTCTACGGACCAATTCGCCGTACCCGATGGAGCCTATTTTGTCATCGGTGATAATACCACGAACAGCCTTGACAGCCGTTATTGGGCAACAATCCCGGAAAAATATATCATCGGCCGAGTTTCAAAAATTTATTGGCCGCTGAATCGGGCGGGCAAAGTTGAATAGCTAAATCGTTGAGTGAATTTTAACTTCGCTCAATCGTTCGCGCGTCAGCGCGAGTGCCGCAAGAACCACTCGAACAGTTCTGGATTCGCGTAGGTTTGTGTCCAACTGTCGTGCTCGGCTTCTGGATAAATGGTCATTCTGCAATTGGTGCAGCCGGCGCGTTTTAAGGCATTGACCATCCGCACGGTTTCCTCCGGCGCCACCGCGGTGTCCTTCCCTCCGTGAAAAGCCCAAACACCCAAGCTCTGGATTTGCGCCAGCCGGTCGGCGTCGTAGTGTTGCGCAAGGGTGATGAGAATGGTTTCGCCGCCGCCGCAAATCGGTGCAATGGCGGCGAATTTTTCGGGATGGCTCAAACCGAGATGCCACGTGCCAAATCCTCCCATGCTGATGCCGGTGAGATAAACCCGATGCGTATCCACGGCATATTTGTCTTCAACCTCGTCGAGCAGCGCCAGCAGCAAAGCGTCCGACCAAATCCGGCCGGCGGGACACAGCGGCTCGACGAGAATGAACGGGAATTTTACCCGCTGCGTGTCGAATTTCGGCGGGGCATGGATGGTAGCCTTCCAGACGTCGTTGCCGCGCTCGCCCGCGCCGTGCAAAAACAAAATCAGCGGCCAGCGTTTCGCGGCGTCCGCGCCGTAACCTTCCGGCAAAGCCAAAAGAAAATCCACGGATAAACCCGGCCCGCGTTCACTGAAAAATTTTTGCGCGGTCAGGCCGGGTTTCATGGCGAAGAAATTTAGGGTACGGTGTTGGCGCCGCGCGCCGGCCATCGGGCCGCAGGCCCGACGCTGCAATTGTGTTACATGATTTTCAGCTTCGGCAAATCCTGCGAATCCACCAGGCCCACCG
>JBKQWF010000234.1:0-48806 GCA_052139695.1 Limisphaerales bacterium
CTTCTGGGCAGGGGTTACCCGTCCGTAAATCGGCGTGCCGAGAACGGAGGGGCTTCTCTGGCATCTCCCGAAAGGGAGAGGAATTCAACTGCGAGGTGACTTGTGCTCGTACTGGATTCCATTCAACCGGAGAAGTGGTACTCAGTAAAGGAGGTCGCTGGCATCCTGGGCTTTTCGGAGGATACGGTGATCCGGCAGATCATTCGGGGTTTCCTGAAGGCGTTCGTGCTTCCGGGGAAATCTGACAAGAGACGCCGGGTTTACAAGTGCCGGAGAGTTCGGGGGCGGGACCTTGGCCGGTACATTGATGGTTACATGAATCGGAACTGAGTACGGGGGCGGTCGCGAGGCCGCCCCAGATATCGGGAGGGACCATGGCCGACAAGGTTCGCTTGAGCAGCACGATTGATGAAATCGTTGGTAAAGTGCGGGCGAGGCTGGGATGCTCGGAGGCAGAAGCGCGGAACTACCTGACGGAGCATATAAAGGAATTTGCTCCTGAAGTGAGGGACAGGATCACCACGGCGTTTTTCATGGAGGCATTGGAGAAAAAGAATGCGGAAGATAAAAAGAAATTGGAAAACCTAAAAAGTGTGCGCGAAGCGCTTGAGGATGACATCCTCGGGGTGAGTTATTCAGGGAAAACGGTCGAAGTAGAGAAGGGAGCCGGGAAGCCTGCTGGGACGGCAACTCCCCCGACTGGGGGGAAGGTGCCGGTTCTTGGCGCGGTAGCGATGGGAGTGTTGGAAAAGTTAATGAACGATTTTGGGGACGATATGACAGGGGGCATGGAGTTCCTCAAAAAACAGTTCACCGGAATACCGGAGCCGGACCGGAGCGAATTGTACAAGACATTGTGCGAGCAAGAGGGTCAGATGCCGAAGGAGGCGCGGCAGAAATTGGCGATGCTGGCGTTCAAATGTGACGCGGGGCGCGAACAAATGCTGGACAACCTGGACCGGAATAAGGCCAATTGTCCTCCTGAATTGCGGCGCGGAATCTTCGGAGACTGAGCAAACAGCGCACCGAGCGAGCGCTTTTTGATGGAGTTTGAAATACAGGTGTGAAAGCGAAATCGCAGATGGCATTGAAGGCGTGTTCCAGTTACGTTCCAGTTGGGCGCGTTTTTGCCGGTTCCTGCGTTTTGTGAGTGCAACATTTTCAATAAGTTACGTGTTTTCAATGCGGGTGAATGTTCCGACTCCCCCCGCCTCCACCATCCTTTTTGTTTACTTACTGGCCATCCCACGCCATCATCGCATTCGGGGGCGGGGAGCGATGTCCATTGTTCACGCTGATTTCAAGAGTGTCCAAATCCATCCGATGAACGTCAGAACCAGGAACGGGTAGGCGAAGAAGGGCAGCGGGCGAGCGGTGGGCAGAGTCTGCGCTCCCCAAAAGATTGTCCCCGAAGTGATCGCGAACAAAGCCGCGGCGATCAGCCCCGCCCCTCGAATCCAAGCGGCAAACTCCTTGGGCGCACTGGTGAGCAGCAGGCCGGCGGACCACAAGGCCGTGCCAGCGGCAAATGTCGGGACGCTTTCTGCCAAGGTCGTTGCCGTACCTGCAAGCATCACGCTCTCTCCAATCGTGAACACGAGAAAGCCGGCGGCGACAACGTCACTGCCCTTTCTGAACAACCTCAGGGCAAGCAGAGTGGTACCCACCACGACGCCGACCCCGTCGATTGCCCAGAATGCCGACTGAAGATTTCTTGCTGCAACCATCGTCCCCAACATGCCGAACAGCCCGCCCAGGGCCAGCCCAATCGCGGCGATGACGTTCAGGGGATTTTTCACGCCAGTTTCTTCGCTTGCGCTCATTTCGTGTTTCTCCTCTCAAGGGAACCGGGAATCACCTGCTGCGCGGCCGCGTTCATGGGGCGGAGTGCCGCGCGTCCGCCGCCGCTACCTCTGCCCGCCATAGACTTCGCGGAACACCACATTGAGGTCATCGAGGGCCCGAGCGCAGTCGCCAGTAAAGCTTGAGCCGTGCATGACGGCGAGCGTTTTGGGTTCGAGCTCGCCGAGCTTTTTCAGGTTCCGCGCCGTGAGCGGCGTGTATGGCACGTAATCCGTGAGGATGGTTGCTTGATATTCTTTCATGGACTGACGCGACCTGCCCACAATATCAGAGGACGTGATCGGCTCGACATCGCCATTTTGATGGAAGAGGTCCGAGCAGAGCAACGTCTTTTGCGTCTCTTCGAAGAGCACGCCCACGTCCCAGCCATGCGGGCGCGCCGAGTTGACCGCAGATCACATCGGCCCTCGACTTTTTTTGACGAGCAGACCAGCGCGGATGTGGCCTCTGCGATGAGCGCGGCGAGGAGTTGCTCCGGCTGCCGGACATCCCCGTTCATCCCGGCGCAAACAGCATTGCTTTCCAAGAGTCGATGACCTTCGCGAAGGCCGCGCCCTCAAACAAAATGATCGTGCGCCTCGTCACGTTCGATGACACGGGCGTTGAGCGTCTGCTGGGCGAATATACGTTCAACCACACGCGCACCCTGCCTGGCCCTGGTGCTGGGTAGTCATTCTGACAGTCCCTTCCACCACACGAAGTTGATATAATCCCGCCCGTGCCGCGCGTCGAGTCTTTGCCATAACAACACAAGAGGAGATTCCATGCTTTCCGCCGCCCTTACGTTCTTCGCCTTGCTTCCCTCGCTGGGGACGCAATCCGCAGTGCAGAATCCCGACTTCGAATCTGCTCCAGTTCTTACGGGCTGGGAGGTCGAGACTCGTCTTCGGCAGGACCACGGACGAACGCCCACGCTGACTGCCGATCCCAATGATGCGAGGGAAGGCGCTCAATCCCTGCTGATTGAAGCCCTCGACCCGGCCGATGCGTCCGTAAAGCAGAGAATCTTCCTCCCCGTCGGTTCGTTGTGGCGCGCGAGCGTTTGGATCAAGACGGAGAACCTTGAGAGCGGTGAAGGCGGTGCCATCGCCATCGACACGCCCGGAGCGGAAATCGCGTCGAGTGTGGGCCGCTCGAGCACGACCCCCTGGAAAGACGAGGAAGTGACCTTCCGCGTACCTTCGCCGGGCTACATTGATTTGACCCTCGTCGGGGTGCGCGGTGGCACGGGAAGGGCCTGGTTCGACGATGTGAGACTGGAATCTCTGCCGTCCGACGCGCGCGAGGACGTTCACATCTTTGCCGAGCACGCGACGAAGCGGCCAATCGATGCCAAGCAACAAGGCCAGTTCATCGAGCTGCTTTGCAACCTGATTCCGACCATTATCTCCCAGCAAGTGGTTTCGACCAGCTTTGAGGATGCGCCGCCTTGCCGCGTAGACTATAAGAAGGAGGTCGATGAACCCCACCGGCCCTGGTACCCGGATGGCGCGGTGGAGGTTGCGAAGTACTCCTTCGACACAACGAATCCATTCAGTGGCGCGCGGTCGCAGAAGATTGTGTTGGCAGCAGCGCACGCACGCGCCGGCATTTCGCAAGACGGTTTCTACCTCAAGCAGGGAGTCTCCTACAAGCTGCGCCTGCACCTCCGCGGGGAAGGGAATGTTCCCGTTTGGGCTTCGCTCCACGGCGGCGGTCGGATCATTGCCGGCCCGGTTCTGCTGGGCCGCGCCGGTGAGAATTGGACCGCCGTTGAGGCCGAACTGCATGGCGACCGCACCACCGACAATGCCACCCTGACTCTTGATTTCGAGGGGCCGGGAACCCTGTGGCTTGACCGCGTTTACTTGATCGGCTCCGACGCAGTTTTGGGAATCTGGCGGCCCGACGTGGTGGCGGCGCTCAAGGCCATGCATCCGGGGATTATTCGTTTCGGCGGCAGCACCACGGAAGAGTATGAGTGGGACCGCGCCATTGGGCCCTGGGACGGCCGGCTGACCTTTACCACCGTTTGGGGCGGCTGGGAGGAGAACTTCGTCGGTATCGATGAGTTCGTGCGGCTCTGCGAGTACATTGGAGCGGAACCGCTCATCTGTGTGCGCTGGACCGGCAAGAAGCCGGAAGACGCCGCGGCAGAAGTGGAATACGCCAACGCCAGCACCGATACCCACTGGGGCGCCCTCCGCGCCAGGAATGGCCATCCGGCTCCCTACCACGTGAAGTACTGGCAAATCGGCAATGAGGTTGATGTCTCCGACTACGGCAATTCCGTGCGAGCATTTGCCGAGGCCATGAAGAAAGCCGATCCCGGCATCAAGCTCATGTCAT
Source organism: Limisphaerales bacterium (assembly GCA_052139695.1). Lineage (GTDB taxonomy): Bacteria > Verrucomicrobiota > Verrucomicrobiia > Limisphaerales > Palsa-1400 > PLGF01. The sequence goes on from JBKQWF010000234.1 coordinate 4,192, forward strand.
CCTTCCCCACCAAGGGCTTGCTTGAAGCCGCGGGAACTATCTTCGATTATCTCTGCCCCCATCTCTACGAGGTCAACGACATCGTGACCGAAGAACGCAGTTTCCAGCAGCTCGGGGACTGGATTGAAGCCAACGCCCGTGGCAAGGACATTCGTGTCGGGGTGACCGAGTGGAATACGACCGCGGGCAACTTCGGCTTGGATCGAGGCATGCTTCAGACGCTGGGCAACGCGCTGAGCATTTCCCGCTTCTTGAACCTGATGCATCGATACGCCGACCTCGTCGAGATCGCCAACCGATCGAATTTCGCCGATAGCCGCGGCTCCGGCTTTCTGGTGACCGGCCCCGGCTGGATTTACGAGTCGCCTGCCTACTACGCGCAGCAGATGTACGCGCGCGCTACCGGCGCCTACCCGCTCCGCGTCCAGCGTTCCTCGAAGCTCGCCTGGCACCTGCAAGAACCTGACCTGAGCGCAAGCGTGAGCGCGGACGGAAAAAAGCTGCGGATCTACGCCGTCAACTCGACACTCGATCCTCTCCCGCGAAGCTTCCAATTGGAAGACTTCAAGGTGGGCGTGGCGGGAGGGACCGTTACTACCCTCGAAGACCACGCGCACGCCGGAACGTCGGAGGTGATGAATAGCCGTGATGATCCCGAGCGAATTTCGCTCGTTTCGCGGCCGGCGGATCTGCACGGGGCGCGGTTTGATTTCACCTTCAGCCCGCTCACCATCACGCTGCTCGAATTAGATCTGCGGCCATAGGAGCAAATGTAGCGCGGACCGCCACAACTCCGGGGTATCGGGCGCGAGCCCCCAAGTGCTGGAAGCCCCAGTGAAGTATAATGGCGAGCGGTAGAACGGAGGCTGGCAAGATGCCAGATTTAGCAATGAACGGCATAAGCGGATTCAAAAGCGTTTCGGTCAAGGGCTTCCGCAGGCTATGCGACGTGGACCTCGAACTGCGTCCCCTCACGGTTCTTATCGGCGCGAATGGAACAGGCAAGACTTCTCTGCTCGATGTATTCTCACTCCTGGCGAGCTCGGCGCAAGGCGCTCTCAACAAGGCAATCAGCGACCTCGGGGGGTTGGGAACCGTAATTACCTGCGACAGAGCAGAAGACTTGTCACTGGGCCTCTCGATGGGCGTTCACGGCCACGAACCTCTGAATTACCAGCTCCGCCTAAAGCCACAGGGAACAACTTACGTTATTGACGAAGAGATTCTGAGTCAGCAGAGATATTTCCAACCGCCACCTTTCAAGCACATCGAATCCCGCGGAACCGACGTAAGGTACTTCGAAGTGGAGCAAAATCGGCTGGTTCGTCCAACATGGGAGCACAACCCGCTGGAAACGTCCCTCTCACAAGTTCCCAAAATGTATCAAGAGCCGGAAGACCTACGCAGGAAACTCTCATCGTCGACATCGTATCACGTGCTGAATGTTGAACCCCGCTCGCCCGTGCGACTTCCCCAACCGATGCATCCTGCCTCCTTGCCGGGAAAGGATGGAGATGATTTGGTTTCTTGCTTGTTTTACCTGCGCGAAGCAGACCGCGATCGGTTTGAGGCCATTGAGGACTCTCTGCGTTCGGCCTTCCCGGCATTCGAACATCTTCAATTTCCGCCGGTAGCAGCGGGCACACTCGCCATGACGTGGCGGGACAAGAATCTCTCAAAACCGCTCTACATGCACCAACTCTCGGAAGGAATGCTGCGGTTCCTATGGCTAGCCACGCTCCTGGGAAGTCCCGGCCTGACCTCTGTTACCCTGATCGACGAACCCGAAGTCAGCCTTCATCCTGAACTGCTGAGCCTTCTCGCCGGATTGTTACGCGAAGCGGCCCAACGCACCCAGTTGGTGGTGGCCACACACTCGGACCGGCTAGTGCGCTTCCTAAAGCCTGAGGAAGTCGTGGTGATAGATTCGACTGATGAGGGTATGGCTCAACTCACCTGGGCGGACCAACTGGACTTGGACGAATGGTTGAAAGAATATACCCTGGACGAGGTTTGGCGCATGGGACGCATGGGAGGGCGGGCATGAAGATCGCTCTCCTTGTCGAAGGACAGACCGAACGCGCTTTTCTTCCGCATCTTCGCCAGTTCCTGCAGGCACGCCTGCCCGGAAAAATGCCGCGGCTCGATCCCGAGCCATATGATGGCCGAATTCCAACCGGTGAGCGACTGAAGCGGGAGGTCGAGCGATTATTGCGCCATGGGAAGCAACCGGCCGACGCCGTGATCGCCCTGACCGATGTCTATACGGGCACGACAGATTTCACCGACGCTCAAGATGCGAAGACTAAAATGCGAACTTGCACCGCAAATAACGACAAATTCTTTCCCCACGCCGCCCAATATGAGTTCGAAGCTTGGCTTCTTCCGTTTTGGGGCTCGATCCAGCGGATGGCCGGCCACAACAAAGCAGCTCCAGGCGGGCGCCCCGAAACCGTTGACCACATGCATCCGCCCTCCGCTCGAATCCGGGAAATCTTCCGAACCGGGAGCCGGGGCAAGGATTATGTGAAACCAAGGGACGCCGACCGGATTCTGCGCGAAAACAACCTGATGGAGGCAGCAAACGCTTGCCCGGAGCTACGGGCTTTTCTGAATACCATTCTCCGCCTGTGCGGCGGCCCGGAGCTTTGATCGCGACTCACGGTTCGCTTCACCGTACGATCCGGATCATATCCGATGATTTCACCTTGCGCGGCTTGGGCGAAAGTCCAGTTTTCAGGGCTTTCCAACTCTCGAAGCCTTGCCGTCTTGCGAGCATTTCTTGTCGGTCACTTACAGTGAGACCAGCGGGTGAGTTTCTCGGCGAGCGATCGGAGAGTACTTTCCGAGTGGCCGGCCTTACACTCAGAGCGCGGCCGAACACTGCGATTCTCCCATGCTACGTTGGCTCGCGTGGCAATTTCCGACAAGTCGAATGGCTATGAAGAAATAGCACAGATCTATATCGCCGGGCGCGGGCGGAGCGTTTCAGGCATCGGACCATCAGTTGTGACAGGCTGGTCCAAGACGCTGCCGGACGGCGCAACCGTGCTCGACTTAGGATGCGGGACGCGTGTGCCCATTACGAAAACGTTGATTGAGCGCGGCTTGAATGTGTACGGAATCGATCCCGCACCTAGCATGATCGCTGCATTCCGAGCACGTTTCCCGACGATTTCCGTTGAGTGTGCTGCGGTAGAGGATTCGGACTTTTTCGGTCGAACTTTTGAAGGTGTTGCCGCGCGGGGGCCTATTCTTTCTCCTGGACGCGGAGGTCCAACGCGGATTGATCGCGAAGATCGCCGCTGTCCTCCCCAGCGGGGGCAGACTGCTGTTCACTGCCCCCAGCAATTCTGTACGTGGACGGATGGTATGACTGACCGGCCTTCAATCTCGCTCGGTCATGACCTATACCGAAACGCGCTGGAGGCCGAAGGTCTGTCGCTGGTTGAAACAGTGCTTGATGTAGGCGAAAACTACTACTACTTCGCGCAAAAGAAATGAGTACAGTCAGCCTGTTGAACCGGCCGGATGACGCGTAAACGGAAAAGCCCCCCTTAAGTTAGCGCTTATGGGCCTCGTGCCTGCCCCGGGCGCGACCACGAGGGTCGCCCCTACGACCGTAGACCTACAGATATTTCTGCGCCACCTGGCGGAACTGGGCGGCACGGACGTCGACGGCGTCGAAGCCATCCCGCATCGTTACCCCAAATGCCGAGCCTAACCCGGGGTCAGACACTCCGATACCGATATTGATCGCGCGCGCGAGCAGGGCATCGGTTTGCGGCAGCATCCCTTTCCAATACTTTTGCTCCGGGCCCTCGTACAACGGACAGTGGAACGGGCAACCCTTCTCGATGGGCGTCCGCTTTTCCAGGATCTGCTCCATGTTCGAGTAGACGTGCCAGCCGGAATCCGCCACCACGCGGGTGCCGAGCTCCTTCGCCACCTGCCGGGCAATCTGCTCGGAAGGCAGAAACACGGTCAGCAGAGTAGCGCATTCGCCCTGGGGGTCAGTGATCTCGCGGAACTCGAGTCCCGGCAGATCGGCAATCGCCTGCTTGAAGCGCTGCTTGTTCGAATGCAGGTGCCCCAGGATGGTCTGTACCTTTTTCAACTGCGCCAGCAGCACCGCCGCGGCCAATTCGGTCATGCGGAAGTCCAGCCCCACAAAGGGCCGGTGGCCTACTTCCACACCCGTGCGCAGGGGGGTGTGCCCCTGGTCGTGAATGCCGAAGAACCGGCGGTAGGCTTCCTCATCGCGCGTTACCAACATGCCCCCATCGCCCGCCGTAATCGTCTTATAGACATTGAAGCTGAAAGTGCCGACGTCGCCAATCGAGCCCACGCCGCGGCCCTTGTAACGGGCGCCGAACGCCTGCGCGCAGTCCTCAATCAGCAAGAGCTTGTGCGCGTCGGCAATCTTCTTCAACTCGTCGAGCCGCGCCGGGTTGCCGAGCATATGCACGGCCATGATGGCCTTGGTGCGCGGCGTGATCTTGCGCTCGACGTCGGCGGGGTCGAGGTTCAACGTGCGGTCAACTTCCGCCAGGATTGGAACCGCCCGCGCATAGATGATCGATGAGATGCTGGCAATGAAGGTGTACCCGGGAACGATGACCTCGTCGCCCGGACCTACCCCCAACCCAATCAGCGCCACCAGCAGCGCCGAGGTGCCGGAGTTCACGGCCACTGCGTAGGGCACGCCGACCCGCTTGGCCACTTCCTGCTCAAGCTTGATGACTTTGGCCTTGAATCGGGGATCATCGGCGCTCCCGTATCGGTACAAACGCCCCGCTTCCAAAACCTCCAGCAGTTCTTTCTTTTCCTCTTCCCCGATTAATTCCATTCCCGGACCTGGCATCGGCGTCCCTCCTTTTTTTGTCGCGATCAGCCGCACAGTGTATCCTGACTTTAGGCTCGTAATCAACGGAGCCGCGTGGGAGCGTCGCGGGGGGCGTCGCGGGGGGCGTCGCGGGGGAGCCCGCCGTGGGAGCACAGGTATCCTGCCCGCTTCAGCGCGGGGGTCCCGCGCGTCATCGGTCGCGCCACGGGCAGATCTATTATCGGGCCATCGGAAGAGCCGCAGGGCCGGAGAGCGTGCCCTGCGCTACGTTCCTTGTGCCACGGGCATCCTGCCCGTGCCGGGGCATGGCCGGGACGGCCATGGCACGTTCACCACGTCTTCAGGTCGCACACCAGGCGCTCGAACGACTTCTGGTATTGGTCGTGATCTTTCCACGCGCGGAAGTCGGCGATGTGTCCGGCGAGGACGTAGCCCCCCGATTCATCGGGGCGGCTTTTCCCCTCTTGCCGCCCGGGCTTGCTCGGTGTCCATCACGGCGTCTCAGTGGCGGGTGACGGGAAAACAGTCCGAGGTCCGAAGAGCCGGGATTAGGGGTTGGCGGCTAGGGATTGGGGGCCGGCGGCTGCGCACACTGCGCGGGATTGGAGATTCCAGATTCAAGATTCAAAAATGGCGGGACGCTGAAAACCGACAGTCCGCAAGCCCGTAGTTAGGTTTGATCGGCCTTTGGTGGGGCGGGCACTTCGAGCGGGGTGGCTGACCCTTCGGTGCTCTCAGGCTTCTGTTGGCTTGGGCATGCTGCCACGCCAGCGCGGTTTGAAGTACTTCTTCCGGTCGTTGATGGGACCCTCGAACGCCCACCAGGAAAGCTTCCCCAGGCCAAAGGAAATTAGGCAAAGCGCAAAGATATGAATAACATACACGGTCACGAGGATTCCGTTGTCAAACATGCTTCGATGGTGGAACCAATCCCTCAGTCCCGTTTGGCGGAGATAATCCATAAGGCGGGGCAGGACGGTACCGTAGTAATAAACGGTCAGGGGGAAATGGAGCACGTAGATCGCGTAGCTGTATTTGCCGCAGGATTGCAGCCAACCCCATTGCAGGAAACGCTGCAATCGCGAATTCGCGCCGGTGGTGGCAACCAGCCGGAGCACGAGTCCGGTAAAGAAAATCGCCACCCAGGAAGCTCCGTAGATAAACGCTGGGCCCTCGTAATCGAAAGAATCCATGGCGACGCACATGACGCAGAAAATGGCCAGTGACGGATAGATGAAATAGTTCAGGCGGGGGATCAATCGGCGCGTCCATTTCTCATCGCGAATGATCAACGCCGCCAGCGCCCCGAGGCCCAGGGCGTCGATATGAGAGGTCGTTAGGTGATAGATCCCGTCTACATTCACTCCCTTGAGGTGAAGCAGGATTCGGAGGATCGGCGCAACCACGACCAAGGCAATGCAGATCTTGGCCAGGGTGCGACGGTGAGTCATGTAAATAATGAGCGGCCAGAGGAAATAGAACTGCTCCTCTACGGCGAGCGACCAGAAGTGGTCGAAATAGGGTGTAACCTGCCCGCGCATCCATGCCAGGTTGGCGAGATAACACCAATACCAGAGCTGACCCGCGAAAAACTGCTTGGGAAAGTACGGCAGGCCCAGCTTTCCCAGAAGCGGAAACAGAATGAATCCGACAAAAAGAGACCCGTAATATAAGGGTAAAATCCGCAGGGCGCGCCGAGCATAAAAGGCCGAAAAGTAGTTTTCCGCCCCTTTGCTGTCGAGAAGTATGCCGGTAATCAGAAACCCCGAAAGCACAAAGAACGACGCCATGGCAATCCATCCAGCGGGGATGATGGAGAGAAGAAGCCTTCCCCCCAGGCCCGGGAGACCGAATGGGGTCCAGGAAAAATGGACAATTAGGACCACCACCATGCCGGCTCCGCGCATGCCGTCCAGCGCCGGCATGCGGCCGGTAATCACCTGCCGCACGTGGGCATAGAGGTATGATCCCGCCGTAACGACTTGATCGGGTTCGGGTTGTACCTTCATGCTCTTACGTCCCACAGCTTAACTTGATAATGATGCGCCGCGTTTTAATTGCACACTCGTCCGGGTGACGGCCGGAAAGCGAATATTCGGCTTAACCCACTGAAATCTAAGGATATTGTCTGCGTTATAACCGAGCAAGGCATTGTAAGCCGAGCATCGGGAAGTCCGCAAGCGGGCAAGAAGTCATGGCCGGAGGCCATTTCGGACAAAGAGTCGCTCTGCGCGAGCCCCCCAACTCAATAAGTCGCTTTGTGGCTTCCTCGGCGCCCTCCAGCCTTCAAGCGGACACTGGCGGACATTTTCGGATTATCCACAATGCTTTGCGGGCGATCGGGCAGGAACGGTCTCGATATTGCGCTCGATGAGTGGGACATTTCTCGACTACCGCCAGGTGAACACCGAAATGGCACGCGAGGTCATGCGCCTCCAGCCACCGAAACGTCGACGGGATCTTTGAGCGTGAAGTCGAGTTTCGTCTCCGCAGGAACTTTTACCTGCTGGCCTTTGGTGGAAACCTGGACGGCCGTGCCCGCTCCCGCACCGGCGACCGATCCGATTGCCGCGCCGCGGCCGTGCCCGAGGATTCCGCCAATCAGCGCGCCCAGGACGGCGCCACCGCCGATGGTTTCCGCGCTGCGCGTTCCACGCGAGCCCCCGTGCTGCTCGTAATAACCGCTCTTGGTGGGATAGGAGACGCCGTTCATCGTCACCGCAACCAGCTCGAGCTGCAACGAGGATTGGCCGCTAATGTGGCCCGCGCTTTGGGCTTCGACCAAGCGGACGCGCGCGTCACCACCGCGGGCGGCCACAACATGGTCGTCCACAGTGATCGGAGCGTCGAGGGTGGCGGCGAACTCCTCCCCCGCCTGGTTGCGGCCGGAATCGATGTTATCAATCATGCGGATGGTAAGTACTGTGCCCGCGGGAATCGTCACGTGCTCCTGCGGCTTGGGGACCGGTTTTGGCGCCGGTGGAGGGGGCGCTGGAGGCGATGCCGGCGGGGCGGCTACCGGTGTGGGGACCGCAGTCGCGGGGGCAGGCGCGGCTGGGGACGGTGCCGGAGTGGGATTGGCGGTGGCAGCGGGCGCGAGGGAGCTCGTATACGCCTGCAACTCCGCCCTGGCCTTGTCCTCTTTATTGCTGTTATTCGGTGCCTGGGTGTGATGAATGTGGCGCGGCTTCGCCGGCGCGGGATTCTTGTGCGGTGCGGCATGATGCGTTACCGGCGGTGGCGGCGGCGTGGTCTCCGCGGTCTCGATGCCTCCCGGTGCGGGCGCGGCGGACTGAGCGGTCACGCTAAGCAAATCCACGACATTCCTAACGCCCTGTTCCTGCGCGGCGAGCCTTTCCACGGCGGCCTTTTCCAACTCCGTGCCCACCGCTCCTGAAACCGTGACGATCCCGTTGCTCGAATTAACGTGGATGTCGCGAGTCTTCAAAACGGGATCATTGAAAAGCTTCGCCTGAATGTTGGTGGTGATACCCTTATCGTCAGCAGACCTGAAAATGTTGCAGGCTCCGAGAAGGATGACCCCCGTGACCACTACGATTGCCAGACGGGCTTCCGACCGTTTCATAATCCCCCTACCGCGCGGGAAACCTACCCACCTATGCTTTTTTGATTCAAACCCCTAGGGTTAAGGTGCACGTTAAAGACCACTCGCGAATGAGCATCTCTTTACCTCGTAAAAGACTATCCAAAAGATCTTCGGCGGAATGCAGCACGATTATGTACCGGTGATCAGCGAGCGACATGCTGTCGATTTGCATCGAGTCACAATCGAGCCACGATGCGCTGAGTCGCTCTCGCAAGGCCCGGTTCCAGGCACCGCGAAATTCGCGGTCAAGCCTCGCAAGCATGTTAAAATTACACCGAATCGGCGGCGATGGCTATCCCCAGCGTGGGTCCGTTCCGATGCGCACAAGCGCCAATGCGCCGAACGATGATCGCTTGCCGGTGGGGCATGGCGACGCTAAGAGTGAACATCCCGAAGGAGGCAAGTGGAAAGCGTTTCGCTGAGTGTCGTGGTTCCTATTTATAACGAGGAGGAGAATATCGCGCCCCTCGTCGAGCAGCTCGGAGCCGCGCTAAAAGACTGGCCGGGAGAGGTGGAGTTCCTTTTCGTCGATGATGGCAGCACGGACTCGACGCTCGAGCTTTTGAAGCGCGCGCACGCAAGCGATCCGCGAATTCGCATCGCCCACTTCCGCCGCAATCTGGGTCAAACCGCAGCCATGGAAGCGGGTTTCCACTTAGCGAAGGGCGCGGCAATCGTAACTCTCGATGGCGACTTGCAAAATGATCCCGCGGAAATTCCCCGCCTAGCTCACATGCTTTCCGATTGGGATGTTGTGTGCGGAATCCGCGCGAAGCGGCAGGACACTTGGTGGAAGCGCCGGTCGTCGCGCATCGCCAACGGCTTTCGCAATTGGATGACGGGGGACGATATTGTGGATACCGGCTGCACGCTGAAGGCGTATCGGCGCGAATGCGTGGAGCGGCTGGAGCTTTACAACGGAATGCACCGGTTCCTCCCCACGCTGATGAAGATGCGCGGTTACCGCGTGACCCAGGTGCCCGTCGGTCATCACCCCCGCCGCGCCGGAACCACCAAATACGATACTTGGCGGCGATTGAAGAAAGGCCTGGCGGACGTGTTGGCCGTGCGCTGGATGAAGAAAAACTGGATTGCCTACGAGGGTGTTCTGGAAGTTGTGGAAGCGCCCTCCCCGAACAACCTCAAAAGACAGGAGGTTGGTAAAGTCTGATGATCCGGTGATCGGGTGACCCTTCAGCGGCCATTCGCCCGATCGCCGGACCACCAGATCACCCGAACGGCGTGACCCCCACGGAATCCCACCCTACCTCTCCAAGGTCCCTCGCACTCTCGCTCGGCCTGCTGCTTTTCACGGCGGCCGTGCTGTTCTTTGGCGGATTAGGTCGCCTACCTTTACTTGAGCCCGACGAGGGCCGGAACGCCGAGGTCGGCCGCGAAATGCTAGTCTCGGGGGATTGGATCACGCCGCACTTCAACGGTTTTGTTTACCTCGATAAGCCTGCGGTCTATTTCTGGATGGTTGCCGCGTCCCTAAGAACCTTTGGTGTTTCTGAAGGCGCTGCGCGCTTGCCGTCGGCATTGATGGGCGTAGCAACGCTGTTGCTAGTATGGTTCCTCGCGCGCCGAATGTTCGGTGATGCTGCAGGGTTACGCGCGGGGATTGTATTCGCCGCGTGTCCCCTGGCTCTCGCGCTCGCTCGCGAAGTTATTTTTGACTTGACGCTCACGTTTTTTGTGACCGTGGCGATGGTCGCGTTCTGGCTCGCCGAAGAAAACAACTTCCTCGCGCCACGGCTCGACGCATTGATGTTCGCGGCGATGGGGGTGGCGGTCATCACCAAAGGGTTCGTCGGCATCCTGATTCCGTTGATCGCGATTTTGATTTATGAGGCAGCGCGGGGCCGCTGGAGGGAATGGCTGCGTTTACGATGGGGATGGGGACTTCTGGTTTTCCTTGCCCTAACGCTGCCCTGGTTCATCGCCGTCTCTACGCGCAATCCGGATTTCCCTCGTTACGCCTTTTGGAACGAAAGCTTGAAGCGATTTTCCAGCGGCGCGGCGCACCGCGGCGGGGGAATCCTCTATTACTTTCCGGTTTACCTCGGGGGCTTCTTCCCGTGGAGCATGTTCCTGCTCCTCGCCGGCTGGAATCGTCTGCGGAAATGGCGGGAATTGAAGCAAGAGGCAGCCCGGCCCATCCTATTCCTTCTTTGTTGGGCGACCTGTGTATTTGTCTTCTTTACGCTTTCTCATTCCAAGCTTCCCGCGTATTTCCTGCCCGCGCTGGTTCCTTTGAGCATCCTCATGGGATTCGTCTGGCGCGACGTGGGCCGGGAAGTGCAGGCCCGGCCACCGGATTGGCTTACGGCAGGATTTGCTCTGCTATTAGGATTGGGGGTCGTGGTAGCTGCCGCGTCTCACTCGTGGCTGTACGCCATGCTTCAGGCGCGGATGGCTAAGAAGCTTCACCCTCCTGTATTAGGACTCATCCAACCATCTCTGCTTTACACGGGGTTGATCCTCGCCGCACTGGGATTTCTCGGTCGGAGGCTGGCGGCGCAGGTGCGCGGAAGGACGGCAGCAATTGCTACATTTACTTTGGCTGCCGCGATTACCCCAACCCTTGTTCTCCGCTGGTACACTCCATTGAAGATGATTGCTGAAGCCGATTCCAGCCGCCGCCTGGCAGCGACTATCCTTGCCAGCCCGGAGCGGGATTCGCCGATTTTCGGCTACTATTATTTTCGCACCAGCCTGCCCTTCTATTTGCGGCGTCCGGTGGGCTTGCTCTCGATCGAATGGGGGGAGATGACTAGCAACTACCAGGTGATGTACCAGGCGGAGGCAAGGCGTGCAGCGGGCGGCGACGCGGGTAAAGGCGTGCTGATCACACTTCCGGAATTCCGCGCCCTGACGAAATCGAACGCGCAGCCGATGCTGGTGATGACCCCGAACTCTCTGGTGGAAGACCTTTGGAGAAATGCGGGGCGCATCGACCCACTGTGGAGTGAATCGGACGTGTCCATTTGGGAGGTTCCGCCGACCAGTACGAGTCGGCCTGAAAGCAGGCCGGCACAAGTGGTCACGCCATTCCAGCCGTGAGGATTCAGTCCTTTTCACCCCCGGCGAATTACATTTCTCCTATGCGGGGATGGCCGAAGAAGCCCGTGGGAGTTTGACGAGTCTTCAGATTGACACTGGATTTGTGTCCTCCGTCCCCTGTAACCTGTAGCCTGTTTTTCAGTAACCTGTTCCCTGCATTCCTATGTGTGGAATTTGCGGTATCTTCAATTTAAAGCTTCAACCCCTGGAGCACGGTGAGCGCATCGATCCGATGGCGGCTCGCATCTTCCATCGCGGACCTGACAGCGGTGGAAAATTCCAATTACCGCACATCGCACTGGCCATCCGGCGGCTGAGCATTATCGACCTTCAAACCGGCGACCAGCCTCTCTCCAACGAAGCCGGCGACGTCACATTGGTTTTCAACGGCGAGATCTATAATTACCGCGAATTGTGCCAGGGGTTGCTAAAGCGCGGCCACCATTTCAAGACCCACTCCGACGGCGAAGCCATCATCCACTTGTACGAGGAGCAAGGTCCGAACTGCCTGCGTGAATTGAACGGTATGTTCGCCATCGCCTTGTGGGATGACCGCGCCCAGCGCTTGCTTTTGGCCCGCGACCGCGCGGGTGAGAAGCCTCTTTACTATTGGCGCGACGGCCAAACACTGGTTTTTGGTTCGGAGATCAAGGCGCTGCTCGAGTACCCGGGGATCAGCCGCGCGATCGATCCCACAGCGCTCACCCAATACTTTTTTTACGGCCATTTCCCCAGCCCCCGCAGCGTTTATGCCGACATCAAGAAGCTTCCCGCGGCCCATCGCATGGTGGTTGAGGGTGGCAACATTTCCATCGACGCTTACTGGCGCCCAGAGGAATATTTACGGCCGCCGTGGAAACCGCCGGTGACGCCTCGCCAGGAACGCGATTTGGTGGAAGAACTCGCCGTGCGTCTGCGGCAAGCGGCGGAATCGCGCCTGGTGAGCGACGTCCCGCTGGGCGTCTTCCTGAGTGGCGGCGTGGATTCATCCACTATCGTCGCTATTATGAGCGAGCTGAGCCCGGGAAACGTTAATTCGTTCTCGGTGAATTTCCCGGAGAAAACCTTCAACGAAGAGCCCTACTCGACGCTGGTGGCGAAGCGCTTCCACACGCAGCATCATGTTTTGAACGCCGACAAGCCCACCATGTACCAGGCCTTGATGATGCTGACCGAATATCTGGACGAGCCTGTGGCCGATCCGGCGGTCATACCAACGTACATGATTTCGCGGTTCGCGCGCGAGCACATCAAGGTGGCGCTGAGCGGTGAGGGCAGCGACGAGCTTTTCGGCGGCTATCCCACCTACATGGGGGCGCGCCTCGCGGACTATTACCTGAAACTGCCCGGATGGATCCGCAGGCAGTTCTTCGCCCGGCTTCAGCGCTTTCTTCCCGTGTCCTCCACGGCGGTTCCCAAAGGCCTTTTTCTGCGCCGGTTCCTGAGCCACGCGGAAAAAAATCCGGCGGAGCGGCACCACATTTGGTTCGGCATGTTCAACCCCGCCGAGCTCGATCAGCTTTTCTCGCCGGATTGGGCCGGGCCTCAGCCGCCCACAAGCGAAATCTACTCCCCGCTGGCTCGGGTGCTGGAGGGGGCGCGCTTTGACGAGACCGTCTCCGAGATGCTCTACCTGGATTTTCGTTTGTACCTGGAGGACAACCTGTTGGTGAAGGTCGATCGCGCCAGCATGGCGTGTTCGCTGGAATTACGAACGCCGTTTCTCGATCATCGCCTGATTGAATTCGCCGAGGGACTGCCCAGCGAGCTCAAAGTACGTGGCTTCCAGCTTAAATACATCCTGAAAAAGGCCGTGGAGCGTTGGCTGCCACACGAAATTGTGTATCGGCAAAAGCGCGGGTTCTCCGTTCCCATCGCCAGTTGGATGCGGAATGAACTGCGGCCGCTGGTGGACGAGACCCTGAACGAAGATAAGTTGTGGCGCGATGGAATATTCAACGTTGGTTTCGTCCGCCGCTTGCTCAATGAGCATTGGTCGGGCAAGGTCGATAACCGCAAGGCCCTCTGGACGCTGTTCAGTTTTCAACTTTGGTACGACCGATGGGGCAAGTAATTAGGACCGGGAGATCAGATGATGGGGAGATCAGGTGAGCAAAAAGCAAATCTGAAACCTGCTGGTCCTTATTCGCCGGAACACCGGATTACCCAATCACCCGATCAGTTTCCGATTCCCTTGAGTTTTGACGTCGCCCATAATTTTCCTCCGTCTACGGCACCGGGAAAGCAAGCCTTCCGGCCGACCGAATGGGCGATCATCGAGCGCTGCCGCACACCCAAGCAAGTCCAGGAGTATCTCCGCCGGCTTCCTTACAACTGGGAAACGAGCGGGGAAACGCTGCGGACGTTTCGTGGTGTCGTGCGCCATGGAAGCGCTCACTGTCTTGAGGGCGCGCTCAGCGCAGCGACCATCATGGAGCAGCACGGCTACCCCCCGCTGCTGCTGGACTTGGAATCCCAGGACCAACTTGACCACGTGCTGTTTCTCTTTCGCAAGCAAGGGCGCTGGGGAACGATCGCTCGCTCCCGCGACGCGGGGCTACACGGGCGCAAACCGGTTTTCCGTACCATCCGGCATCTGGTAATGAGTTACGTAGACCCCTACGTGGACGGCAAAGCGCGCGTGGTTGGTTACGGTGTCGCCGACCTGCGCACTCTGGTCAAGTGCGACTGGCGGCTCTCCGCGAAGAACGTGAAAGAGGTGGAACGCGCGCTCATCGTCATGCCCCACAAAACCATTCGCACCTCCGAACGGCGCCACCAGGCGATTCTTCGCCAGTTCCAAGCCTTTCGCAAGAAGCATCCCGACAAGCCTGTGACGTTCTACTCTAGTCGACCGCTTTGGCTGTGAGGAGTGCGTAGCGCCCTGACTCAGCGGGTGGCTTCGTTCGATTCGCAATTCGCATTAGAGGTTATGCACCCGAAGCGCGAGGCAGATTACGTCGGCGGTGGGCAAAAATCTGCGCCGCTTGAAGAGCCGCAGGGCCGGAGAGCGGGCACTGCGCAACGTATTCAAAATCCTCATCGATGATGTTAGAGTATTTGGTGGCCTCAAAAAAATGGCCTCCAAGAGAGGATATGCCATGAATGCGGCTGTCGTGACTGCCTTCGATGCGCCTCCGCGCTACGGCTCCTTCGCCGAGCCTGTGGCTGCGGAAGGAGAAAAAATTGTGAACGTAACCGCCGCCGGTGTGCATCCCATCGTGAAGGCGTTGGCGCGCGGAACTCACTACGGCAGCACCGGAGAATTGTCGTTTATCCCCGGAGTCGACGGTGTGGGGCGGCTGGAGGATGGCACGCGGGTTTATTTTGGCGTCTCGCGAAAACCATTCGGCGCTTTTGCCGAGCGAGCACCGGCGGCGGCTTCGATGTGCCTGCCGCTTCCCGAGGGAATCAGTGATAGCACGGCGGCCGGAATTGCCAACCCGGCCATGTCTTCCTGGGTCGCACTCAAGTTGCGGGCAAAGTTTGTCGCTGGAGAAAGCGTACTGATCCTTGGCGCAACGGGCGTTGCCGGGCAGCTTGCGGTACAAATCGCCAAGCGGCTGGGCGCGCGGCGCGTGATCGCCGCGGGCCGCAATCCCCAAGCGCTGGAAAAGCTGCGAGAACTGGGAGCTGACGCAGCCATACAACTTGATCAGGAGCATGCAGCTCTGGTGGCCGCATTTCGTCGGGAGTGGGCAGAAGAGGGAGTAGATGTTGTGCTCGACTTTCTTTGGGGTCATCCCGCAGAAAGCGTGCTGGAAGCAATTTCTCAAAAGGGGCTCAAAATCGCCGCCTCGCGGGTCCGCTTTATTCAGATTGGCGAGAGTGCGGGCCGTACGATCGCACTGCCTGCGGCTACCTTGCGCAGTTCCAAGCTCGAACTTCTTGGTAGCGGCTTCGGCAGCGCCTCACTCGAAGAAATCTGGCAGGCCCTGGGAGAGTTTTTCACCGTTGCAGCGCAACAACCCTTTCGGTTCGAGACCAGGATCGCGCACCTGCGTGATATTGAAGCCCTCTGGAACAGTCCCGGACGAGGTGTGCGGCTGGTATTCCAACCGTGATGCGGTCATCACGGTTCGCGGCGCCGATAGAATGCTTCGAGCGCCTTTTGGGTCCGTTCAAGTTCCGCGACGAGTTGTTTCTCCGCCGGCAGTGCCAGCCGGTATTCGCCCGCCAGCACCTTATTGCGCAGGTTTCCGAGGGCGTAATGCGCAACCGCTTCATCCCCCTTGGCGCAGAGAATAAGTCCCACCGGCGGGTTCTCTTCGGTGTGTGTCCAATGCTCGCGGGCATAATTGAGATACAAATTCATCTGACCGGCGTCGGCGTGCGTGAATTTCCCGGTCTTGAGGTCGATGAGAATCAGGCATTTCAAGCGGCGGTGAAAGAACACCAAGTCGATGCGGTACCACTCGTCCCCAACGCGTAGGCGCTTTTGGCGGGCGACGAAGGCGAAGTCGTTGCCGAGTTCCAGCAGGAAGTGCTCGAGATGAAGAATGAGCGCCTCTTCCAGTGCGGCTTCCGAATACTCGTCTTTCAAACCCAGAAACTCGAGCACCAGCGGATCTTTTATTTCCTCCTCAGGCGTGGTCTCGTCGCCCAGCCGGTCGCGCTGCCCCTTCCGCAGCATGGCAGCCTTATTTCGAGAGAGCGCGGTCCGTTCGTAAAACAGGGTCGAAATCTGACGGTCGAGTTGGCGGACTGACCAGCCGCCGCGCAGCGCCTCGGCTTCATAGAATGCCCGCGCTTGGGCATCTTTAACCGAGAGTAGGCGAACGTAATGGGACCACGGGAGGGGAAATTTGGGGAATGCGCCAATTTCAGGAGGGCTTGATTTTCCAGGCATCGTCTGGAAATTTCCCGCAGCCGAGCCCGTCGCCAATTCGCCAGACAACGTCTGGCTTTCTTGGGATTGCACCTCGTGAAGCGTTCGCGCCCCAGATTCGTCAGGCAGTGTCTGACCTTTCCTCAGTTTCACACCGCCAACCGTTCTCGCTCCCAATTTTGCGGACGATGTCTGCATTTTTGCCGATTCTTGCGGTGTGGCAACACCCTCCAATTGTGCAGGCGGTGTCTGCACAATTGGCCAAGCGATATAGAACTCGCGCATTTGGAAGAGATTACGGCGCGAGAACCCCCTCCCGAACCTAGTCGTGAGATCAACCGCCAGCCGCTCGATGAGCGCCTCTCCGTAACCTGCGCGCCTCCTGCCCTCTTGCTCACGCTCGACGATCTGGCGTCCGATCTGCCAGTAGGCAGCGGTCATAATAGTGTTGACCGATCGCGCCGAAGTTCTTCGGGCTTCTTCAAGGAGATACACGACTCCCCGAAGCAATCCGTCATACTGCTCGGGGACCAATAGTTTCTTTTCAGTCATCAACGGCACTCACGGGATCGATTGGACATCTGGAAAAGAATGGTGCGGAGGGCGGGAATCGAACCCGCACAGTCCTTGCGGACCGAGGGATTTTAAGGCCTTCGATCGTAAAGGGCGCGACCTCAACGCTAATCTCGTGGGGCAGTCTTTTTACGGATTCCCAGCCTGTCGAGCATGTGGAGGTCGGGTGGTCGGCCAAAATCAGGCGGTGCGTGTTGCGCATGGTAGAGTTGGCGGCAAAGCGGAAAATCCCGGATTGGAAATCGTAGCGTTCGAGCAGCACAGGGACGACAAAGGAAAAATATTCGGGCAACAGATCCGTTTTCATCGCCAGCGATTTTCTGTACATCGCGCGGATCTGCTTCCAGGCGAAATCGTCCTTGTAGAATTTGGTATAAAGATCGCACCCTTCGATCAGCGTATAAGAATCGAGCAAATCGTCGTTGTCGATGTCATATCCCTTAAACCGAATCATGGAACGCAGGAGATTGAGGTAGGTCGGTTCGAAATAAACCGGCGGTTTCCTCGCGGCTTGCCGTTGCGGCGCCGCGTCGGCCTGCAACGCGGGCATAGGGGTTGCGTTGGTCGCGGATGCTCCTGCCGGGGGCGCATCGGCCCGGGCGCTGGCAGCGGGGTTCGTTTCCTCTGCCCGCGCGCTGCCGGGCAGGATCAGGCAGACCAGGGAAACAAGGAGAAGGGCGGAACGCAAGCGGACGGTCATGATGATGGGGGACTCGCGGTAGCGGGGCGGTCGGGATTTTAGGCATGAATGTCGGTCAAGCTTGCGTCGTCCGCGCGGCGCCGTCAAGGCCAGGCATGGTCTGGGCCAGGCAGAGTCTGGGCCAAGCAGAGTCCGGGCCAGGGCGGACTTGACCAGGGGGGCTGGAATCGAGCGAGAGTATCGTTTCGCGCGGCGCGGCTCTTTCCCTTGCGCATCGCGGCCCCCGTTGCGACTTCTCGGCTAAAGCCTCAAATTCATGTCTCCGGTCTGTAATGAGGCGAAGCGCATACAAAATGGCCCAAGGAAAGCTGATGCGGCTGACGCAACGCGCGCTCGACGCCGTTATTGCGAAGCATGAAGAGTTCGTCGCCGCCCGCCATGGCGGCATACGGGCCAATTTGTCCTATCACGATCTCTCCGGCCTCTCGCTTTTCGGCAGGACCATGGCGGACGCCAATTTCACCGGGGCCTGCCTTTTCGAGTCCAATCTGCGCAACGCCACGCTGGACCGCGCCATTTTCTTCGGCGCCGATTTGCGGCGCGCCGAGCTATGCAACGCCAGCATGATGCGCGCGGATTTGCGCGGCGCTTCGCTGAAAGGAGCCAACCTTACGGGCGCCAATATGGAAGGCGTCGATTTGCGCGAAGGACTGCTCGCGAGCGCCGGCTGCTCGGGCGAACTCAAACCCGCGCATGAAAACCTGACCGCGGCCGACACGGGCGGCGCCAATCTCAGCGGCGCGAATCTCAGCAACTCCCGGCTGTCCGGCAGCGTCGCCATCGACAGCGACTTCAGCGACTCGACCATGAAAAACGCCAAACTCTCGAACGCGATTCTGAGGGCCGCCAACTTTTCCGGAGCCAATCTCGAAAACGCCGACTTCGGCCACTGCGACATCAAAGGCATCAATCTGCGCGGCGCCATTTTGATCGGCACCGCCATCAATCTGAGCGAGATCCCGGAAGCGGACCAGGAGGGCGCCCTCACCAGCATGCCGCAGGGCCTTTCGGCCAAGGATTTGCCCCGGCCGATCGGACAATTGGTGAAACTCCACGAGATCTGGGCGGAGAGCAAGGGCCAGTCGGGGCAACAACTCGACATCGGCACATTCGACCTGCGGGGCTGCGCGAACTTCCAGCGCGCCCGCCTGACGATGATGAAAGCGGTGGGCGCGGTTCTCTACGCCGTCGACTTCTCCGAATCCCAACTTCAGGCGGCCGATCTCAGCGCCGCCGATCTGCGCCACGCCAATTTTCAAGCCGCCGATATGCGCGGAGGGAAATTCGCGGGCGCCAAATTCACCAATTGCTCGCTGCGGAACGCCCGGCTTCAGCCGCTGAAGGTCTCGCCGGGCAAAGTGCTGGCGACCGATATGTCGCAGGCTTCGCTCCGTTTCGCCAATCTGTCGGGGGCCGATTTAAGGCAGGTCGATTTCGAGGGCGCTGATCTCAGCGATGCCAATTTCATCGGCGCGGACATGACCGGCGTCAATCTCACCGGCGCGAAGATGACGGGCGCCCGGCGTTGAGCGGTTCCGCTGCGCTCGTTAGTCGTCTCTGCGCCCTTTGGTTCTTTCTGCGCTCCGCGAGAAAGGTTAAGTCCCCTCTGCGCTCGCAGAAACAAGTTGGCTCTGCGCCCGTGTTAGCTCCCTCTGCGCTTCGCGCAACCGGGGCGCAACCGCAGGGCTCGCGCAACTGGGCGGACCGCTTTTTCGGCGCGGCCTGCTAATCCCCGAAAGAAGAATTTTCGGGGGCAGGACGCGGCGGGCGGGGGCCGCGATGGAGGATGGCGGCGCAAGATTGGCTCGCCTGCGCATAGGGACTGGGGAGGGTTCGGATGGAAGAAGTTCAGCAGGGAACACATATCGAGGGCAGGAGCATGACCGGCGACCGGACCACGCATATCACGGCGACTTACAAGGATAGGGGCGACGCGATCACTTGCATTTATGCGGCCAATGAGAAGATCGCGCGCGAATTGGATCGGACAAGAGATTGGCTGGGCCGCAAGCCGGCCGGAAAAGCGTTGCAGGACTGGCTCAAAGCCAAGGGGTGTCAGCTCGATAACCCCGATGGCCCGGCCGTTTTCCGGCGCGAGCGCGACGGCTCGATGGTCGAGGCATATTACCGCGACGGGAAGCTGCATCGCGAGGACGGCCCGGCGATCGTCAAGCGCAGCGCCGCTGGCACGACGGAGAAGGAGTATTATCGCGATGACAAGCTGTTTGCCGGCCCGGCGTAAAAAGGTTCGAACCGCTTCCCGAGAGAGAGCCGAGCGTTCCGAGTTCCTCTGGGTTCAGCGTGTCATTCGCTGCCTCTGGGCTGTTCGTTCCCTCTGCGCTCTCTTATGCGTTCCTCTGCCCTCGCAGAAGCAAGTTGGCTCTGCGCTCATTAAGTTTCTCTGCGCTGGCATTGCGCGTTTTCTCTGTGCTCGCAGAAATAAGTTGGCTCTGCGCTCGTTCAGCGTCTCCGCGCTTCGCGAGAAAAGTCAAGTCCCCTCTGCGCTCGCAGAAACAAGTTGGCTCTGCGCCCGTGTTAGCTCCCTCTGCGCTTCGCGCAACCGGGGCGCAACCGCAGGGCTCGCGCAACCGGGCGGGGCGCAACCGGGGTGGGGCGGCGTTTTAAGTTTCCTCTGCGCTGTCGCGCAACCGGGCGGACTACGCAGGGCGAACCGCAGGGAGGACCACTTTTTCGGCGCGGCCTGCTTATTCCCGAAATTCATAGGGCAATTTCGGGGGCAAGGCGCGGGCGGGCGGGGCTCGTAGGTTCTTGGCAGCGCGGCCCACATGTCCCGGAGGAAGGAGCTTCCTGGGCGGGACGTTACGGCAGCCAGCTACACGAGCTGCCCGCCTCAAGGCTGGTGGCGTGAGATGAACTGCTGGTCTCGAAGTAGACGGTGAGGGTTTCGGCGGACGATCCGCTTTCCAGATTAAGATCCAAAATGGTGGAGTAGTTTGTGGCGCTTGCGTTCGGCGTCATCGACACGGTGACGGGAGTCGTTGTCGCGGTCGTAATCGAGGTGAGCAGGTTGGTAAGAGCCGCATTGTAGGTGTTATTTACGATCCAGAGTTGGGTCGGCGCAGAACTCGTATTTATCCCGAATTCGACATGCCCACTTGTCGAAGCGTTCTGCCAGATCAGGACGCAGCGTCCAGATACGTTCGTGTTCGCAGGGATCGCAGGGAGCGTCAAGCCTGACGAGGTCAAACTTGTGCTTGTCGTCGAGGCAGTTGTAGTTAAGAAACTCGTATTTTTGCCTATCAGCGTCCCTGCGGGATAAAAGTATGTGGTCGAGCTGTTGCCAATAGTCGTGGTGTTGGACCCCTGGCCGGTTGCGCCTTCGCCGATGACGATTTCGTTGGTGTCGGCGGCAGCGTTCGCGGCGGCGTTATAGCCGATATAGACGTTGTCGGCGCCGGTGGTCAGCGCCGTGCCCGAATATCCGGCGTTCGTGCCGAGCGCCACGTTGCCCGCAGCCGCGCCCTGGATCGAGTTAAGCGCCGAATTGCCTACGCCCGTGTTGTAGCTGCCAGTGATCGGCGTCGCGGCAACACCCTGCATCGCCGCGTAACCGATGGCGACGTTATTGGTGCCGGTGGATATATTGTCACCGGCCGTGTAGCCGATGGCATCGTTCGGGCCGGTGGTTGCGTTGAAGAGCGCAGAGGCGCCGATGGCCGTGCTGTCCGATCCGCTCTGGTTGGCGGCCATGGCGGCCTGGCCGATGCTGATGTTGTAGCCGCCGATGGTATTGTTGTTGAGCGCTTCGTAGCCGATGCCAATGTTCTCGCTGCCGGTCGTGTTGGCTGGCATCGCGGTATAGCCGATGGCAACGTTCCAGTTCGCCGAGCCATGGGCATTGGTGAGCGCCTGGTAGCCGACCGCCGTGTTGCCGCTGCCCGTCAGCGGCGCCGCCGAGGTGCCCGTCATCGCCTCGTAGCCGATGGCGACGTTGCCGGCGCCGCTCGTGATGTACTCGCCTGCCTGATAACCGAGCGCGTCGTTCGGGCTGCCGGTCGCGTTGTAGAGTCCGTAGTAGCCGACCGCCGTGCTGTCGGATCCGGTGGTGTTGGAGTAGAGCGCGGCCAAGCCGAGGGCGGTGTTTTGGCTACCGGAAGTGTTCGCGTTGAGCGCGCCATTGCTGAAGGCTGAGTTGTAGTTGCCGGTGGTGTTGGCCTGGAGCGCGTTGTAGCCGAAGGCGTTGACGTCGGCGCCGGAGGTGTTGACCTTGAGCGCATCGTAGCCGACGGCCGTGTTGCCTGCAGTGGTGTTGTCGTAGAGCGCCTGGTAGCCGACGGCGGTGCTGCCGGCCGTTGTGGTGTCGGAATAGAGAGCCCCGTAGCCGACGGCGGTGTTGTTGGCTCCCGCGCCCTGGATCGAGTTGAGCGCCGAATTGCCTATGCCTGTGTTGTAGCTGCCCGTCAAAGGCGTGGATGAGACGCCGTTCATCGCCCCGTCACCGATGGCGACGTTGTCGGCGCCGGTCGTGATGTTATTTCCGGCGTTGGTGCCGAACGCGTCGTTCGGGCTGCCGGTCGCGGAATAAAGCGCAAAGGGGCCGATCGCCGTGCTGTCGCTGCCGGTGGTGTTGGCGGCGAGCGCGTAGGCGCCGACCGCGACGTTGCCGCCGCCGGTGGCGTTGGCGGTGAGCGCCGAACCGCCGACCGCGATGTTGCCGCCGCCGCTGGTGTTGGCGTTGAGCGCCTGATCGCCGACCGCGACGTTGCCGCCGCCGCTGGTGTTGGCGCCGAGCCCGCCGATGGCGGTGTTGTAGCTGCCGGTGGTGTTGGAAACCATCGTCTCAAAGCCGATGGCGATGTTGTTCTGGCCAGTGGTGTTGTTGTTAAGCGCGCCGTTGCCGACGGCGGTGTTCTCAGAACCGGTGGTGTTGGCGTTTAGGGCGTCGGTGCCGATGGCGGCGTTGTAGAGGCCGGTGGTGTTGGAGTAGAGCGCGTCGTATCCGACGGCGACGTTGCCGCCCGCATAGCCCCCCGTATAGGACGCAAGCGCGCCCCAGCCGACCGCGATGCTTTCCACGTCCTGGTCCGGCAGCACAAGGATATTGGCGCCGCCGATCGCAATGCCGCCCGCGGTCATGTTGATCGAGACCGGGTTGGTGGCGGAGGAGCCGTTGGTAATGGTCAGCGGCGTGGTATCCGAGCCGCCCGCCGTCGTGATGGCCACCAGTTCGGCGTTGGCGGTGGAGGCTGCGCCTTCGCCGAAGGTCATGGCCGTGTGGCCCGAGCTGCCCAGCGACCAGTTCCATGCCTGCGCGTAAGTGCTGTTGGCGAGCGTGTTGCTGGCCGCCGCATTTTGGAGGGCGGAGAGCGCGGAGCTGCCGCCGCCGCCGTTGGCGATCCAGGCCAGGGCGCCCGCCGATGTGCTGGAGAGCACATAGTTGGAGGCGCCGGGAGGGGCGGCGGGCAAAGTGTAAGCGCCCGAGGTCGTCACTGTCGCAGGCGCAACGAAGCCGGTGTAGCCCGAGCTCGATCCTTTGAGATCTAGCGCACCGTACATATAAGCTGCGGTATTGGAGCTATTGCCGAGCGTGATCGTGTTCGAGCCGTTGCCGGTCGTCGCCTCGCCGATCACGATTTCGTTGGTATTCGCCGCAGCGGAGCCCACGGCTTCATAGCCGATATACACGTTGTTCGTGCCGGTTGTGAGCGCATTGCTCGAATATCCCGCCTCATAGCCGAGCGCCGTGTTCCCCGCCGCCGTGCCCTGGGCCGAGGCGAGCGCCAAATCGCCAATCGCGACGTTGTAGCTGCCGGTCAGCGGCGTCGCGGAAATGCCCTTCATCGCGGAATCGCCGACAGCGACGTTGCCGGTACCGCTCGTGATGTAATATCCGGCCGCGTAGCCGAGGCCGTCGTTCGGGCTGCCGGTCGCGCTGTTGAGCGCATAGCCGCCGACCGCCGTACTGTGGTTGCCGGTGGTGTTGGCGACGAGCGCGTCGAAGCCAATGGCAGTGTTGTAGGCGGCGGCGCCCTGGATGTTTTGGAGCGCCGCATTGCCGAGCGCTGCGTTGCCGCTGCCCGTCAGCGGCGTCGCGGAAATGCCCTTCATCGCCGCATAGCCGAGGGCGACGTTGCTGGCCCCTGACGTGATGTAATATCCGGCCAGATAGCCGAGCGCGTCGTTCGGGCTGCCGGTCGCGGAGTTGAGCGCGCCCTCGCCGACCGCTGTGCTGGAGCTGCCGGTGGTATCGGATTGGAGCGCGCCGTAGCCGACGGCGGTGTTGTTGGCGGCGGCGTCCTGGACCACATAGAGCGCCTTGAATCCGACCGCCGTGTTGTTGCCGCCCGTGATCGGCGTGGCGGAAACGCCCTCCATCGCCCCGTAGCCGAGGGCGGTATTGCCGCCGCCGGTCGAAATGTATTTTCCCGCCCAATCGCCGAGCCCGGCGTTGCCCTTGTTGGTCCCGCTCTGGTTCGCAAGCGCGTTCTCGCCGACCGCGATGCTGGTCGTGTCCGCGTCGGGCAGGATGAGGATATTGGTGCCGCTGATGGCGATTCCGCCTGCGGTCATGTTGATCGAAACCGGGTTAGTGGCGGAGGAGCCGTTGGCGATGGTCAGCGGCACGGTATCCGATCCGCCCGCCGTGGTGATGGCCACCAGTTCGGCGCTCGCAGTCGAGGCCGAGCTTTCGCCGAAGGTGAAGGCCGTGTAGCCCGTGCTCCCCAGCGCCCAGTTCCATATCTGCGCGTAGGTGCCGTTGGCGATGGAATTGGCCGCGCTCGCAGCCAGGAGATCGGAAAGATCCACATCGAGCCCGCTCGCCGGGTTGGTCCAGGTCATTGTGCCCGCCGAGTTGCTGGAGAGCACATAGCCGGCGCCGCCAGGATAGGCCGCAGGCAACGTATAGGTCTGCGCCGTCGGGTTGGCGCCCGGGCTCAAAGCGACGTAACCAGAGGTCGTGCCTTTGAGTGTCAGCGTGCCGTAGTCATAGGTATTGGTGTTCGAGCTGTTGCCCAGCGTGATGGTGTTGGACCCCTGGCCAGTCGTGGCTTCGCCGAGCACGATTTCGTTGGTATCGGTCGCCGCGTTCGCTGCGGCGTTGTAGCCGATATAGATGTTGTCGGTGCCGGTGGTCAGAGCCGTGCCCGAATATCCAGCCTGGTAGCCGAGCGCCACGTTGCCCGCAGCCGCGCCCTGGGCCGAACCGAGCGCCAAATCGCCGATCGCGACGTTATAGTTGCCCGTCAGCGGCGTCGCGGAGACGCCCTGCATCGCCTCGTAGCCGAGTGCGACATTGCTGGCTCCAGTCGAGATGTAATACCCCGCCTCATAGCCGAGCGCGTCGTTGGGGCTGCCGTTGGCGCTGGTGAGCGCCTGGACACCGACTGCCGTGCTGTCGCTGCCGGTGGTGTTGGAGGCCAGAGAATAGTAGCCGACGGCGGTGTTGGAAGCCGCCGCGCCCTGGGCGTTGAGGAGCGCCGAATTGCCTACGCTCGTGTTGTCACTGCCCGTTACCGGCGTCGCGGACACGCCCTGCATCGATTCGTAGCCAATGGCGACGTTGCTGGCGCCGCTCGTAATGTAGTATCCGGCCTGATAGCCGAGGGCGTCGTTCGGGCTGCCGGTGGTTTTATAGAGCGCCGTATAGCCGACCGCCGTGCTGTTGGAGCCGGTGGTGTTGTAAAGGAGCGCACTGTCGCCGACGACGGTGTTCTGCTTGCCGGTGGTGTCGAGTTGGAGTGCGGATTCCCCGATGGCCACGTTGTAATTGCCGGTGGTGTTGGCCTGGAGCGCGGAGGCCCCGACGGCGGTGTTGCCGGTGCCGGTGCTGACAGGGAGCGCATTATAGCCGACGGCGGTGTCAAACCCCGCCCCGCCCTGGGCCGTGGAGAGCGCCGCATAGCCGACCGCCGTGTTGTCGCTGCCCGTCAGCGGCGTGGCAGAAACGCCCGCCATCGCTTTGTAGCCGACGGCGACGTTGTTGGCGCCGGTCGAGATGTACTCACCGGCGTTGTAGCCGACGCCGACATTGTCTTTGCTGGTCGCGCTCTGCGACGCAAGGGCCGACTCGCCGACCGCGATGCTGGTCGTGTCGGCGTCGGGAAGGTAAAGGACTTGGGTTCCGCCGATGGCCAGAGCGCCGAGACTCATGTTGATCGAGACCGGGTTAGTGGCGGAGGAGCCGTTGGTGATGGTCAGCGGCGTGGTGTCCGAGCCGCCCGCCGTCGTGATATTCACCAGTTCGGCGGCAGCGGTCGAGGCTGAGCTTTCGCCGAAGGTCATGGCCGTGTTGCCCGTGCTCCCCAACGCCCAGTTCCACACCTGCGCGTAGGTGGTGTTGGCGATGGTGTTGGCAGCACCCGCCGCCAGAAGATCGGAAAGATCGACATCGAGCCCGGTGCTTGGGTTGGTCCAGGACATCATGCCCGACGAGTTGCTCGTCAGCACATACCCAGTGCCGCCGGGATAGGCCGAAGGCAGGGTGTAGGTCTGCGCCGCCGGGCTGGCGCCTGCGGTAAGAGCAACGTAGTTCGAGCTCGTGCCTTTGATCGTCAGCGTGTCATACAAATAGGTGTTGAGGATCGAGCTGTTGCCCAGCGTGATCGTGTTGGAGCCGTTGCCCGTCGTCGCCTCGCCGATCACGATTTCGTTGGTGTTCGTCGCCGCCGAGCCCACGGCTTCATAGCCGATATACACGTTGTTCGTGCCGGTCGTGAGCGCATTGCTCGAATATCCCGCCTCATAGCCCAGCGCGACGTTGCCCGCAGCCGCGCCCTGGGCCGAACCGAGCGCCAAATCGCCAAGCGCGACGTTGTAGCTGCCCGTGATCGGCGTCGCGGAGGCACCCAGCATCGCCCCGGAGCCGACGGCGACGTTGGCGCCGCCGGTGGTGTCGGCGTAGAGCGCCTCGTAGCCGACGGCAGTGTTGCTGGCCGCCGTGCTGCTAACCAGAGCATTATCCCCCACCGCCGTGTTGTTGTTCGCCACCGTGTTGGCGTACAGCGCGCTATACCCCACCGCCGTGTTGTTGCTCCCCGTCGTGTTGGCGTACATCGCTTCAAACCCGAGCGCCGTGTTGAGGCTCCCCGTCGTGTTCAACCTCAGCGCCTGCGTCCCCACCGCCGTGTCTTCAACCCCCGTCGTGCTCACTTGCATCGCTTCAGACCCCAGCGCCGTGTTGTAGTCCGCGCCTCCCTGAATCGCATTCAGCGCAATATAGCCGACCGCCGTGTTCTGGACGCCCGTCAGCGGTGTCGCGGACACGCCCTGCATTGCCGCGTAGCCGATGGCGACGCTGTCGGTGCCGGTCGTGATGTATTGTCCGGCCGCGTAGCCGAGGGCGGCGTTTTTCTCGCTCGTCGCGCTCTGCGACGCAAGGGCCGACTCGCCGACCGCGATGCTGGTCGTGTCGGCGTCGGGAAGGTAAAGGACTTGGGTTCCGCCGATGGCCAGAGCGCCGAGGCTCATATTGATCGAGATCGGATTGGCGGCGGTGGCGCCGTTGGTGATGGTCAAAGGCACGGTATCGGAGCCGCCCGCCGTCGCGATATTCACCAGTTCGGCGCTCGCGGTCGAGGCCGAGCCTTCGCCGAATGTCATGGCTGTGTTGCCCGTGGCTCCCAGCGCCCAGTTCCACACCTGCGCGTAGCTGCCGTTCGCGATGGAGTTGGCACTGCCCGCCGCCAGCAGGTCGGAAAGCTCGACATCGAGACCGGTGTTCGGGTTGGTCCAGGACATGGTGCCCGACGAGTTGCTGGTCAGCACATAGCCGGCGCCGCCGGGAGCGGCGGTCGGCAGCGTGTAGGTAACAGAGGTTGCCGAGGCCGGGGCCTGGAAGCCGACATAGCCCGAAGCGCTGCTCTCAAGCCGCAGCGTTCCCAGCGTCGTTCCCGCCGTGCCAATATCCAGCAGCGCGCCAGGGTTGGTATTGGCGATGCCGACGCTGCCGGCAGGCGTGAGCACCATAATATTTCCTGAACCCTCACCTGTACCAAAGTAGAAGTAATTATCGGCTGCGCTTACATCGCCATCCGAACTATATGGCAAGCCAATACCCCATTTCGTGGTGCCGCCTCTTTGCAAAAGCAATTGTGCGTCACCGTTACTTCCCGTGTTCATTGTGAGGGTGTTATGGTTCCCTTTATTAGCATTGTTCAGCGATAGATTGATGGCTGCCCCGGTTGTAAATTGCATTTGTCCGGCGACATCGAGAGTTGCGCCCGGCGACGCCGTCCCGATGCCGACGTAGCCGCTCGCGCCCGTGCCGCTATTATTTGTGCCGGGCATAAGGATGATGCTGCCGCCGTTGTAAGCGCCGCCGGCGAGCGCCGTCTGAGCGTAGAGCTTGACATTTGTGCCGTTCCCTGTCGTCGAGGTCCCCCCTTCGACATCCAATATCCCCGCCGGCGCCGTCGTCCCGGTGCCGATTCCGACATAGCCGGTGCCGAGATTGGCGAAGATCGTGTCGGCGATATCAAGCTGCTGGCTGCTGGTCGCGGTGACCTTGGTTAGGCTGTTGCCGATCAGGATGTTGCTGCTGCCGGTGGTGATGGCGCTCGATGGGTCCTCGCCCAGGATGATGTTGTGGCTGCCGGTCACGCCATAGCCGGACTCATATCCGACCAGCGTGTTGTCGGTGCCCGCCGTGATGGCCTTGCCGGATGCGTAGCCGAGCGTGGTGTTGTCGGCGGCAGCGCCCTGGGCGATCAGCAGCGCCGAATTGCCGACGCCGGTGTTGTAGCTGCCGGTCAGGGGCGTAGCGGAAACGCCCTGCATTGCCGCATAACCGAGCGCGACGTTGCTGGCGCCGCTCGTGATGTAGTATCCGGCGTTGTAGCCGAGCGCGTCGTTCGAGCTGCCGGTCGAGTTGGGGAGCGCGTTATAGCCGACCGCCGTGTTGCTGTTGCCGCTGGCGTCGGAGTGGAGCGCGTAGTCGCCGACGGCAGTGTTTAAGCTACCGGTGGTATTGGAGCCGAGCGCACCCTGGCCGGCGGCGGTGTTGTTGGTTCCGGTGGTGTCGGAGGCAAGGGCGCTGTAGCCGATGGCGGTATCGTCGTCCGTCGCTCCCTGGATCGATTTGAGCGTCTGGTAGCCGACGGCAGTGTTGTAATTGCCCGTCAGCGGCGTGGCGGAAACGCCCTGCATCGCCTCGTAGCCGATGGCGACGTTGTCGGCGCCGGTCGAGATGTAATACCCTGCCTCGTAGCCGAGCGCGTCGTTGGGGCTGCCGTTGGCGCTGTAAAGCGCGGCTGCGCCGACCGCCGTACTGTCCGCGCCGGTCGTGCTGAGGTAGAGCGCGTTGGTGCCGACGGCGGTGTTGAAGCCAGCGGCGCCTTGGATCGAGTACAATGCGAAGTCGCCAAGCGCCGTGTTGTCACTGCCCGTTACCGGCGTCGCGGACACGCCATACATCGCCTCGCCGCCGAAAGCGGCGTTATCGCCGCCGCTGGTGTCGTAGAGGAGCGCACCATAGCCGACGGCGGTATTGTACGAGGCGGTGCCGTTTTTGAGCGCCGCGGTGCCGACGCCGGTGTTGTAGTTGGCCGTGCTGAAATAGAGCGCCTGGAAGCCGACGGCGGTGTTGGAGCCGCCGATGGCGTTGGAGTAGAGCGACAAGCCGCCGACCGCCGTGTTGTCGCCCGCCGCGCCCTGGGCTTTGAAAAGCGCATCATTGCCGACCGCCGTGTTCTCGGTGCCCGTGAACGGCGTGGCGGATACGCCCTCCATCGCCCCGGAGCCGATGGCGGTGTTGTAGGTTCCGCTCGTAATATATTCCCCCGACAAGTTGCCGAGCGCCGCGTTACCTTCGCCGGTCGCGCTCTGATTCACAAGCGCGTTCTCGCCGACCGCAATGCTGGTCGTGTCGGCGTCGGGCAGGACAAGGATATTGGTCCCGCTGACGGCAATGCCGCCCGCGGTCATGTTGATCGATATCGGGTTGGTGGCGCTGCTGCCGTTGGTGATGGTGAGCGGCACGGTATCGGAGCCGCCCGCCGTCGCGATATTCACCAGTTGGGCGCTCGCGGTCGAGGCCGAGCTTTCGCCGAAGGTCATGGCCGTGTTGCCCGTTCCCCCCAGCGCCCAGTTCCATATCTGCGCATAGCCGCCGTTGGCGATGGAGTTGGTGGCGCCCGCCGCCAGCAGATCGGAAAGTTCGACATCGAGCCCGGTATTCGGGTTGGTCCAGGTCATGGTGCCCGACGAGTTGCCGGTCAGCACATATCCAGTGCCGCCAGGATAGGCCGCAGGCAGCGTGTAGGTCTGCGCCGCCGGGCTGACACCTGCGGTAAAAGCAACGTAGTTGGAGCTGGTCCCTTTGATTGTCAGCGTGTCATACAAATAGGTGTTGAGCGTCGAGCTGTTACCCAACGTAACGGAGTTGGAGCCGTTACCGGTCGCAGAAGCGCCGAGCACGATTTCATTGGTATTCGCCGCAGCGGAGCCCACGGCTTCGTAGCCGACATACACGTTGTTGGTGCCGGTCGTCAGCGCATTGCTCGAATATCCCGCCTCATAGCCGAGCGCCACGTTCCCTGCCGCCGCACCCTGGGCCGAACCGAGCGCCGAATCGCCGAGCGCGACGTTATAGTTGCCTGTCAGCGGTGTCGCGGAGACGCCCTGCATCGCCTGGTAGCCGATGGCGACGTTGTCGGCGCCGGTCGAGATGTTTTGCCCGGACTCGAATCCAAGCGCGTCGTTCGGACCGCCGGTGCTGTTGGAAAGAGCGTTGAGGCCGACGGCCGTGTTGCTGCCGCCGGTTGCGTTATTGGTGAGCGCCTGAAGGCCGATGGCCGTGTTGTAGTTGCCGGTCGTGTCGGAGGCAAGCGCGGCGTAACCGAGAGCGGTATTTTGCTGCGCCGCGCCCTGGATCTTGAGAAGCGCCTCGTTGCCTACGCCCGTGTTGTAGCTGCCTGTCAGCGGCGTCGCGGAAATGCCTTGCATCGCCTCGTAGCCGAGCGCGACGTTGTCGGTGCC
This sequence comes from Limisphaerales bacterium, assembly GCA_052139695.1. Taxonomy (GTDB): domain Bacteria; phylum Verrucomicrobiota; class Verrucomicrobiia; order Limisphaerales; family Palsa-1400; genus PLGF01. Next base: position 34,745 of record JBKQWF010000234.1, read on the forward strand.
GGTCGTGATGTATTGACCGGCGTTGCTGCCGACGGCGGAGTTCTCGCTGCTGGTCGCGCTCTGCGATTTAAGCGCGCTCTCGCCGACCGCGATGCTGGTGGTGTCGGCATCGGGCAGCACAAGGATATTGACGCCGCTGACGGCGAGGCCGCCCGCGGTCATGTTGATCGAGACCGGGTTGGTGGCGGTGGCGCCGTTGGCGATAGTCAGCGGCACGGTATCCGAGCCGCCCGCCGTCGAAATATTCACGAGTTCGGCGCTCGCGGTCGAGGCCGAGCCCTCGCCGAAGGTCATGGCCGTGTTGCCCGTGCTCCCCAGCGCCCAGTTCCATATCTGCGCGTAGCTGCCGTTGGCGATGGAATTGGCCGCGCCCGCCGCCAGCAGATCGGAAAGCTCGACATCGAGCCCGCTCGCCGGGTTAGTCCAGGACATGGTGCCCGACGAGTTGCTGGTCAGCACATAGCCGGCGCCGCCGGGAGGCGCGGGAGGCAGCGTGTAGGTCGCGGGTGTGGAAGCGGCGTTGGCGATAAGGCCGGTATAGCCCGAGCTCGCCCCCATCAGGTACAAGCCGTTGCCGGTGCCGAGGGTAAGCCCGTTGCCCTCGTAAGTGGTGGTATTGATCCCGACCTCGCTGCCCCCAATCGCACCCATAATCAGGTCGCCGATATCGAGCTGGTTGCTGGCGGCGGGGGTGGTCTGCGTGAGGCTGTTGCCGATCATGATATTGTTGCTGCCCGACGTGATCATGCCGCTCGCAGTCTCATCTTCGCCCAGCATGATGTTGAAGCTGCCGGTCACGAAGTTGCCCGCGTTTACGCCGAGCGCCGTGTTGTCCGTTCCGGTGACGTTGGATTGGAGCGCTTCGGTGCCAATGGCGGTGTTTTGGTAACCGGTGGTGAGGTATATGAGCGCGTTCGTGCCGAGGGCGACGTTGAAACCGCCAGTGACATTGTAAAAGAGCGCCTGATCGCCGATGGCGACGTTATTATTGGCGCCGTTGGTGTTGGTGAGCGCTTCGGCGCCAATGGCGATGTCGGATTCGTCATTCTGGCTGTTGTAAAGCGCGCCATAGCCGATGGCAACGTTTTCGTAACCGCTGATGTTGTTGAACAGCGCGGAGTCGCCGATGGCGACGTTTTCGGAGCCGCTGAGGTCGGAATAGAGCGTATTGTCGCCGAGAGCGGTTTCAAAACTGCCGCTGCTGTTTTGCAGTGCGCTGATTCCGACCGCCGTGTTGTTGGAGCCGGCGGTGTTGGAGTAGAGCGCGTCGTTGCCGAGCGCGGTGTTGTCGGCGCCACCATTGTCGGTATAGAGCGCGAAATAGCCGACCGCCACGTTGCTATTGTCATTGGTGCTGGAATACAGCGCCTCCACGCCAAGGGCAGTATTGTCGGTGCCGGTCTGGTCGCTGTGCATCGCCCCCTGCCCGACCGCCGTCTCGTCCATGGCTGCGCCGCTGATCGAGAACAGCGCCGAATCGCCGACGGCGGTGTTGTTGTTGCCGGTCAGCGAGCCTTCGCTACCGCTCATCGCGTCGTTGCCGACGGCGGTGTTGTATGAGCCGGTCCCGACGGCTTGCCCCGCTGAAAAGCCGAGCGCAGTGTTCGGGCTCCCGGTGCTGTTTGACAGAGCCTGAGAGCCGACGGCCGTGTTGTAGTTTCCTACGAAAGAGTAGAGCGCATAGGCGCCGACGGCGACGTTGAGTGCGCCGCCATTGTCGGTATAGAGCGCATCCTGGCCGATGGCGATGTTTCTATAATCGGCGGTGCTGGACCAAAGCGCGGAATCTCCGATAGCGATATTTTCGGTGCCGCCAGTGTCGGAGTAGAGCGTGTTGTCGCCGACGGCGATTTCGTAGGCTTCGGAGCCACTGCTGCCGCCGTAGAGCGCGCTCGTGCCGACCGCCGTGTTGTAAAGGCTGGTTCCACTCACGTTCGCGAGCGCGGACTGGCCGACGGCGATGCTGGTGTAATCCTGGTTAGGGAACGCAAGGACGGTCTGGGCGTCGATCTGATAAGCGCCGTTGCTCGTATTGCTGCCATTATTGAGATCGAAATTGCCGCCGCTGTAGAATGCGGCAGCCTCGGCCCCGCCCGCCGTGACGTAGAGATTGCCGATATTGCCGCCCTGATAGAGGCCGGTGGTCGTGTCTTCGGTGAAGGTGATCGAGGGCGCCGCCGCCGATCCCGCCGCAAACGTCCCGGTAAGGACGCCGCCCCCGCCCGAGGCCAGAAGCTGAGTCCAGACCGAGCCGTTGCAGTAAAAGATATTGGGCGACGTATAGATAATTTCACCCGCATTCGACGCGGCGCAGGTGACATCCGTTCCCACGCGCACGCCGCCATTCACGTCGAGCGCGGCATGGATGCCGGTTTGGCCGACGCCGATCTGCCCGCTCGAGTTGAACTGCTCGCCCAGGACCCAGACATTGCTGCCGTTGCAGATCAGCAGATAGGCCGGGTTGCTGTTGGTGAAGGTCGCCTGGCCGATTGTGGGACACGCCCCGCCGATGGAGTAGGGGCCGGCATATTGGGCCAGGGCGGGGGATGAGGAGACGCAGACAGCAAGCAGAAGTAAGAGAGGAAGCGAGGGTAGAAAAAGTTGGCGGGCGCGAAATTCAATCCAGGCGAAGGTGAAAGGCGGACCCTCCTTGGCCATCCTCCTTCGCCGAGGCTTCGGAGGACAGGAGGCTTCGGAGGGCGGGGCGCGCCCGGAGGCGTGCGGGAGAGGCAGGAAAAGCGGACGCGGGTTTTCGTTGCTCTGCACTCGCGTTCTTCGTTTCTCTGTCCTCGCAAGTGCTCGGACAACCGGGCGGGGCGCGAAGTATTGCGGGCGGAGCGATAGGAATAAATTCCTGATGGCGCGGATGGCGGCCGGCGGGGCTCGCGTCGAAGATGCGGGCGGGAGAGTTTTCATGGGGTCCGCTCCGTCTTTGTGACCGGTTCAGGGCGCGGGGCGGGATCGCCCCCCGAGGATGGCGGTTTTTTATGGCGGCGCATTTGGGGATGCGGCCCCATGGAATAGAGCTTGAGAGCGATGGAGAGGGTCGTGCGCGAGACCTTGAGCGTGGCGGCGATGATTCTTCTCGGCACGCCGTTGGCCAGCAGGCGGCGAGCGAGAGCGATCTGGGTCTCGGTTAAAGCGCGCTTGCGGCCGATGGGAGCTATGGTCTTTTTGGGAGGCAGAACCGCAGCATAGGGCTTCAGGGCGGCGGATAGGGTTGAGGGCGAGACCTTGAGCGTGCGGGCTATGGTTGTTTTCGCCACTCCGTTGTCCAGCAGGCGGCGGGCGAGAGCGATCTGGGCCTCGGTCATGGCGCGCGGACGACCAAGTTTCTGGCCGCGCTGCCTTGCGGCTTCGAGTCCCGTCCGCGAGCGCCGGCTGCGCAGCGTTTTCTGGGCGGCGACGATCGCCATGACGAGTTTCTGCAGCGAGTCAGAATCAATGTCGACGATCTGTCGAAGCGAAGCGAGATCAATGCCTTCGAGAGAGGGCGCCCGTTGCGTGGCGGTGGGTTCGCGGTCGTTTATCATGGGCGATCGCTCGGGTGAAGTGTGGAAACCGGCGGTTTTTCAAGTGAGACTAGCATACAAGCGTTAAAATTTATGTCTAGATAGCTTTAAGATTGGTAAACATTGGTGGCATGTGCCGGATTTATCTTGGGAAATCGGAAGAGAGCGGGTCGAGCGAGGGCTAGTCCCCCTGCTGAGCGCGATACGCGTCGAAGGACCGCACGAGCAGTTCATTGAGCTTAAGATCGTGGCGGGCGGCGTAAGTCTTGAACGAACGCCGAAAGTCCGGGGAGATCCGGAAATTGAGCGGCTGCAGCGGCCCCTTCCCTCCCCTTTCCTGCTGCGGCAGCGCAATCGCTTGCGGGGGAGCAAGACTCGTACGCGTCGGCATGTCCATGGCGGGGACAGCGTGGCCCTTGACGGCGATCAATCCTGCGGTGAGTTCGGGTCTTTTGCTCATGCTGCTTCTTCCTTTCGTGCTTTCGTGCTTTTCTCCAAGCGTTCGTGAAGCACTGCCCAGAGGGCAGTAATCTCCTCGGCGCTGCGACCTCTGGGGTCCAATTCCTGAACGGTGCGGCCGTCGACCATGGAACCGGCGTAATCGACGCGGTCATGCACGACAATTTGCGCCACCGGGCCGTGGGCGGAAAGAGAGGCGACTCCGGTCACCGTCAGACGGGTGTTTGGCTTGGCATGAGTAAGAACGAAGAAGAATGGTTTGCGCTTCTCCTGGATGATATCGACGGTGTTACCGACGGCGCGCAAATCGTGCGGACTCGGCCTGGCCGGGATGACGACGAAGGTTGCTTCCTTGGCGACCGCTTTGATCGCGTCCGTGATGGCCGGCGGCGTGTCGATAAAGACGGCATCGTATCCGGCAGCTCTGAGGGATGAGAGCTTGGCCGGAAGCGCATCGAGAGTCGTCGGGATCAAGTCGGGTAGCCCGCTCTTGCGTACGTTCCACCAGTCGGAGAGCGAACCTTGCGGGTCGAGATCGATTAAGGCGGTATGGAGGCCGGTCGCTTCGGCGGCGACGGCGAGATGCGCGGTGAGCGTGGTCTTACCCGCTCCGCCCTTCTGACTTGCAAACACAATAACGTGCATTTTGGCTTCCTGGCTGTCGTGTTCCCTTGCATTCAAGCAAAGCAGAGAGCACGAAAGCACGCAAGATGGAGATTTCTTGCTTTCGTGCCCGGACGACTTCGTGCCGACTCGATTTCGAAACACCGCTGATGATTCAACAGAAAAACACAATACAGAAAACACGAACCAACGAAAGCGTGTTTTCGTGCTTTCGTGGTTGCTCGAAGGTTGGCTGAGGTGAGGGCGAATCAGTACGGCGGAGGGGGAGCAGATGCGCTGCGTTAAGGGAGGCCGTGCTGAGACAGGCGGCGGGAATTCTTAGGGGGTTTCCGTGACCAGCTTGGCGCGCCATGCGCAAGGTGGCGAGTTGCGCGAAAAACCTGGGTAAGAGTGAGAACGGCATCAAATTTCGTGCTTTCGTGTTTTCGTATAATGGCGAGTGCGAGTGTTGCAGCACGCACGTTGCCGTCGTCAGCGGTGAGCGGGTCTCCCCGAACATCCCCCTTTCAGATTCTGCCTTGTCGAAAAGGGCGCACCATGCGATTGTAGTTTTGATCGCTCATCTAGCACCATTCGTTGTTGACGCTCGTCGCGTTCATCAGAAGCAAGCGGTCCTCCCCGAACGTCGCCTTATCCGAATCTGCCTTCTCAAACATGGCTTTACATGCGATTGTGGCAGAGGTTTGGACGGTGTCCGAAAGTTGATACTTATCGGACATCAATAATCGTTTCGAATCCGGAACGGTTTTTTCTTGCCAGGGGAAACGGCCCGTTTTGTCCTTTTAAGCACGCTAAGGTCCGTCGAGATGTCATTCACGCAAAACCGGCAGTCACTGATGGAACCGATCGGAGACAATCGACCCTCTCGGAAGAGCAAAGGCGTGGTCGTTGTGCGGCAACCAGAAATACTGCATGCCTCCCACGGCCAGTGGGCCTCGACCGAAGAGCTTGACCGCCTCGCCGACGCGTTCGACCGGAATTCTGTCGCAAAAAACACGGCGAGGTCATACCTTTCGGATTGGGCGAGTTGGCTCGACTTCTGCGTGCATCACCGGATCAATCCGCTTCCGGCGGAAGTCGCCGATGTGCGCCGCTATCTCGCGCAATTGAGGGGGGTCGGGGGGCGCAAGCACACGAAGCTGAAGCCGAAGACGGCGGAGCGACACCTCGCTGCAATTGCGACCGTGCACCGGGCGCGCGGGTTCGATTTCGACACGCAGCATCCCATCCTGAAGCGGACGATGAAAGGAATTCTCCGAAGCCATAGCGCGGGCCAGGAAGGCGCGCGGGCGCTGCGCGCGGAAGAGATCAAGGCGATCTGCGCGACGTTCCCTCTCGATCTGCGCTCGCTCCGGAACAAGGCGATCATTCTGCTCGGATTCGCAGGTGGCTTCCGCCGCTCTGAAATCGTGGCGCTCGATGTGGGCGATCTTGAATTCAAGGACGGCCCGCTCCGCGTAACGCTCCGCCGCTCGAAAACGGATCAGGAGGGAGCCGGGCGGACTCTTGTCATCATGCCGACCGAGACTCCGGAAACCTGCCCCGTCGCGGCGGTGCGGGCCTGGCTCAAAGAGGCGGAGATCGAGCATGAGGGCGACAATCCATTGTTCCGTCCGGTGGGCCGCACCGGCGCCGAGTCCACCCGCCTCTCGGACAAGACCGTCGATCGCATCGTCAAGCGTGCTTGCCGCACGGCACACTTAAAGGAAAATTACTCCGCGCACAGTCTACGCGCCGGTCATGTGACCGAAGCGCTCGCGAACGGCGCCGACCGCGCCGCGATCAAGCGCCAGACCGGACATCGCAGCGACGCCATGCTCGACCGCTATGCCCGCGAAACCAATCTTGCCGCAAACAACAGTTCGGCGGCTTTGGGTCTATGAGCATTAGCTATGCGGGCATACTGACGGGAAACTCCGCCGCGAACCTTGAGGCAGCGGGGATTGCTGTCACGGCTGACGGGCCTGAATTTATTTTCAACCAGCTTGAGGTCTGGGGGCCGCACCAGCTTCTCTACGATTTTATTGGCGCGGCATCCGGACCTGGTTTCATCGATTGGCGCCCGGAGTGGCACGGCATCTACGAGCAGATTTACTTCGGTGCGGGGAGGGGAGGCGCGCCCACGCGCCAAGCGGCCGAACACCTCGCCCGCAAGCTGCGGGACATTCTTTGGCGCAGGCACGAAGAGGAGCGCGTCCGCGCGGAGCTTGATTCGCATCGCGTGCCACTCGATCTCAATACGCTCATCCCGATTCCCCGTTCCGTCCTGCGCAAAGGCTTCGTCGAAGCCGGGCAGGAGTGGATGTGGGCGAATTGGGGCGTGCGCTGGCCGATCCGGCGCGTCACATTTGCGGTCGAGCGCCTGCGCCGCGACGGCTTCAGGCCGGTCGCCGTATTCCGGTTCCTCAGCGAAGACTGGTCGCCCTGGATCGCTCTTGTGCGCATGCGCGAGCGCTGGCCGGAGTTGCGGTTCGAGATGAAGGCGGGGTATTTGGAGATGGGAGAATGAGCGGAGAGCGGCGGGGCTCTAGTGATGCGTCGCTCAGCGTGAGGTTGGCGGGCGCTTTTTGAGTTAGGGATTGTGACGGCAGGTCAGGGCCAGGGTGATATATTTATTTCGGCAAAACCCCCTCTAAAAGGGGGTTTTGTGCAAATAAATATTGACAGAGGCAAGCAACTTTGATATTTTATTCATCAAAACCCCCTCCTAAAGGGGGTTTTGTGAGGAAGAATATCATGGGTTCAACAGTCCGCACTTTAGGGCCGCAGGAAAGCCGGGTCGTGCTTGCCCTTGCCGAACAGAAACGGCGGGAGGTGGGCCGGCCGGAGATTATCAAACTGCTGGGCGTCAGCGCCAAGGCGGCGGACAATGTGATTGAATCTCTTCGCCGGAAAGGTTGGCTGGAGCGGGCGAGCTGGGGAGAGTATCTCGTCATCCCCCCCGATGACGGACCCGATGCGATGGGGGAAAGCAATCTGCTCGCGCTCGCAAGTCGCATCGCCGATCCCTACTATATCGGATACGGCAGCGCGGCCGGACATTATGGGCTGACGACGCAACACCGCCGGGTGATCGTCGTGGTCACGCCCGCGCACCTACGGGGCAGACGCGTGGGGGAGGGACGGGTGCGGGTCGTCAATCCAAAACCTGGCAAATTCTTCGGATTCGGGCCTGTCGATGTATTCGGTTACAAGGTCATGATGTCCGACCGCGAAAAGACGGCCATCGACTGCGTCGACCGCCCGGCGCTGGCAGGCGGTGAGGGAGAAGCCGCCTCCATCCTGGCAACGGCGAGCGGCCGTTTCGATTGGCCTAAGGCGGTTGATTACCTCGAACGGATCGGTTCGACGGCTCTGGTCCGCAGGTTCGGTTGGGTTATGGACCAGGTTAAGGCAGACATGCCCGCCGATAGTCGCGAGCGGATGCTCCGGCTCGCGGCGCACGGCCCCCGGACATGGATGGGACCCAATCCCGCGCGCAAGGTGCAGGGCGCCATCGGCTATGACAAGACATGGAATTTGTTCGTGAACGTGTCGCACGAAGAACTGCGCGAGAGCGCCGGGCTAGGCCGGCGAAAAACGCCGAAGAAGGACGGGTAATCATGCTCACACTACCCGAAGTGCGGCGGTACTCCACTCGATCCGGCCTTCGCGACATGATGATCGCCGAAAAGGAAATCATACTGACCTTTCTGCTTCAGCTTCTGTCGGAGCGGGGAATTCTGGACCGGCTGGCCTTCAAGGGCGGCACGTGCTTGCGGAAAATGTTCATCGGCAGCCACGGGCGGTTTTCAACCGATCTGGATTTCACAGCGCTTGAGGAGCACAATCACGAGGATGTCGTCCTTGCCATGATGGGAGCCTTCGAAGAGGAATTCCATGGGATCAGGTTCCAAATCCCCGGCAGCGGCTACTATCTGAGCTTGGGCGGTCAATCATGGGGCGTGAATCCGATCTATTCGCATGACTGGAATGGGGCAGGCGACAGCGAGGTAAGAGTGCAGGTCAGCCTCCGCGAGACGCCGACGCTGACGCCGGAGCGCCGGCGGCAATGCGAACAGAGTTATTTCGGACTCTTGCCCTTCGCTCCCGTCGAAATCACCTGCCTGGCACTGCCGGAAATCCTCGCGGAAAAGATACGCGCCTGTTATCAGCGCAGCAAGGCGCGCGACATTTATGATCTTGGCATCTATGCGACGAGGCCGCTCGACAAAGCGTTGACTCGCCGGCTGGTAGTGCTGAAGCTCTGGCAGGCGGGCGACACATTCCATCCTGAACGGCTCATGAAGAAATTCGAGGAAGGCATTGAATTCGACTGGGACGACTTGCGCGATCTGGTGCGGCGCACCGAGGAAATTGAACGTGAGAAAATCTGCGCCGCCTGCGCAGAAGGCTTCCGGTTCCTCGCCGACCTTAGCCCTGAGGAACGAGCGCTCGCCAACGACTCTCATCAGCGCGAGCAGGAGCTATGGGACAGACTGCGGGCAGAGGTTGGAAGTGGCTGACGGCAGCGACGATATCCGGCGCCCAGACAAGGCCGTCGGTCAATCGAGGTCCAAATGACAAGGGCCGCCCGGTCCGTCCACGGACATCGTCTGTCGAGGTTGGTTCGGAAAGGTGAATGCAGATGGGCAAATCCCTGCTACTTTCGCGCGCAAGCGCGGGATGGCGTGCGGCGGCTTACGTTGCGATTCTATTGGCGATGCCGTCGGCATGTTTCGCCTGGGGCCGTGAGGGCCATGAAAGCATAGTCATCGTGGCGGAGCATTTCTTGCGTCCGGAGATCGCGGAACGGATGCGGGAGCTGCTCGCTCCCGAAAGTCCCGAAGCGGCCTCGGTGTGGGCCGACGAGTACCGGCGCGACCACCGCGAAACCGGCCCATGGCACTACATCGACATCCCGCTGGCGGAATCCAGGATCGACTTGGCCCGCGAGTGCCGCAACGGCGATTGCGTTATCGCCAAGACCGAGGAATTCCTTGCCGTTCTGAGGGACCCGAGGGCCGAGAAAGAGGCTAAGGCTCAAGCCCTAAGATTTGTGATTCATTTCGTCGGCGACTTGCACCAGCCGCTGCATGTTGCGGACGATGGCGACGAGGATGGCAATAGGCGCGGCGTGATCTTCGAGGGCCATCCCGATAACCTTCATTGGGTGTGGGACACGGGGCTGCTCCAGCGCATCAACCGCAAGCCGGCGGCGTTGGCGATGGAGCTGGAGGGAAGGATAACGCTCCAGGACCAGACCGAATGGCAGAAGGGAATCATCGAGGATTGGGCAATGGAGGGGCACCGGATCGCTCAAACAGTTGCGTACGGGGACCTGAGTCAGAAAATCCAGCGCCGATCACTTCCGCCTACGAGCGGCACGCGGATGCGGAGATCGAACTTCAGTTAGAGAGAGCCGGGGTCAGGCTCGCATACCTCTTGAACACCAACCTAAAGTGACGAACTGGCGGCGTGAGCACGACCAGCGTCAACATCGAGCATCCGGCTTGTCCACCGGACGTTTCAGAAGTCCTCGCCGAGAAATCGTTTCTCCGAGGGGCTGAGCAGCAAACGGCCGGGCGCGAATTCGTTGTAGCAGGCCTCGTTGAACCATGCGCAGCGCATATCGGAGAGGGCGAGGCCGGGCGCAAGGCGCGTAAGGGCGAGAGCGTAAATCGCGAGCTGCGCGATGGGCTTGTTGGTGCGGGCGTCGGGCTTGTAATCGAGTATATGAATTGCGCCGTTCCGCACTTGCAGGAAATCGATGTGTCCCGTGATAAATCGCGGCTTATGACCGAGCGCCGGACGGGCGCGGTGGAGCGGTTCCTTGGGAACGATCATGACGCCGTAGTAGTGTTCGAGCACGGCGATATCGGCTTCAAGGAGAAAAATCGGAACTTCGACGGCGACGGTTGCGCTGTCGTTCATGAGCATGAAGCGCTGAAGGCGCGAATGTCGCTCGTAATTGGAGCCGACGCTCGGGATAATCAGCGCCGCCGTGTCGGTCGCAGTGTTCTGCTTTTCGGTGGCCTCAAGGCGGTCGAGCGAGAGAAAGCCGGGCGCCAGTTGCGAGCCGCGCGCGCCGTCTTCGCGGCAAAAGAGCTCGTGCGGGCAGTCGCGGCGGACGGTCTCCAGAAAATCGGCGAGCGGCGCGAAACGCGTGTCGCCTTTGCGGCGGTCGTCGAGAGTGCCCGCGCGCACGAAGGAGAGCTTGGCGCGATGGAGACTGAATTCATAGACCTGACGGTGATAGAGCTTGAAGGTACGGATGAGTTGCGGCGGCTTGAAGAGTGCGAGACCGCGCTCGCGCAGCCTGCGGTATGTCGTGAGGCGGGGATGCGCGGCAAGCCAGCGCGAGATCGTCGCCGGACTGACAGTGTGGCCGTGGCGCGAGGAAAGACGGCGGCTGGTTTCGTCGAGGCTGTAGCCGTGATTGTAGATCGAAAGGGCATCAAGGATTTCATGGAGCGGATATGTCTTATTGCGGATAGCGCGCGGACCCGGCGTGAAGGTGCGGCGGCACGACTGGCAATGATACAGCCGGATTGTTTCGAGTTTCTTGGCGCGGCTGCCCTTCGGGGCGATGCTCCGGCTGTTGCAAGACGGGCATCGCTCGGGCGGCTTGATGGGCGATCGGGGACTCGCTGCTGCTTGATCGATGGCGCGTGGCATCGGGAGTCTATAGCATGGCCGAATTCGACGGTCACGGGATCTGCTAGGCGGCCGGCGGTAGGGTACGTGACAGGTTTGCGAGGACCGGGGAGCGGCCTGGCGGTGGCGGATTTGCATGAATGCAGGTGATAAAAGCGTGATGCATCAATGGGTTGGTCAGGGCGGAATCCGCGACCCGAAGCGCGCCCGGATTTCCACGCTCTATATCTACACTTTGCCATTCGCAGCGACCAGCCGCACGTGCACTGAAATACCCCGTGCCGCAAGAATGGTCGCGAGCGCATCGCCGTCGAGGTGTTTCTTTCGTTGAGCCAAAGAATGCTCGCCGTGCTCGACGGGTATCCAGTTGGCGTGCATCAATGCGTCAGAAACAGCATCCACAGCAGACCAATGGGTATGGAGCAGTGTTAGAGCCTTTGCCGAGATGTCCTGCCAAATATCGCCGCTGCGATTTGGCTCGAAGTGCTGCTCCACGATGCTAAAGAATTTCTGTACGTCGGGTTGGCCGCCTCGAAAATCGGAATCGGGGAATTGCTTCAACTGCGCGAGCTGCCCAGCCCTTAACGCCAAGAGGATCTTCTCCCATTCAGGTTTGTCTTCCCAATAGAAGGCCCATCCGTCTGCAACATCTTCGACCTCGTAAATCACGATGCCTTTTGGTTTCAGGTCCAGCCCGACCGCACCAGCGATGACGATGTGTCCAGCCTCATGGTAGGCGGTTTCTTCTGGCGTGTTTCCAATCACCATTGGTCCCATTCGCCTGCCCAAACGAGCCGACCTGGGGCGGCCATATTGAACTGGATTACTCGATTGCCCGGACAGATCGGTTTTGGTCGGGAAGCGGTGGTGCGGGCGGTGGGAATCGAACCGACACAGGCCTTACAGCCCTGCGGATTTTTCGTCAAGCTCGCCTCTTGTATTTGATTTGCTCATCTTCGGGCGTGGTTTTTAGGTGGATGCAGTAAAAGCGCATGGCTTGCTGCGCGAGTAGCGCGATGTCGAAGCTGTCGGGCAGTGAACCTTCATAGGTAGTTGCGAAATATGGCTCCAAATTATCAGCGACTCGACAGGTCGGGAAGAACAGTATTTTGGTGGGGACATGCTCAACTGCCGAGATAGCGGCTTCGCCGCAGGTATAGCGGAATTTCCAGTCCGGCATGTGGATGAGACCATGGACGTTCGGGTCGTAATCAATAAAGCCCATGGCCGCAATGATAGCAAAATTTGGCGTCGTTCCGTGAGAGTCGAAAAGGTGCATCATTTCGACATAGCAGGTGCCCACGCCGCAGCGAGCTGCCTGTCAAGGAACACGGCTTTCAGTCGTGGCCGCGTGAGCGGCGCAAAGCGTCCTTTACAGACACGGGCGCGGAGGCAGAGCAGGTGGGTTCGAAGCAGTAAGATTCGCGAGTCTGCGATCCGACAGGTTTCGAGAAGCGGTGGTGCGGGCGGAGGGAGTTGAACCCTCACAGGCCTTGCGGCCCAACGGATTTTCTTACCAACTGCGGCTTTCGCCGCCCGCGCGCGGCGCGCGGTTTGCGGTCTGGACTATCCCTTCACCTTCTCCCGGTGCTCTGGGACTTAGGTGCTGCCCGTCTAGTCTCTACACCTTCCCGGCGGATATTTCCGTCCAGGCTTGGCTCGGGATTGCCATTGCAGGTTTCCCCGAATTTGAGCAGTTCTGCATCGCCGGTTTCCCGGCGAGCACTCAAGTTTCCTTAAGTCCGGTGCGTCTGCCATTCCGCCACGCCCGCGTGGCTGCTAGCAATTGTCTATTTTAGCCCAGATTTCCCAGATGACCGCAGGTTTTAGTGACGCGGGTTCGCGATTCTGCGTCAAAAGTGGCGCATGATGCTTGATTTTAACCTTTTGGTTGGGCTATCAAACGTAGGTCATGGGCGGATGGGCCGCTCATCTGGAGAATGTCAGCTGATAGGAACCACAGGCTGGCGTTTTCTGGAGATATCCTCATGCCCCGCCAACGGAGAAGTTCTCATGCCGACCTTTATCGACATCGCCGCCAATCCCGCCAAGCCGATCTACATCGACGCCGAGAGCGTTACCAATATCTCCGTATGGCCGGACAAAGGCGAAATGACGATTTCCGATGCGAACGGTCAGGCGCTCGGGATCGGTTATGCCGGGTGGGGCGTCGATCCCGCGCTGGCGGTGCAGAAGCTGGCCGATGCAGGCTTTCCTCTGGTGTCGGTTCCTGTGCGCTATGACGGCAAGGAACATCCTTGCTTCATCGCTCCTTCTGCCGTGGCCTACATCACCGTCTCCCAACCGCGTAAAGACGGCACGGTCGGAGTCATCGCCGGGGTTCGGGGACGCGGTCGACAAGAAAGCAACAGCGTGAAGCCCGAAGAACTTCAGGCCCTGTTGGATGCCGTCAAAGCATCCGGAAAAACCCTGCTAGAATTCGACCCGGCGGAGGCGCGCTCCCGCTGGTCTATGCCCGCCAAGCTTTACATCGATCCGAGTTCCGTGACGACGATCGAGGATACTGGTCTCGGGGTTGACGTGATGTTCGATAAAGTCGGACGTCTCGATATCCGGACCCGGGATCTAGGCAAGGACAACGAAGAACTCAACAAGATCGCCAACCGCCTGCTCCGCGCGCACCCGGATCCGAACTCCATTACCGATATCACGCCGATTTTCAAGGAAGCCCATAGGTTGCAGGAACTTCGGCGCTCAGCAAGAGTGACCCAGTAGTGCTTAGTTGAAGTGACCCACCGGCGGGACCAGCATTTGGAACAAGATTTGGAGTGAGAGCGAGAACATCATTATCATCCACGCCGAAGATGTGC
>JBKQWF010000235.1:0-20808 GCA_052139695.1 Limisphaerales bacterium
TACCTGACTTCATTGAGCCGCATGCGATCGAGCTTGGAAAGAATAGCCTGACGGCCCTTGGTGGTATAAACCAAATTGGTGTCGGACCAGGGATTGGCGACGCCGAGGTCGTTGGTCGGAGCAATCCAGGCGCTTTCGACATTGACCAGAGCGCTCTTGACAGACGCTTCCCGCTGTCGCGCTCTTTCGGAATAACGAGCCTCCTTGATCAAATCGAGGTAATAGGGCGCTGTCCGATTAGGCGGATCCTCTCTGAGGACTTGAACCAGGATGGCTTCCGCCCGGTCGAGCCTGCCCATTTCGTAGAGAAGCTTGGCGTTCTGGATGCGGGTGGCAATTTCCACCTTCTGCTTCTCCATGTCGGGAACCTGTTTGAGCACATCCGGGCTGGGGACTCGGCCAGCTTGTTCAACGGTCCGTTTGTCGATTTCCGCCTTGAGAAGGCGCACTTCCTCGTTGTTGGGGTCCTCTTTGAGCGCCACGGCGACGCGGGAATTGGCGGTGATCATGTCCCCAACGGCCATGGCCTGACGGGCCAGGGCCATCTCCGTGCTGTCCAGTCCCGCCAGTGCCGCCCGTTTCTCTGCCTCGACCGATGGCTTGCCGACTTCGGCCAAAGGAATGTGGCCGACGGCTTCAAGGTAGAGGTTGGCCGCGTTGGCCAGTTCATTGCGCTTGAGCGCGGCCTGCGCCTCCTCCAATTTGCGGTGGAGGAGCACGGTCTGATTGGCGCGGCGTACCGCTTCCTCCTCCGCGATGCGCTGGGCATCCTCAGTTTGGACCGGCTGCGCGGGCAACGACAGGGCAAGCAAGAAGGCCAGCCCCACGCTGTTTATGACTACGGATGTAATGTGTCGTTTCACTTTAAAATCCACTCTCTGCCACCGCCGATTACTTCCATTTTACCTCGGTGACTTTGGTTGTTCTATTGGCTTGCACTCTAACGGCATTACTGGAGATTTCAATAACTTTATACAATTCCCCATCCAGCTTGATCGTACTATCAACATGCAACTTCGGCATCGTCTTTTGCTCCGGCTCATATCTGAGGTCGGCGACGTAACCGTCCACCTGCTGATACGGTTTGTTGGTTGTCACGCTCACCGTTTGTCCTGTAGCAGGGATCTCCAATTCCAGTTCGGTAGGGTCGTCAGGAGCACCTTTAATGCCGCGGATAATATAGAGGCCGGATTTCATCTTCTCATCCTGCTTGGCGAACTCCGTCGTCTTGTGTCCTGGACGGGCCAGATCGGTTTGGGTCTGATACGTCATGTCGTAGGTGGGGGTGCCAATGCCGACGGGATGGTCATAAGCAATAATGGTGTAAAGCGGCGTAATGTTGGTCACGGTAAGGGCATCCGGGCCAGACTTCAATATTTTAAGGTAGGCGCCGTTGGTGCTGCGCTTCCACGTCACGGGGTTAAAGAGATTATGCAATCCTGAGAGGACAACAGGAGGAGGATTGGTGATTTGGGCCAGGGCCAACTCGTCCGCCTTCAGGTCAACCGGCGCCAGGGCCGCGGGTGCGGCAGCGCCCTTGCCGCGGGGCTGCCTGGGCGTGGTCGCACCGGTGACCGGCGCCTCCAAGCTCTCGGAAACATGGGAAATTTCCATTTTGATCCATACCGCCGCCCCTGCCAAGCCCAGCAAAACCACGCACAGCACAATCTTTTCGTAATGTCGTTTAAGAAATTCCATTCTGGTGCGCGCTACTTGGGTTCGGCGGGAGGCGCCGGTTGTGCTCTGGCAGCGCCCCTCGATTTTGGCTTGGCGGCGTCTGCTGGTTTTGGTTCCGGTTTCGGCTCCGGTTTTGGCCTGATGAGGTCCACCGAAATGGTGACATACAAAAGACTTTCCGAAAGAATGGTCTGCGGCCCCACCGGCTCAACCGCTACTGGCGCAATTTGCTGCTGCCGGGGCGGCGGCCTGCGGAAATTGTAATCCTCGCCTTCCCCCCGGCCCCTGAAACGGGTCGGGTTTCTGTATCCGGAATTCTCCGGGGGAGGAGGAGCATTCGCGGGCGGCGGCACGACCACCGGCAGGGGGGCGCGGGACGGAGCGACATCGATGTCTTTGACAATAAAGCAATTGCTCGCGGCGGCAAAACCCGAGAGAACGGCGGCGATTTCGGTGCTGAAGCCGCGGAACGCGACTTTGTAGGGCGTGATGATCCCCACTTGGGCGTTGGTGGTGGGGGCCGTGTAGATGCAATCATTGCCCTGGTAGTCTTCAGGCGAAACAGGACAGCGCTGCACACCCTCAAGATAAAGAATCTTGGCCTTGTAGAGAATATTTAGAAGCACCTTGATCTCCTCAATTTGCTGCATCCACAGAGGTATGCTTTCCGCAGGAAAAGTCAATTTGTCCTTGATCGAAGAAAAAGAGAAAGCGTAATTGTCGGGCAGAAGCACTCCGGCATTGGTCGCCTGCATGCCCCACCTGTAAATGATACTCTGGAGGAAATCTTTAAATCCCTGTTCGTCCTCCTTGGGGGGCTCGGGCAGGGGAGCGAAAGCTTTGCTAAAATCCGCCAGAAAGGCCTTAACCCGCTCCTGGTCCGCTTTGGCGGCCTCAATATTCTCCTTGGTCGGCAGCGGCGGCTTTTGCGCGTCCTTTAATTGTGAGACGACTCCGCTATATTCATCGCTCACGGATCGATTATTACGCACGGCCGAAGAAAGCAAGTAACCGCCATATCCCGTGACGCCCAAGCCGATGACGGCGAAGATGACGAAGAAAAGGTTCCGCTTGATCCAAGCCATAGTTAGAGTTTGAGTTTGAAAGGCTTGGTCAGCGTTACCGTCAAGGAAAACGTAAAAGTATTGGTATTTGAGCCGTCCACAGTCAATGTTTCCGCGTCAAACTTGGCATCTTTGAAAAAGGTGCTGTTGGTCATCTGTTTTTGCAGCGCGTAAGCCAGGTCCGAATTGGCCGAGGGTGAAACGTTCTCTCGCGTCACCGCCCGGCAGGTCAGGCTAATGGCTGAAATCGCATCGACGTCGGCTCCTGGCGGCGGCGGTTGGTTAGGTCGAGCCTCTTGCTGGCGCATGTTTCCCCCGCGCATGTTGCCTCTCTGATTCAATCTCCCCCTTCCCCCACCCTCGCCGCTTCGGGGGCTGGAAAACATCTCACCCGCCGCCGCCCACGGGCTTCCATTCGGCAGGACCGGACTAAAAGTTTCCAACCAAACGCCCGAGTCGGTGTTGGTCCCGCCGTTTTCCGGCGTGGTCAGCGCGAGCTTTTGATTGGCCTCAACCTGCATCAAAACGTTCCGCAGTTCGACCAGAAGCTGGATCCAATAGAACCGGCTATCCGCCAGGGCTTTCATTTGGTCGGCTTGGACTTTGAGCT
Source organism: Limisphaerales bacterium (assembly GCA_052139695.1). Lineage (GTDB taxonomy): Bacteria > Verrucomicrobiota > Verrucomicrobiia > Limisphaerales > Palsa-1400 > PLGF01. The sequence goes on from JBKQWF010000235.1 coordinate 3,352, forward strand.
GGTCGCGTTCTCGCAAGGCAGTTTGCAACTGCGTGCTCTCTTTTTTCAACTTCTCGAGCGGCCCTTTAGTATCGTCCAACCTCTTATGGAGAACTTCGCCGATCCTCATTTCCGCCAGATAAATGGCAAAGAGCACCAGCGCCAAGCTGAAAATGGAAGCGATTAAATATGGCTTTTTCTGGCCAAATTCCTGCCGCTGAATCGAGCTCTTGGGCATCAAATTCAGCTCGACGGGGCAGTGGGCCAAATCCCGCAGCCCCAATCCCACCACTTCGCCAAAGGAGTGGGCGCTCTTGGATAACTGCTCCAAATCCAGCGTCGGGGCGATCTCCAGGTTGCGGAAAGGATTAAAGTAATCGACCGGAATATTGAGCTTTTCCGCGAAAAACTGCGCCGTGTAGGGCATGATGGAGGCCCCGCCGGAGAGGAACAACTGTTGCGGCGCGGACCCGCCTTGCTGCCCGCGATAAAACTGAATGGTCTGGTTGACTTGAATGTGCAGGCGGGTCATCACCTGCCGGGCAATTTTCGCGATCGCCGCCGCCTGCGGATCTTCCGGCTCTTCATAAGCGCCGCCCAGGCTGACGGAGCCTTTTTCGAGCTTGACGGCCTCAGCTTCCGGAAATTTCAACTTCGCTTCGTTGGCAAAGTCCTGGGTGATGGCATTAGCTCCAATGTTAATGCTCCGCGAATAGACCTTCCCTTTCTCAAAGAAAAGCAAGTTGCTCGTCTTGGCGCCAATATCCAGCAGCATGGCGCAGCCTTCCACGTCCCCGTAATTGTAACGGAAAGCATTGCACAAAGCGGCCGGAGAGACGTCCACCAACTTCAAGCGCAAGCCCGCGCCCTCCGCCACCCGGAAGAGCCCTTCGACTATTTCTGACTTAACGGCCACCAGCAGCACTTCCAACTCGCCGGTAGCGGACGTGCCCAAAATCTGATAATCCCAAACGACCTCATCCAGCGGGAAAGGGACGTTCTGCTGCGCTTCGTAGCGGATGATCTGGGTGACTTTTGAGGTGTCCACCGGCGGGAGTTTGACGAATTTTGAAAAAACGTGGAATCCCGGGGCACAGGCATTGATCTGGCGCGAGCCGTAGGATTTGTCCGCCAGCAATTCCTGCAGCGCTTTCTGCATCGCCGTCTCGCGCGTCGCTTGGTCTTGCGATCCTTCGATTCCGAGGGGCCTGATGCCGTACTGCTTGAGGCGCAACCCGCCTGCTTCGTTCGGTTCAAACTCCGCCAGTTTTAAGCTGCCGGCCCCGAAATCGACTGCTAAAAATGAGTCCGATTTTAGCATCGGCTTTGCTTCCGCCTCTGCGCCGCCCTCTCGTTTATCCCATCTCCGGGTCCGGTATTCATGTAAAGTGGGTTGCTAGTTACTGTATATTCAGCCTGCGGTCAATTGTTTTGATGCAGAAACTTCTTCCGCAAGCTAGGCCAGTGCCAAACTGGTGGATGACCGCTTAATTTTTGTTAATTTCGTCTGATTATATTTTTGACGGGTTTTTGCGGCCGCCTTGGTTTCGCATCATTTTCACGCATTGAGCGTGAAATTACCGCACCCGGACCCAGGCCGGACGCTCTCCTAAATCTTGTCGCGAAAATACTCAATGGTTTTGACAAGCCCCTCGTGCAAGGACACCTGGGGCGTCCATTTCAAGAGCGTCTGGGCCCGGCCAATGTCCGGCCGGCGCTGACGCGGATCATCCTGCGGCAGAGGCCGAAAGACAATTTTACTGCGGGACCCCGTTACCCGGATGATCTCCCGCGCAAATTCCAGCATCGTCATTTCCGCCGGGTTGCCAATATTGACCGGCTCCGTTTCGCCGCTCATCATCAAACGGTATATTCCTTCGATCAAATCCTGGCAGTAACAAAAACTGCGGGTTTGCGTGCCCCGGCCAAAAACCGTCAAGGGTTGATTCCGCAACGCCTGGCTTACGAAAGCCGGCACGACTCGACCGTCGCGCAAGCGCATCCTCGGTCCGTACGTGTTAAAAATGCGGACGATTCTGGTCTCCAAATGATGCTGCCGATGATAGGCCATGGTCAAGGCCTCCGCAAATCGCTTTGATTCATCGTAACACCCGCGAGGACCGACCGTATTCACGTTGCCCCAATAATCCTCCCGTTGTGGATGGACCAGCGGGTCTCCGTAAATCTCGGAGGTCGAAGCCAGCAAAAAGCGGGCGCCCTTTTCTCTCGCCAGGCCGAGCGTCTTGTGAGTGCCGAGCGAGCCGACTTTGAGCGTCTGAATCGGCAATTCCAAATAATCTACCGGACTAGCTGGCGAGGCCAAATGCCAGATGTAATCGACCGCCGTATCCAAAAACAGAAACTCCGTTACGTCCTGGCAAATAAAGCGGAATTGCGCGTTGCCGGCCAGATGGGCGATGTTGCCGACGCGCCCCGTAACGAGATTGTCTATCGCCACAACCCGGTGGCCGCGGGCCAGCAAATAATCGACTAAATGGGAACCGAGAAAACCGGCCCCTCCTGTGACCACTGAAACCGGCGCTTTGCTACTGGTCTTTTTTTTGGTTGCCATAAACCCGCGGTCAGCGTGCGCCTTTCCCCTGCAACACGACCCAGATCGTGCGCCAAAGAATGTGGCAGTCCAAACCTAATGACCAGTGGTCGATGTACTCCAAGTCCATCCGCACCCAATCTTTGAAGTCCTTCACGTCGTTTCGCCCGGAAACCTGCCAGAGGCAAGTCAGCCCCGGTTTAACGCTCAAGCGCCGCCGATGGGCCAGGTCGTCAAAACGCTCGACTTCGCTCACGGGCAAGGGACGGGGCCCGACCAGGCTCATCTCGAAGCGGAGGACGTTAAACAATTGGGGAAGTTCATCAATGCTGCGCTTGCGCAACAACCGGCCAATGGGAGTGACTCGAGGATCATTGCTCACCTTGAAAACGGGCCCGGACATTTCGTTCAAAGCGGCCAATTCCCGCTGCAACTGCTCGGCATCGGTCACCATGGAGCGAAATTTGTACATGACAAACGGCTTGCCGTTCAAGCCCGCGCGCTGCTGTTTGAAGAGAATCGGCCCCGGCGAGGTCAGCTTAATGATGACCGCCGCCGCCAGCATGACGGGGGAGAAAACGGCCAGCAGGACCAAGCCGCCGACAAAGTCCATGGCCCGCTTGAGCAACCGCAGCCAGGATGTTTCCAATCCGCTGTGAAAGACCAGCACTGGACGTCCGAAGAAATCATCCACGGACGTGCGTGAAACCTGGGTCTTGAAAAAGTCCGCCAGGAGCCAGGTTTCGATCCCCTCCAATTCGCAGGCGCTGAGGGTCTTTTCGACCTGGCCGAACAAAGAGTGCCGGGCGGCGATGACCACCGTATTGACGGAATGCTTGTGCAGGCTTTTGACCAGTTTATCAATGGAGACTTGGTTCAGGTCCACCTCTTCACAGATTTGCAGCTCCTGCATCTCCTGCCCGATCTCCTCCCGCAAACGCTTGGTATCATCCGCCGTTCCCATGAGGATGACTCGCCGCCGGAATTGGTCCTGTCCCAGTTTGGAGCGATAGGCCAGGCGCAGCAGGCTTTCCTTTAAAAACATCAAGCCAAAACTGCAAAAGCCGAATAACACATAAACGGAGCGCGCGGGGTCGGTTTGCCTTAACATGTAAGCGATCGAAACCAGACCTAAAGAACAGATGAAGCAGGACCGGCTCAGTTGCGAGGTCATTTCTGGCAAAGAAGAAAACATCGGCCTCTTGTAGAAACCCTGCCACTCCAGAACCAGCGGGGCCATAGGCACTACCACCAAAAACAGCCGGAAAAAATCCGCGAATGGCCCGATGGAATCCACTTTATGCCCCCAGAGCAAAGCTGGCATTCCAAAGCGGATCTGATGTGCCAGAAAGAAACCTAACGCGAAGATGCCGCCATCGAAGATTTGATGGATGCGAACGCGGAACTGTCGGTCTCGACGCAACATCTTGATCCAGTGACAGGTTTTTTGAGTTTATTCCGGCACCACGATACTGCAATAACTCTTCACGGCCCCGACGCCACAGACGAGAGCGTTCCCGCCGGCTTGCCTTGGGCAATCTGAAATTCCGGCACTGAGGCGCGGATAAACTGTTGCAAGCGCCCAAATGTGCTCTCTTCCTGACCTGGAGCGCAAGCAACAAAATAAGAAATGTAAGCCCATCTTTCCAATTCGCCTTCTTCCACCATCCTTTTGGCGATCGACCAGAGCCGCACACCTTGATCCGCGGTGATTTTGTCCGCCGTGACAAACCAGTAGATGTAAATTCCACTCACCGATACCAGATGCTTCTGTTGATCGAGCACCTGCGTGGAAGTGGTCAGCCTGATCGCGGGTAGTTCATATGGATAGGGCCGGTCGATGCGCAAAGGCACATGTTCCATTTTATCAATGACCCAACCGCCGCCCCTCAGGCAATAATGAGGGTCATGAATACTGGTCCGGTCGGTTCCCATTAACACCACCGTGATGGTTGGCCGGAAATCACCCGCCACGGAATAATAACGCCGGCCAAACGTCGTGTCCTTGGGCAACCCGGTCAGCTCTGCTTCTGTAATTGGGCCATCCGTGCCGGCAGCCTCCATAACCTTCTCAGGTAGCAGGACACTTTGCGTCGTCACCTTTTCCCCATGCTCACCGAAAAGGGGAACGGCGCCGACACGGACCCCAGCCGGACCGAGGCGGTGTATCTGGCGAATTTTCCCCAAGTAGCCTGCCGTCGCGGCCATCATTCCCAGGGCCGCCACGAAGATCACCCATCTGCGCATGTTCATGCGGGGGGGGGATGGTCAGAGGAGTCCTCTCTGAGCCAATGTCCGGCCGCCAGCATACAGCCCACGGCAATCAAGTAAGTGACGAAGCCAAACCACTCATGGACGAAGTGGCCCGCTTGCTGGTCAAACGCTTGAGTTGCCAGCACAATGGCCACTAACCGAATCAAATTGCAGAAAACCACCAGCGGAATCGTCAGCAGAATCATCCCTAATCGTCTCCAGATCGATTTGTAAGTGAGAAACGCAAAAATGGTGGACACCGCCAGCAGCGCCACAAAGCTGCGGATGCCGCTGCACGCCGCCGCCACGTCAAAATTGATTTTTCCGCTCGCGTCATACAAGGCCGTCCCGTGCTCCTTCACCGGAACGTCCAACAAGAAACCGCACGTCCAGGCCGTCAGCTTGACCGTAAAGATCCGCAGGGGCAGGGTCAAATCCTCCACAAACGTCCCTAACGGCATGCAAAAGGCGAAGAGAAAGAGCGGAAAAAAAGTCGCTTTCATCGCCTTCCAACCCCATGTCAGCCCGACCAAGGCGTAAAGCCCCAGGAACAAAGCCACGATCGACACCCGCGGCTGCTGCGCCAGAAATCCAAAAACATGCAGCAGCAACGCCAGACCGAGGAGGACCAACGCCGGCCACCAGGGGCCTGCCAGCGATGCCGCCAATTCCTTGCGCTTGACCCACAGTAAAAGGGCCACGACTGGCGCGATTAAATTTCCGTGGCTGGCATCCATAGCGGGGGCGTTCCAGGCATGGTACATCCACAAGAACAACGAAGGCCTCGTCGTTTCAAAGTTAAACGAGCTGATCCCCAGAAACTCGAACAAAAGACACCACCCCGCCAGCAATCCCAGGAACAGCCCCTTTTCCGGCGCTTGCCTCCAATAGGACTCAAATTCCTCCATAAAGGACGGTCTGGGCGGAGGCAGGACGGTGACTTTCTCGGCTACTTCCATCTGGCCGGAAAGACTACACTTTCTCTCATTCCGGCGCAACCACTTCTGAGGCAAAAAACGAAACTGAGGCATCTTGAGGCAATTCCCCGTTTGCCGAGGGAGAATTGGTGCGCTTAGCAGGACTTGAACCTGCACGGCTTTCGCCACTACCACCTCAAAGTAGCGTGTCTGCCAATTCCACCATAAGCGCAACCTCGCCCATTCTTGCAGAAACCAACCGCCATAGCAACCGATTTTCGCCCCCCGAAAACCGCGGGCCGCGGGGACGACTCCCACGTCAGCGGGCGAAGATCTGGCGGATGACTTCTTCGATGGGAATGTCCTGGATGTCGATGTCCGTGACGGGGACTTTATCGAGCAATTCTTTGCAGACGGCGATCACCTGGTCCCGTTTGACCTTGAGCTGGATGCGGTGGGCGCTCTGCTCAATCAACTCCCCGAAACGGCTGAAATCCTCCGCGGGAAAGCTGACGCCGCTCTGCCAGGCCAGGGTCACAATCTTGGCGCCGGAAAAACGGTCAATAATTTCCCCCAGGCGGCCATCAAAAAAAATCTTCCCTTTGTCAATAATGATGACTCTCTTGCAGAGTTCATGGATGTCCACCATGTAATGGCTGGTCAGGAGGATGGTGACCTTTTGCCGGGCGTTGTACTCCCGCAGGAATTCCCTCACCGTTTTTTGCGAAACCACGTCCAATCCGATGGTGGGTTCGTCCAGGAAAAGGACTTTGGGCTGGTGCAGAAGGGCGGCAATCAGTTCCATCTTCATCCGCTCGCCCAGGGAAAGTTCGCGCACCATGACATCGAGTTTATCCCGCACGGCGAGAAGCTCGGTCAATTCCGCAACCGTGCGCTCGAAAGCCGCGGTGGGGATGCCGTAAATCTTGCCGTTCAAAGCCAGCGATTCGCGCGCGGGCAAGTCCCACCAAAGCTGGTTTTTCTGTCCCAGCAAAAGCGCGAATTGGCGGCGATAGCCATCATGCCGCTCCCACGGAACGTAACCCAGGACACGAGCCGTGCCGGCGGTGGGATAAAGCAGTCCCGAAAGCATCTTCAGCGTGGTGGTTTTGCCGGCCCCGTTCGGGCCAAGGAAGCCGACCAATTCGCCTTCTTCGACGGTGAAGCTGACGCCATCGACCGCCACCGTCCGCTCGTAATGGCGGTGGAACAAGCCGCGGACAGCCCCGCGAAACCCCGGTTCCTTTTTGTACGTGCCGAAGGACTTGGTCAACCCATGAACTTCAATGAGCGGCATTCCACTCTTTAGCGGAGCAGTTGCTTTTCCAGGTAATTAACAACCTGGCGCACGTTGGCATCGACTTCCATGCGGTCCTTGACCAGCCGGCAGGCGTGCAAAACTGTGCCGTGGTCGCGCCCGCCAAAGGCCTCGCCAATGGTGTTGAGCGAGCTTTCCGTCATGTTGCGGGCCAGAAACATGGCGATTTGCCTGGGAAAGGCGATGTTTTCCGGACGCCGCTTGCTGGTCATATCGGCGACGCGAAGATCAAAGTGAGCCGCCACTTTCTTTTGGATCAGGTCGATGTTGACCGTGAAACGGCCTTCTTCATGCAGGACTTCCCGGAGCAGGCCTTCCGCCACGGGCACCGTCAGCTTCTTGCCCGTGAGCGAGGCGTAGGAAGCGACACGAATCAACGCGCCTTCGAGACGGCGGATGTTGGTGCGAATGCGAGCGGCCAGAAAATTGATAATATCTTCAGGCAATTCCACGCACATGGCCTTGGCCTTTTTCCGCAGAATGGCCAGGCGCGTTTCCGCGTCCGGCGGTTGCATTTCCGTAACCAGTCCCCATTCAAAGCGGGAAACGAGGCGTTGCTCCAGGTTTTGAATTTCCGCCGCCGGGCGGTCGCAAGTCAGGACAATTTGTTTGTGGCATTCGTGCAAGGCGTTAAAAGTATGGAAAAACTCCTCCTGGATGCGCTCTTTGCCCGCCAAAAACTGCACGTCATCGATGAGCAATACATCCGCCAGGCGATAGCGGCGGCGAAAGCGCACCAGTTGGTTATTCTGAATGGCGTCGATATACTCATTGGTGAACTTCTCCGCCGGAAGATAAATGATGCGCGAGTTTTTTTTGGAGGCCGCGACGTGCTGCCCAATGGCATGAAGCAAATGCGTCTTGCCCAAGCCAACACCGCCATAAAGAAAGAGCGGGTTGTAGGATTTGCCCGGGGACTGGGCCACAGCCACCGCGGCGGCATGAGCATGATTGTTGTTCTCACCCACGACGAACGATTCGAAAGTGTTCTTGGGATTGAATGTGATTTCGCGGGCGGAAAAGGTGAGGGAGTCCGCCGGCGGCTTGGACTTGGCTTTGGCCTCCAAAACCGCCGACCCGTTGGGCGCCGGCGGGGCGGAATTGACGTGGAATTTGACTTTCAGGTTCTGGCCTGTGCCCTGCGCCAGCACGTCATGGATGAGTCCCAGATAATTATCTTTGAGCCATACTTCGCAAAAATCGTTGGCCACCTCCAAGGTCAGGGTCTCGTCTTCCAGCCCCGCGGCCTTGACTGGCGCGAACCAGAGGTTGTAAATATCGGGGTTTAACATGCCGCGCAACAACTGTTGCGCGGCTTCCCAAACTGTCTCGGCAGATGCTTGCATTTCTTGGGGTTCAACTGGTCAATTTTCAACAATTATTCACCAGCCAGGTTTTTTTGTTCGCCGGCAGGCTCGGCCAGTTGCATAAAAATGTTTTTTGATCAATTAAATTTTCTGTTTCCAGGAGGAAAGCGCCGTCTCCCCGTCTCAACCGGCCCAGGACAACCACAACATGCTGACAATCAGCGAGTTGCAAAATGAAATTCTTGTCAACCATTGGTTTTCTCCAGCCGACTCGGAAACAAGTCCATTTCCTGGCCGGCTGACATGGTTCCATTAAACAGAGATTCGGAGCCTTGACGAGGAGAACATATTAACTCTTATTCACGAGTTATTCACATGCAGAAAAACCCTTTAAAATCGGGCCTTTCCTAAGGCTTTCCCCGGTGATTCTTTGAGGCAACTGCCCGGCCATTTTGACGGTCCGGCGTCCAGACACGACGCCCATGACGGTGAACATTTCAGTCTTTTTCATGGAATGAAATTTAATTAATATGTTTTTGGACAAGCGGCCCGTTGGGAGAAGCCCAGCGGGAAAATCCTAAATTGCCTCGACGCCCGATTCCTCGGTGCGAATGCGGATGACGGTTTCCACATTGCTGACGAAGACCTTGCCATCGCCGATTTTGCCCGTGCGCGCGGCATGGACAATAGCCTCAACCGCCTGATGCACAAGAGAGTCCGCCACGACCACGTCGATCTTGATTTTCGGCAGAAAATCCACGGTATATTCGCTTCCCCGGTAGATCTCCGTATGCCCTTTCTGACGCCCGAAACCCTTGACTTCCGAAACTGTCATCCCCTGCACGCCCACAACTCCCAGAGCTTCTTTGACTTCCTCCAACTTGAAGGGTTTGATGATGGCTTCGATCTTTTTCATCTGCGTCGTCCCGTGGCTTCGGATACTAACAATTGGTCATGGGGTGTAAACAGGAATCTGAAAAATTTTGAAACAGAAGGGGTTTTTTTTGAATTCTTTTATTTTAAAATAGTCTATTGACGAAAGCAGTTAATCATGTTTGATTAAAGGCAGATTAGGCCGATGGTGTTTTAGGGCAAACTTGCAGAATTGTTCTTTGATTGCCCAGTTGAATTTCGGCGGGCGTTTTGTACATCGCCTGACGAGAAACCCCTAATCCTACGTACTAAATTCGAAAATTCCCCGGGCTTCTTGGTCACCCTCTGATCACTTAGCCCGGTTTTTTTTGTACTGCTTGGCTTATGAATTTGTTGCCTTTTGATAATCTGCCGGCCTACCGGCCCCGTGCCTTTGTTCCCATGGAGATTGATCTGGGAGACTGGGCCCGGATCGCGCCGCTCTTCGATACGTTGGAAGCGCGGGCTCCGCAATGCCGCACTGCCGCCGAGTTGGAGCGCTGGCTGTTGGAGGCAGGTGAATTGACAGCCGCCCTGGACGAAGAAGCTTCGCGCCGTTACATCGCCATGACCTGCCACACGGAGAGCCCGGAAGCCGAAAAAGCTCACCTCCATTTCCTGGAGCAAATCGAACCGCAACTGAAGCCGCGGCAATTCAAGCTGGCCCAGATCTTTCTCGCCCACCCGCTTCGCTCGCGCCTGCCCGCGGAGCGATATTTCGTCTTTGACCGCGGCGCGCAATCGCAGGTGGAATTGTTCCGGCCCGAAAACGTGCCGTTGGAAACCGAAGAGGCCAAGCTTTCCCAGCAATACCAAAAGTTGTCCGGCTCGCTCACCGTGGTTTTCCGGGGCGAAGAGCAAACCCTGGTGCGGATGGGCCGTTACCTGGAAGAGCCGGACCGCGCCGTGCGCCAGGAGGCATGGGAATCGACAGCCCAGCGCCGCTTGCAAGAAGCCGAGAACTTTGAAGTCATTTTCGAGCAATTGCTCAAATTGCGGGAAGAAATCGCCCGCCACGCCGGTTTTCCCAACTATCTGCAATACGCCTTTCGCGCCCGCGGCCGGTTCGATTACACGCCGCAAGACTGCCTCAACTTCCATCAGGCCATTGAGGCGGAAGTCATGCCCGCCCTGCGGCGCTTGCAATCCGAGCGGCGCTCGCAACTGGGTTTGACGGCCTTGCGTCCGTGGGACCTGGGCGTCGATCCTTTGCACAAGCCGGCATTGCGTCCCTTTGACAAGACTGAGGCCCTGGTGGCGGGCACGCAGGATATCTTCAACCAGTTGGACCCTCAAATGTCCCGGGATTTTGAGACGATGCGCGCCCTTCGCCTGCTCGATTTGGACAACCGCAAGAGCAAAGCGCCGGGCGGCTACCAATCGACTTTGGCCGAATTGCGCCTGCCGTTCATCTTTATGAACGCCGTCGGGCTGCAGCGGGATGTCGAGACTATTTTGCACGAGGCCGGCCATGCCTTCCATGCCCTGGCCACGCGGCAGGAGGATTTGCACGCCTATCGCTCCGCGCCCATTGAGTTTTGTGAAGTGGCCTCCATGAGCATGGAATTGCTGGGCAACGAGTTCCTGGAGCGGTTCTACGCCCCCGCCGACGCCCGGCGCGCGCGCCGCGATCATCTGGAGGGCATCGTGAAGATTTTTCCGTGGATTGCCACCGTCGATGCTTTCCAACATTGGATTTATTCGCATCCCGGCCACAGTCGCGCTGAACGGCAAAAAGCCTGGCTGGACTTGATGGATCGCTTCGGCGGCGACGTGGACTGGAGCGGCTACGAAGAAGCCCGGAAGAATCTCTGGCATCGGCAGCTACACATTTTCATCCATCCTTTTTACTACGTGGAGTACGGCATCGCCCAACTGGGCGCTTTGCAAGTCTGGGCGGAGGCGAAAAAGAACAAGGCGCGGGCGCTGGCGGATTATCACCGCGCGCTGTCGTTAGGCGGTTCCCGCCCCTTGCCGGAGCTTTTCCAAGCCGCCGGCTGCCGCTTTGATTTCAGCCGCCAAACCGTTCAGCCGCTCGTCCAACTCGTCCGCGACGAATTGGCCGCCTTGGGCAATTCGTGACAAGCCTTGTTTGGTGGAGAAGACCACCCTGGCGGTTAAAGATCCGGCCGTCTTTTTGGAATTTGACATCTTCCTCGCGAAATGGCTCATTGGGTCAGTAACCGGCATTGAATTCTCAAAATTTGGAAGGATAAGAATATGAGAGCGTTGCAGCTTTTTGTCCTGTGGTGCATTCTGTTCGTGCTGTGCTGGCCAGTCGCATTGCTGGCCCTGGTTCTTTTTCCCCTGGTCTGGCTCTTGTCATTGCCCTTCCGGCTGATCGGCATCACGTTTGGAGCGCTTTTTGCCTTGGTGCAGGCGCTGCTCTTCCTGCCGGCCCGCGTGCTCGGCTGGAGGAGAGACCGCGCCTGGTGATATGCGGGTTTAACATGTGACGCCGAACCGCCAGAACCGCGCTTTTTCCCTGGTCGAATTGCTGGTGGTCATGGCGGTCATCGCCATTTTGGCGGGCATGCTCTTGCCGGCATTGTCGAAATCAAGAGCCGCCGCGGAAGGCACCACTTGCAATAACAACATCAAACAGCTCTCGCTCGCCTGGTTTCTCTACGCCTCGGACAACAACGATTTGCTGGTCAATAACTATGGCAAGCCCCAAACCACTTCCACCCGCAATACCTGGGCGGCCAACGTCGAGGATTGGAGCAATAGCGATGACAATACGAATACCATTTACCTGACCAAGACTCTTTTTTCCCCTTTTCACAACCGCTCGGCGGGAATTTTCAAATGCCCGTCCGACCGCGCGCCGGCCGCCGACGGCCCCCGCATCCGCAGCGTCTCCATGAATTCATTGGTGGGAGACCCGGGAGACCTGGTGGACTCGTTCAACCCGCTCTACGTGCAGTTTTTTAAACTGCGCTCCATTCTCAATCCCTCCGGCATTTTTGTTTTTCTGGATGAACATTGCGACACGATCAACGATGGTTTTTTTGTCAACAACCTGGAGAGCTATCAGTGGGGCAACCTGCCAGGGTCTTACCACAACGGCGGCTTGAGCCTTTCCTTCGCGGACGGCCATATCGAAACCCACCACTGGCTGGTGGCGGGAACCGTCCGCCCGCCCGTGCAGGGCGGGGCCGGCGGCACCCCCCGCGCAAACCCGCCAACGGACTTCGATTGGTTGAAGCAAAGGTCCAGCTATTTGAAATCCCGCCCTTCGCCATGACTTCAAAGTGCCAAAATGGCCTGCTCTTCGTGTGTCCTCCTTGGGCGGTAGGGACGGCTCGGCGCGGCGGCCCTGCCTCTCCCAGACTCGCATTACGGCGGCTCTTCTTCTCCGTGTGCGCTTTCCTGAATGCGGCTTGCCTGAGCAGTCAGTCCGCGGAGAGTGATGTCAAGTATTTTCGATCCGATTACGGCCTGGCGGCGCCGTCGTGTGGCGCGTTGCCTTCGCAGTTTGACGCACCGGAAACGTTGCGCTGGCGGGTCCCGCTGCCGCCGGGACATGCCACTCCAACAGTGGCGGAGGGAAGAATATTTCTTACCGCCTACGAGGCGGAATCCAACGCTTTGACAGTTGCGGCGCTGGATGCCGAAACGGGCCGCGGCTTGTGGCGCCACAGCGTGGTGGTTTCGCGGGTGGAGCAGACGCATCCGCTGGGCAGCCCGGCCACCGCGACGCCCGCTTGCGATGGCCGGCGCGTCTATGTTTTCTTTGGCAGCTATGGCCTGCTGGCCTTCGACTTGGACGGGAAGAAGCTGTGGGAATACAAAGCGGGCCCGTTCCGCGACGAGTATGGCGCCGGCAGTTCCCCCATCCTTTGCGGCGACCGAGTCATCCTGAACCAGGACCATGATGTCGATAGCTTTCTCCTGGCCCTGGACACCGCCACCGGCAAACCCTTGTGGAAAACTCCCCGGCCAGACGCTGTGCGAAGCTATTCCACTCCGGCCGTCTGGTCATGGAATGGGCGCGATGAACTTTTGGTGGCAGGCGCGTTGCAGCTCGCCGCCTACAACCCGGCCAACGGTGAGAAGCTCTGGTGGATCAACGGCTTGGCGCGCGTCGTCATCCCAACTCCCGTTCCGTTGCAAGATATGGTCTATATGCCATCCTGGTCTCCCGGCGGCGACACCGGCGGGCGCATCACGCTCGACTCCTGGACCGCGGCGCTGGCCAAATGGGACGCCAATCACGATGGGAAACTCTCGCGCGACGAGATTAAAGACCACGAAGTGCTCGACCGCTTTTTTCGCATGGACTTGAACCAGGACGGCGTCCTGGACGAGCAGGAATGGGAGCATTACGCGCAGTTTTTTCGCCAGGCGCAAAACTCCCTCCTCGCCATCAAGCCGGTCGGCGAAGGCGAGCTGGCCAAGAGCGCCGTGGTGTGGAAACACGCCCGCGGCGTTCCCTATGTGGCCTCGCCGCTCATTGACCACGGCATCCTCTATATGGTCAAGGAAGGCGGCATTGTGACCAAGCTGGAGGTGGCGACGGGGCAATTATTGCAAGAACAACGGATCGGCGGCATGGGCAATTATTTTGCTTCACCGGTGGCCGGTGACGGCAAAGTGTATTTCGCCAGCGAGCCGGGATTGGTCAGCGTTCTCGCCAGCCAGCCGGAGTGGAAGCTGCTCTCCTCGCACGATTTTCACGAAAAAATTTACGCCACGCCCACTTTTGCCCCCGGCCGCCTCTACCTCCGCACCGAGCGGGCGCTTTATTGCTTTCAAGCGGCGCCGCCGCGGTAGCAGAGGCCTTGGCTCGTTTTACCGTGTCTTGCGCGATTTGTTCGCCAGGGCGGAGATCAACAGCATCAGCACCAAAAAGATGGAGACGGTCAAGCTCACAAGCCCAAATACCAGAACAACCTCTCTCATGGCTTAATTAAGGCAAGTTCCGTGCCTGCCGCCGCCACGGCGGTTGCACTTTGATTTCGCCCCGCCACAGTAGTGAAGTGGCACCATTCGAACCACAGACGAAACAGAGGGTGGGGCTGAGCTGCCGCTCAGCCCCAATTTCGGCCTTCTTAATTCCTTCTCTGCTCCCTCTGTTATGGTTGTTCGTTGGCCGGCTCGCGTGCCGGGCGCAAGCCCAGCTCGCTGAGCTTTTCGCGCATTTTCAAGCGGGTGACGCCGAGCCAGCGGGCGGCTTTGGCCTGATTGCCCTGCGCAAGTTGAATCGCCTGCTTGAAAAGCTCCGGCTCCAGATCGGCGATCATGCGGGAGTGGGCGTTTTCAAGTTCGCCGCTTTGCGCGCGCGCCAGCAGGCTGGCAATGTAGGCGGCGTGGTTTTGCTGCTCTCCATTGGCCTGCCGCCGGTTCCGGGCCATGACTTGCTGGACGTGCTCCAGGCCGATGGCAAAGGGACGGGCCAGGAGCAGCGCTTCGCGGACCGCGTTTTCCAGTTCACGCACATTGCCGGGCCAAGGCTGATTCTGCAGAAAGGCCAGCGCCTCCGCTTGCACTTCGGGCGCTTCCACTCCCAGCTCTTTGCCGTAACGCTGGATGAAGTACCGGGCCAGATCCGGGATGTCTTCCGTCCGCTGGCTGAGCGAAGGCAGGGTGATGGTGACGACGTTGAGCCGATAAAATAAATCCTCGCGAAACTCCTTTTCCTGCATGGCCGCGTCCAGGTCGCGGTGGGTGGCCGCGAGCACGCGGACATCGACTGGAATGCCGGCTTCGCTGCCCAATCGCTGAATGGAGCGCTCTTGCAGCACGCGCAAAAGCTTGGCTTGGGTATTGGCGTTCAGATCGCCGATTTCATCGAGAAAAAGCGTCCCGCCGCCGGCTTGCTCGAACCGGCCGATGCGCCGCGTTTGCGCGCCCGTAAAGGCGCCGCGTTCGTGTCCGAACAATTCACTTTCCAGCAAGGTGTCGGGGATGGCCGCGCAGTTGACCGCGATGAACGGTTTCTCCGCCCGGTGGCTGTGCTGGTAGATGGCGCGCGCGACCAATTCCTTGCCGGTGCCCGTGGCGCCGCGAATCAAAACCGTCGCCGGAGTAGCGGCGACCCGTCCAATTTCCTTGTAAATGGCCTGCATCGCGCGGCTCTTGCCCACCAACGCGGAGCCTTCGGACAGCCTCTCCCCCATTTCCACCCGCTCCGACATCAGCCGGCTGCTGGCCACCGCTTTGGCCACGAGGTCCAGCAACTCATCCGCCTCAAACGGTTTCAGCAAATAATGGCACGCGCCCAACTTGGTGGCCTCAATGGCCGTTTCGGTCGTGCCGTGAGCCGTCATAAGAATAATCGGCTGCTTCGGTTTGGCCGCGTGCAATTGAGCCACCAATTCCAATCCGCCCAGCCCCGGCAGGCGCAGATCGGTGACCACAACGTCATGAGATTGGTGGCGCGCCTCCTCCAAACCCTGGTCGCCCCGGCCGCAAATGGCGACGTCATAGCCTTCCGCGCGGAGCACTTTTTGCAGCGCGGCGGCGGTGCTGGCGTCATCCTCAATCAACAGAATTTTTGGTTTCATGACTTTTCCAGCCGCGGCAGGACGATGCCGAAGGTGGTGCCGCGGCGCACCTCGGTTTGATAACGGAGTTCTCCGCCGTGCCATTCAACGATGCGCGCCGCAATGGGCAAACCGAGCCCGGTGCCGCCCTCTTTGGTGGTAAAGAACGGATCGAACAATCGCTTCCGCACTTCCGGCGGAATGCCCCGGCCGTTATCGCTTACTTCCAACACGACAAAGGATGGCTTTTTGCGGGCGAACCCAGACTCCTGGCGAACGCGCAGAACAATGGCGCCGTTGCGGTGGATGCTGTCGGCGGAATTGCGGATGAGATTAATCAGCACTTGTTTGATCTGTTGGGCGTCGGCCCGCACCCAAAGCTCCGGCGAATCTTCCAGCTCGAGAGCAATACCGTCCTTTTCTAATTGCGGTCGAAGCAAGTCCGCCACGTCGCGCAGGATTTCGCGTGCCGGGACATCCGCCAGGGTAGGATCAGAAGGCCGCGCGAACTGCAAAAAGTCCCGCACGATCCGCTCCAATCGTGAGATTTCGCTCGCGATCACGCCGGCATCTTCGTTCCCGGCCATGTCCGCCGGCAGGCTTTTTTTGAGGCTGAAAAGACGAAATTTGATGGCGGTAAGAGGATTGCGGATTTCGTGCGCCACGCCGGCCGCGAGCACGCCGAGCGACGCCAGTTTCTCCTGCCGCGCCACTTGGGCGCGCGTTTCGCTCAGTTGCAATCGCAGGGGCGCGATCATCCCGCGATTGACCAGCACCACCAGCGCCGCCGCCAGCACCAGGACGAGCGCAAAGGAGATCTGCAGCAGATTCTGGAATTGACCCAACGTCTCCTGCGACCGCCGGAGAAAATCACCAAAGGAGGTCCGTTGGTCGTTGATAAAAGAATCGCACAGTTCCAACAGACGCGCTGACTGCGTTCGCACCCGTTCATAGCTGCTCGTGAAGTTGGGGGCTTGGGACGGTTTCAGCCGGCCGACGCCTTCTTGCAGGAGAAGGGCGCCCTCTTCCTGGTACTGGTCGTACTCCGTTCGCACCTGGCGAAAGAACTGCTGTTCCAGAGGGGTTGCCGCCGCGGCGCTGTTTTGCGTCAGCCAGGCGTTGAAATCCTGGGCCTGTTTGCGGAACGCTTGGGCGTCAGTGGCGTCCCCTCGCAACCGGTAGCGCAGCAGCGTTTCATTCAACCTCTGGATGTCCCCCCGCATTCGCACTCCCAGGTAAAAGCTATCCGCCTTCAAAGTGCGAAACTCCCGCTCCAGGCGCTCGACCTGTTTCCACGTCGTGCGGCTGGCCCAGAGCACAAGGATCGAGCCCAGCACCGCCGTCAAACATAATCCCGCCACTCGCAGGCGGATTGTGGGAACTTTCTCCGTGGCACGGTCCGATTCATAAGTGGCATCAAATGTTCCATCCATGCGCGATTCATTCCGGGGGGGCCGGGGGAAGCCCATTGTTTATAGCAGGATTATCGCCTCATTTTCTTGGCACGGCAAACGCTAACTCTTTCGTGGCCGGATTCGCGACCAGGAATTCGGTCACGCCAGTGGACGGGATTTGGGCAAAGGTCGGTGATTCCCCGGCCTATGCGCTAAGCCGTAACCATGCAGTAAGGTTCAGGATTTCGAGATAAAAGCCATCCGGGCGGGTGTCGAGGGCGCTGGCCGAGGCACACACGCTGGCGCTCCGCCGACGAGATTTTTTCCCGCCAACGGCC
>JBKQWF010000236.1:0-19704 GCA_052139695.1 Limisphaerales bacterium
TCGCTCCGCGACAACAGGACGTATCCGGGGTCGCTCCGTGACAGGGGGACGTTCCTCGCAACCTTGGGCTGAGTAATTTCAATCCTCGCAGGATTGTTTCCGCTCGTCAGCCACAGTCGAATTCGCCCTTGGTTGATCCAATCTAAACGAGTTTTACGCAGATTGGGTCTCAAAAATGTCCAAACTCCAGGTGCAGGCTGCCGCTCCGCCCAAATTTTCCCGCTCACACGATGGACAATATGCGATGATGTGGACCCCATAGAGGGGGATCATAAAGGGCCTGGACGAAAAGAACGAACCGATTAGACCGATTAGAAGCCGGGATTGCCGAACGCGGCGGAAATAGGTAAGGTCTTGCTCCGTGAACCGGCGGGAATTTCTTAAATCCGGCGTGGGCGGCGGCGCGGCCGCGTTGACTGCTTCCGTCAGCCCAAGCCGGGCACTCCAATCGTTGTGGCACATGCGCGCTTTTGAGTGGGAGGAAATAACGATCAGCCAATTGGGATTGGCGATGAATGCCGGGCGGCTCACTTCTGCCGCCATCACCCGGCAATATCTCCGCCGCATCGACGAGCTGGATCGCCGCGGTCCCAAGCTCAATTCGGTCATCGAAATCAATCCCGACGCGATCCCGATGGCCAAGGCGCTGGATCGCGAGCGCGCGGCGCGCGGACCGCGCGGTCCACTGCATGGCATCCCGGTTCTGATCAAAGACAACATTGCCACGCGCGACAAAATGATGACGACGGCGGGTTCGCTGGCGCTCGCCGGTTCCCGGCCGCCTTCTGATGCCTTTCTCGTGCAACGACTGCGGGCAGCCGGAGCCGTTATCCTGGGCAAAACGAATCTAAGCGAATGGGCTAATTTTCGTTCGACGCATTCCACCAGCGCCTGGAGTGGCCGGGGCGGCTTGACCTTGAACCCTTACGCCTTGGACCGCAATCCGTCTGGCTCCAGTTCCGGTTCTGGCGCCGCGGTCTCGGCTAACTTCTGCGCGGTCGCCGTCGGCACGGAAACGGACGGTTCCATTACCTCTCCCTCTTCCTGCTGCGGGCTGGTTGGAATCAAACCTACTCTCGGACTCGTCAGCCGGACTGGCATTGTCCCCATTGCGCACAGCCAGGACACGGCCGGGCCGATGGCGCGGACCGTGACCGACGCTGCCATTCTTCTTGGATGCCTGGCCGGACAAGACCCGGAGGATTTAGCCACTGCGGCTGCCGAAGACAGGATTCCCGCCGATTACACCAAATACTTGAATCCCAGCGCGCTGCGGGGCGCGCGTCTCGGCGTGGCCAGAAAATATTTTGGCTTCATGAAGGCCGTGGACAAATTAATGGAGGAAGCGATCGCCGCCATGAAAAGCCAGGGAGCATGGATCAGCGATCCCGCGGACCTTCCCAGTCACGGAAAAGTCGGCGGACAAGCCGAGGATGAAGTGTTGTTAAGTGAATTCAAGGCCGACCTAAACCGATACCTGGCTTGGCTTGGGCCGTCCGCACCCGTCCATTCCTTGGCCGAGATTATTGATTTCAACGAACGCAACAAAGCGAGGGAGATGCCGTGGTTCGGCCAGGAGCTTTTTCTGAGCGCGCAAGCCAAAGGCCCTCTGACGGAAAAGGCCTACTTGGACGCTCTGGCGCAAAACCATCGCTTGTCTCGCGAGGAAGGGATTGACGCGGTCATGGACCGGCTGCAACTGGATGCGCTCATCGCTCCAACCACCGGTCCGGCGCAACGGACCGATCTTCTTTGGGGCGATCGCGACACGGGCGGATGCACCACGCCGGCGGCGGTGGCAGGGTATCCGCATATCACCTTGCCGATGGGCATGGTGAACGGTCTGCCTGTGGGCATTTCCTTTTTCGGTCGCGCCTGGAGCGAGTCGAAACTGCTCGGCCTGGCATTTGCCTTTGAGCAGATGCTCGCGGCGCGCCAACCGCCCCGCTTTCTCCCTGCTCTGCCGACCTGAATTATCCCCTTGCTCGATGTTTCCAAAGGGGTGCGATTAAAAGTGTCGCCAGCTATGGGTGGGGCGGAGCTGCCGCTCCGCCCAAATATTCCCTACACCAGCGATTTTCATAGACCCTGGCGCAAAAGGGCCAGTAATGGGGTCGCTCGACCAGCCCTTTCGCGCTCGTTTTACAATTGGTGGGACGCGAAGTGAAAAGGCCAAAGAATGGGCGGAGCGGCAGCCTGCACCTTACACGCATCTTGCTTGAGCGCGCACCGCTCAGCGCCGTAGGCGCGGCCTATTTGTAGGACGACAATCCAACACGATACAAAGCCCCAGGGGGGCGGCATATTCCGACTATGCCGCTTCCTACGGAGCTTGGAAACGATTCTTTGCCGGGTTCTACAAATATTTCGCGCCCACGGCGCTGGCGGATATTGGCACCCATCAGAGAGCTCGTCGGAAATGCGTGTAAGGTGCAGGCGGCAGCTCCGCCCCACCGGATGCTGTTGCACGGCACTTCTAATCGCACCCTTTCCAAAGCCGGCCTTTGACAGCCGCTCTTTCCCCCGCCAACATGGGAGAAATGATTACGAAGCGAAAGGAAAAGCGGCTTTTCAACCAAGCCGGCAAAATGGTAAAGAGACCATTTGCCATCGCCAGCGTCCTGCTGGCCTTGCTGCCGCCGCTGGGCCTTCTGACCGCGGCCGAACCGGATACGACGCTGGTCATTGACCTGGCGAAGCCGCTGGGCCGGATCAAAGCGCTGCATGGCGTCAACCACGGTCCGCTCGCCAATGGCGAGAACGCCCGCCTCAACGGTTACCATGCCGAGGCCGGGTTCCCCTCCACGCGATTGCACGATTGTCATTGGCCCTTTCCCGATGTGGTCGATGTCTCGTGCATTTTTCCTTTGTTCAGCGCCGATCCCGAAGAACCGCAAAACTACCTCTTCGGCAAAACGGATGCCTACCTGGCAGCGATCGTCGCCAATCACTCGTCAATTACCTACCGGCTTGGCCAGTGCATTGAACCGTGGACGAGGTATCACACCGATCCGCCGGTGGATTTTCAGAAATGGACCTCGATCTGTCTTCATATCATCCGGCACTACAACGAAGGCTGGGACAATGGCTTTCACTATAATATCCGGTATTGGGAGATTTGGAACGAAACGGAACTGCCGGACATGTGGCGCGGCACCCAGGAACAATACTTTGCCCTCTACGAGATGGCGGCTAAAGCCATTAAATCACACGACCCGACGCTCAAGGTCGGCGGCCCCGCCGCCACCGGAATTCATAGCGGCCGAGTGGAACCGTTTCTGGCTTTCTGTTGCGAAAAGAAGCTCCCGCTCGATTTCTTTTCCTGGCACGCCTACCACGGCGATCCGGACGAACTGGTGGCGGACGCCGCGGCCGCCAGGGAACTGCTCGATAAATACGGCTTCAAGGGCACCGAAAGCCAGATGAATGAATGGCGTTATCTGCCAACCTTTGGGGGGCTGCGACCAGGAGACCGGAAGTTTTACGAGAATGGTTCGGTTCGGCAATCGTTCGAGGAGACGCGCGGTATCAAGGGCGCTTCCTTTTGTGTCACGGCATTGCTGAAGCTGCAGGACAGCCCCCTCGACATGGCCAACTACTATTGCGCCGGCACAACGCCCTGGAGCATGTTCGATGAATACGGCGTGCCGAGCAAGGTGTTCTATGCCTTCAAGGCGTTCAATCAATTGACACAGCTTCCAACGCGCGTTTCCAGCGGAGATTCGCGGGAAAATGGGTTGACCTCATGCGCGGCTATGGCGGAGGATAAAAAAAACATTGGATTGCTGCTCGGCAATTTTAACCCCAAACCCAAATCAGTCCTGGTTTTCCTCCGCAATGCTCCCGAGAACTCTAACTTGCACATCCAGCAATTTCGCGTGGACGCCGAGCATAACTTCGACCAAAGCCAGGATGCACCCTTCGACGGTGGCGCGGGCTTGCGTCAGGAAATCCCCGGCTACGGCGTCTGTTTCACGCGATTCAGCGGACAGTGATCAAGGGCTCGATCAAAAGTATCGGGCAATTCGTCGGGGCGGAGCTGCTGCCCGCACCTGACACGCATCTTGCTCGAGCGCGCACTGCTCAGCGGTAGAGTAGGCCGGAATGGACGGGTTGAAAGGCACGGGGCCAATGACCGTCTCACTCCGACCCCTCATCAAACCGGACGAACGGATTTCCCGCATCATATGTTGTGCGTTACATTTGATACGTTATGTGGCGATGGAGCTTATGTGGCGCAGCGGCTCAAGAACCAAGCATTCATTGGTGTGTTTGCATTTCTAACACGCCGCCTTACCGGGCACGCCGGCTTGCTCGACTGGTTGATGTCCCTGGCCCTCCATCATCGGCCCAGACCTCCCAGTTTTATTAGGCTGGCCTTCCCGACGTGCCTGCCACGCCGACCCCGCCGGAGATGGCAGCGCCCCACGGTTACCCGCACTGCCAGCATCGGCCTTCGCCGCCTACGGAGCGGTTCGGCTTCTCCGGTTCTTGTTGTTTCGAGGCTCATTAGCTGTGGTTCATCTTCATTCAGGCCCATCGGTTCGATTCCCGGACTGCTCTCCCCTCCCAACGCGTCCAGGACAGGCACCGGGCCGTTCCGCCATGAACCGTCAATTCGGCGGGCGGGACTTTCACCCGCGAGCGCTACCCTTTCACTGGCTGCTTCCCGTCGGCGCGGCCTATTTGTAGGACGACAATCCAACACGATACAAAGCCCCAGGGGCCAGGGGGGCGGCATATTCATTCCAACTATGCCGCCTACGGAGCTTGGAAATGATTCTTGGCCGGGTTCTACAAGTATTTCGCGCCTTTGGCCCTGACGGATGGGCGCCCATCAGAGGGTTCGTCGGAAATGCGTGTAAGGTGCAGGCCGCCGCACCGCCCCACGTGCTTTCAACGCGCTATTTGAGTCCGAGTTTTTCACCTCTGGCGAGCAGGATCATGGATTCCTGAAGGCGCGCCGCTTTCGTCTCCGCCCTTTTCGCCGAAGCGATCCAGGCCATGAAATGCTTCTGGTAAGTGGGGGCCAGCTTTTCAAAGAACTCCCCTGCCCTCCTGTTTCGTGCAAGGGCGTCCGACAATTCAGGGGGCATCTCCATCTTGATCTCGGGGCGCGGGTTTTTTTCCCAAGTCCCCAATTTTTTGGCTGCCTTGATCTTCGCCAAGCCGAACTCAGTCATCCTGCCTTCTTTGATGATTTTCTCCGCTCTCTCTTTATTGGAATTCGACCACCCGCTGCCGCTCTTCCTGGGGGTGAATTTCCGGCAGTACTGCTCGTCATCGATTCTCTTGACGAGGCTGTCGATCCAACCGAAGCAGAGAGCCTCCTCCACCGCTTCCTCATATTCGACTGACCGTTTGCCGGTTTGCCTCTTGCAGAATACCAGCCAGACTCCGCTTTCTTCCTTATCGTGGTTCTTAGCCAACCACGCTCGCCACTCCGCTCGACTTGAAACGTGGATCTCTTTCACGCAGACCTCCTATATTGCCACAGTCAGTGGGTTCATCGAATCCCTCGATGCGCTGATGCCTTCGGCGGGACGCCGAAGGCTGCGGGCGAGACGCCCGCCCGCCCCGATCCATCTGCATCGTTGCGGCTCAGAGCCAGCGGCGGACACTCTTTTTGTATTCGAGATACTTTTCTCCAAATGTGTTCTCCATTTTCTCTTCTTCATAGGGAATAAACATTCAATTGAGGACGACGAAAAAGAACAGCGGGGAGAGAAAGGAGAGAATGTTCCCGGACAGAATTGAACAACCCATCAAAAACAGCACGAATCCCACGTACATAGGGTTCCTGCTGCGATGATACAAGCCTTCGTCAATCACGCAGGTTGAGGGAGCGAAGGTTACGGGTGTGGCGTGCTGAGTCAGTGACCGATGGGCGCAAGCAGTCCAATAGGCTCCGACGCCAAGGAAAACCACGCCTCCGATTGTGAATGGAAACCCAATCCAGTTCAAACTCGGGACCAAAAGACGCAACAACACCGTCATGATGAGACAAACGAGCAAATAAACTGGTGGAATCAAGATGACCTCGCGCTTCATAGCTCACCCTGCTTTCCTTTTTCTTCTGGCGGACAGAGAATAGGCGAGTGGAATGATCCCTTCGAAGCCTTTGATGTAGTAATTCCCATCAGTTTCGACCCCATTCGCGAAGATGTTGTAGGGGGAATAGTCGTACTCCTTGAAACCAAAGACTTCCAACCCAGCAGTTTCGAGAGCGCCAAATACTTCTCCCAGGCTATGGTTCCAGCAATAAGATGTCCCCATGCTTCCGGCCTCGGGATCGGCGTAGGATTTTTCATCAGGCGAGATGATGGGGGCTTTTTTGAAATAAGAATGTTCAATCCGCGATTGCTCCTCGTTTAACATCCATAAGGCAGGATGAAATTCAGCCAAACAAAACGTGCCACCTTCCTTGAGGAAATGAGAGACGATGAGCGCCCATCTTTCCAGGTCCGAATGCCACCCCAACACTCCGAACGACGCGAAGATCATGTCAAATTTGCCTGATAGATGCTCGTCCAGCACGTCCACATCACATACCACAAATTTCCCGTCCAGCCCCAGAAGATCGTTAAGCTTCCTCGCCTCTTCAATGGCGGCCTCGGAGAAGTCCACCCCGGTAACCACGGCGCCCATGCGGGCGAGAGAAAGCGCATCCATGCCAAAATGGCATTGCAGATGCAGAATCGACTTGGCCTCAATGGGGCCCAGCAAGTTCAACACAATCGGATGCAATGAAGATTTCCCTTTGACGAAACCGGCGACATCGTAAAATTTCGACTTCACATTTATCCGGGCGAGCTTGTCCCACAAGTCTTTGTTCGCCTTTTTGTATTTGTTTTCTTCTAACATCGTGACTTGGCCGGACATTTAAAGCGCCGACAAGCCTTTCGCAACGTGAAACGAATTGTGAGGCGATCTTCGTCAGCGGGACCACAGCGCGTTAATAAAATTTTAACACGAACAATTCTGGATTTTACTTCACCCAAAACAAACGGTCGTCCACAGTGCCCCTTCGTGAATTTAGGCACACAATCAACGACCCTGCCGCGGACGGCTTCTGCCGCCAGCGGCGCTCTGGCGCCCGGGATGGTCCTGGATGGACGCTTTGAGATTGTCGAGGTCATTTGCCGGGGTGGGATGGCCACCATCTTGAAGGCGCGGGATCGGCAGCGCGACGGAGAAGAAGTCGCAGTCAAGGTGCCGGATGCGAAGTTCGAAATGGACGTGGAGATGTTCGGGCGTTTTCAGCGGGAAGAAGAAATTGGCGCATCCCTGGACCATCCGGCGATTCTCAAATTCATTCCTATCAAGAACAAGAGCCAGCCGTATTTCGTCATGGAGTGCCTCAGCGGCAAGACGCTCTATCACGCGCTGCGGGAACGCGGCGGACGGCTGCCGGAAGCGGAGGCCCTGGCCTTGGCGGCGCGGATCTGCGACGCGCTGCGATACCTGCACGAGCACGACATCCTGCACCGTGATCTCAAGCCTGAAAACATCATGCTCTGCGACGACGGTTCGATCCGGGTGATGGATTTTGGCATCGCGCATTGGCCAGGGGCGCGCCGCATGACGTTCATCGGTTTCGCGCCCGGCACCCCGCATTACATGGCCCCGGAACGGATCAAAGGCAAGCGCGGCGATGCCCGCACGGACATCTACAGCCTGGGGGCGGTCTTATATGAGATGCTGACGGGGGTCATTGCCTTTAATCATGAGGACATTAGCTTCATCATGGATTCGCGGGTGACAGGCGACCCCGAGGCGCCGCGGAAGGTCCGTCCGGGCATTTCCGAGCACGCCGAGGAAATCGTCCTGCACGCCATGGAGCGCGACCCGGAAAAGCGCTACCAAACGGCAGCGGCCATGCAAGCGGAACTGGAGGCGCCGGAAAGCGTGGCTCTGACCGGCAAATGCGACCGCCTTGAAACATCCACCCCGTGGAAGCGGCGCTGGCCGAAAATCCGTTCGGTGGCGCTGTGGATTCTGATCCCTTTGGCGGCGCAAATTGCGGGTTTTCTGCTGTTATGGCATCACTTTGCCAGGCACGCCGGTCCGGCGGTGCGTTGATGCCTTTTTTACGGGCTTTTGCCGCCTTTTTATTCACGCCCCACCTGTTTCAGGGGGTAGGTTTCCTTCATGAATAAGAAGCATATTCTCATTCCGCTCGATCTGGTTCGCGGGTCCGCTGACGCGTTGGTCTTTGCCCGGCAGATGGCGCTGGAGAATCCTCTCACCATCACCTTGCTGCATGTCGTGGATCTCAACATCGCGCCCACCGTATCAACCGTCTCGGACATCTATGCCCAGCTTTACGCGGAGAGCCAGGCGGCCTTAGGGAAATTGGCCAAGCTCTTTTTTGGCAGCGAACAAGCCGCGCGCATTGTTGTTCGTTTCGGCAAGACGGTGGACGAAATCGTCGCGGAGGCGAAGAATGAAGGGGCGGATATGATTGTCCTGTGCGGTCCCAAGCCCGCGAAATGGCTCCCGCTGTTCCACAAGGGAACGATTCATCGCTTGCTCAGGCGCGTCCCTTGCCCTGCCATTGTTCTGCCGCATCGGGAGAACAGTTCGCGCGTGATTTGCCAGGGGCCCTCGGAAGAAGCTACCGCCTTTTCGCGGGCCATGATCAGAACGACCGCAGCCGCGGCGTGATTTCACGGGGGATCTCTTAAAGGGCCGTTGGCGATTTCTGGCGTCTCCATTTTGCCAAAGTGGCTAAAAAGTGACTTTCCACGCTGGCGGCCTTAGCCGTCGGAAGTTTTCTTAATTCTTTCTTAATGCCCTCTGTGCGAGGGAAGAACGCCGCGTCTGCCTCAATTGGCCAAAAGCTTGACCAAGGTCAGTCGAAGGATGGCATTTCAACTGCTAAAGGGGGATTCGAACGCTCAGAACTCATCAAAACAACAAAAAACATTAAGAAACTCTAAAAAAAGATATGTCTAACGCATCGCCACCACCAAAAACTGAGATGAAACCGACGTTGGGGTTGACCGGTCTCACCATTAACGCCATGGCGCTGATTGCGCCGGGCGCCTTTTTGTGGCTGACCTATCAGGAACAATCCCTCTACGGCGCCCCCACCGCCGGTTGCGCCATGTGGATAGGGATCGCGTTTGCGCTGGTCTTGTGTTTTGCCACCGCCATGAGCTACGCGGAGTTGTCCAAGCTCTATCCGGGAGCAGGATCCTCTTATCTCTATGCCGAACAGGCTTTTCTCTCCAAGTCACGGGCCTTTAAGTGGGCGCGCATGATCAAGTTCTTCACCGGGTGGAATAGCCATCTGTATTACTGGATTTACACCGGGCTGATGGTCGGGGTGACAGCCATTCTCGCCGGATGGCTGGCGGGGAATTTGATTCCGAGCACCTTTAGCTCCACCTACAATAGTCCAATATTTATGTGGCTCTTCTGCGTGGTCTTTTCCCTCGGGGTCGGCTATATCGCTTATCGCGGTGTGAACGGCACGACGGCGGTCAATATGGCCATCAATGTCATTCAGATTTCCGCGCTGGTGGTCTTTTCCATCATGGCGATTGCATATCGCACCAGCCACCATGACGGCTCGGTCGGCTTCCACCTCTCCAATAGCATTCCGGTTAACTACAATGTGGCGCAAGTACCCGTGCTCGATGACAAGGGCAAACCGGTCCAGGACACTTTTGCCGACAACACTCCCAAGGTGGATGACAAAAACAACCCCGTCTTTAAGACGCAAGACCGCCAAGTGGCAAAGGATGATTTGGACAAAGCCAAGAACACCAACGCGGTGGAACTCGCCGGCTTGACCGCCTTGGGCTTGGGCGAAGGCGATCCTTATCCAGCCTGGAAGGCGGACGACAAAGGCAACGTGGTGCTGGACAGCAAGGGAGTGCCGACGCCTGATCCCTTCATCCTCAGCTATAAACCGGTTGACGCCATCAGCGGAGCCGGCACAGCAAAAGACCCGAAGACATTCAACTTTCATACAAACGCCGGGTCCGTCGTGGCGCCCCATTCGTTCAGCGCCGTCCTGGTGCAAGCGTGCGTGGCGATTCTCCTGCTGGTCGGGTTTGAGTCCGTTACGGCCATGGGTGAGGAAGCAAAAAACCCCAAGAAAGATATCGGACGGGCCGTTCTGCTCTCCCTGGCAATTCAAGGCGCAGTTTGCTACCTCTTCGAGTATTTCGCCGCGAACTATTTCCTAAATAGCGGGTACACCTTGTCGAATGCGGGCGCGTCGGGCGCGCCTCTAGGAGACATGATGGTGCTGGTTGGGACGTGGGCATTCGGGAGCTTCTCGGCTGGTCGGGCGTTCATGCTCATTGAGGCGGGCACGGTGTTTCTCGCTTTAATTGGCACGACCCTGTCCTGCATGAACACGGGAGCGCGCGTGACTTATGCCATGGGACGTGATGAGGAAGTGCCCACTCAGTTCGGCCTGCTGCATGGGAAGACACTCTCGCCGCACCGCGCGGTGTGGTTCCTGGCCTTCATCTCCATCTTCATTGGCATAGCCACGACGGTGATCTATCTGGGCGGCCAAAGCACTGACCTGGCCGCCTTGGACAAGCATAATTTCTGGTACAGTATCGGCATCTTCTCGCCGCACGCCTACACCACACTGCCCAATACCGTGCTGATCATCACGCTGATCAGCAACTTCGGCACTTTCCTGCTGTATATGACAACCTGCATCGTCGCGATTGTGGCCTTCCGCGAGCATCACAGTTTCCACGGGTTTAAGCACGTGGTCATACCGGTGTTCGGACTGCTGGCCAACCTGGGATGCATGTTATTCTACCTGCTGGGGCCTATTCCAGGGATTGGCGTCGCAGGAATGAGCATTAAGGAGCCTTACATCGCGCTGGGTTGTTCCGCCGCGTGGATCATTCTCGGGGCTGTTTACCTCGGCGTCACCAGCAAGAGCAGAGGCAAAGAGGTCATCCTTTCCGCAAGGCCCGGCATGGCCACCTAGCCGGATTGCCTGTATCGTTGAACCAGCCGGTTGTCTTCGCCCGAAGGCAACCGGTTTTCCCATCTTGACCAGGAAAGTGTGAGCGAAGAAAATACCGTATGGACCTAACCTACGCCCAGATCTCCATTACCGGGCCGGTCCGCCAAAACAACGAGGACTGCATTGGTTTCTGGCAGCCAGAAACGCCGGAATTGGTGAGAACGGTGGGGATCGCCGCGGTGATCGCCGACGGCGTGGGAGGCACCGGCCGCGGCGAAGTCGCCAGCCAGCTTGCGGTGCAAAGCACCATTGAGGCGCTCAAAGGCATGCAGGCGGAAGCCGAACCCGCGGAGTTGCTGCGCAAGGTTTTTAACGACGCCAACAAGCTGGTCTTTGACGCCTCCATGCAGCATCGCGAGGAAGGGCGGATGGCGACGACCTTGACCGTATCGATCTTTCGCAACGACGAAATCTCCATTGGACATGTGGGGGATTCGCGGGTGTATCTGGTTCGGAATGGAACGGTCCGGCGTCTGACTTCCGATCACAGCTACGTCGCGCTGCAGGTGAAATTGGGGCTGGTCAAGGAACGGGACGCCATGGCCAGCCCGATGCGGTCGATGATTACCCGGAGCATTGGGCAGGATTTGATCTGCGCCTATGATGTTTTTAAGCAAACGCTTTCCAAAGGAGACGTGCTGGTGCAATGCACCGATGGACTTTATTCCATTGTGTTGGATGATGAGATCGGCGAAGTTGCCGGCCATTTGGCCCCGGCCGAAGCATGCGCGGAACTGATTGCGCTGGCGGAAAAAAGAGGGGCGGAAGATAATGTCTCAGTCCAATTGATCCGAATCAATGAAATCGAACAGCGCCATTTCTATCGCGGCGCGCCGTATTACGTCAAAGCACCGAACATTCCTGTGAGCAATGAACTTCAACCTGGCCAGACGCTCGATGGCCGTTTCGAGATCACCGACGTTATTAATCGCAGCGGCATGGGCTGCATCTTCAAGGCCAATGATCTCAAGACAGGCCTGACCGTCGCGATCAAGGCCCCTTTAATGCAATTTGAAAGCGATCCCGCCTCGTTCTCTCGCTTTGAACGCGAGGAGGAAATCGGCGCGACGCTCAGCCATCCCTATATTCTGAGGATTTTTGCCGTGCCGCCGGAGGAAAAAAGCCGGCCCTATATTGTCATGGAATACTTGCAGGGGCAGACCCTGGCGGCGCTCTTGCGGGAGGTCCATCCCCTGCCCGAACCGGATGCCGCGAAGATTGCCAGCCGCATCTGCGAAGCCCTCGACTATATGCACTTCCGCAAAATTGTGCATCGAGACCTCAAGCCGCAGAACATCATGATTTGCTCGAACGGCTCCATTCGTATCATGGATTTTGGCATTGCCAAATCGATGAAGGCGCGACGCCTCACGTTTGTGGGATTCTCTCCGAGCATGGGAACGCCCGATTACATGGCACCCGAACAGGTCAAAGGCAAACGGGGGGATGAACGGACCGACATCTACTCATTGGGGGCCATCCTTTATGAAATGGTCACCGGCCAGACTCCTTACGAAGGAGAAAGCCCTTACGCGGTCATGAATGCCCGGCTCACCGGCGATCCCGTCGCGCCACGCAAGGTCAACCCAAAGATCACTCCCGCCGTCGAAGAAATTATTTTACACGCCATGGAGCGCGAGCCGGCCAAACGGTACGCCACGGCGGCGGAAATGAAGGCGGAATTGGACGATTACGAGAAGGTGGAGTTGATTGGACGTCACCGCAATTTGCAATCGCCACAATTGTGGAAGAGCCGGTTCCGCAATCTGCCGCTCATCCTGGTTTTCGCCCTCGGCTGGGTTCTTAGCTTTCTTCTGCTGTTTTTATATTTTAAGCATCATGGCAGATAACGTAAGCTTCGCTGGCGAGATTTGAGCAGAGTGACGCCTTCGGCGTGAGGAATGCGCCGCGGCCAGCAGGCAAAAGACGGGAAAAGAGGAGAAATGTGGCTTTAATGACGCGCCTGGGCGCGACTGGCATTTAGCTTGCTTGATTATGTCCGAAACTGTGCCTGTCCTTACACTTATGGTCGTTTTGGCGGGGGCCCTTGTGCTGCTGATGCAAGGCGGGTTCGCCTTGCTGGTCACCGGCTTGTGCCGGGCGAAGAACGCCGCCCAGGTCGTGACCATGAATTTAATGTTGTACGGGTCGAGCGTGCTGGGCTTTTGGATGTTTGGCTTTGCCTTGTTGTCTGGAGGCAATGAAAGCGAATGGGGATGGAAGCTTCTCGGTCATCCCTTTGGCTTGATGGGGCGCAATGGCTTTTTCCTCAGCGGCATCGGGGAAAACCCGGAGGCGCTTTCGCGTTTTTTCTTTCTCGCCGCGGTCGTGAGCTTTGCGGCGCTGATTCCGGCCGGCGTAATGGCGGAACGATGGCGATTTGGCAGCGTTGTCCCTTTCGGTCTTTGGAGCGCGGCGTTGCCAGTGGCCATATTCGGCAACTGGGTGTGGGGCGGCGGCTGGCTGGCGCAATTAGGCCAAAACTTGGGACTCGGCCACGGTTTTGTTGATTTTGCC
Source organism: Limisphaerales bacterium (assembly GCA_052139695.1). GTDB lineage: Bacteria > Verrucomicrobiota > Verrucomicrobiia > Limisphaerales > Palsa-1400 > PLGF01. The sequence continues at coordinate 13,526 of JBKQWF010000236.1, forward strand.
GGTTCTTCTGTCGTCCACATGGCTGGGGGAGTCGCCGGGCTGATGGGGACTTTGGCCCTCGGACCTCGCTTAGGCAAATTCAGCCGGGATGGGCGCCCCCGCCCCATGCCTGGTCATAATTTGACTTTTGTTATCATAGGGACGTTTCTTCTGGCTGTCGGCTGGGTTGGCCTGAACATCGGCCCGGCGTTGATCAGCGCGCCCGCGCGGGTTCCTCACATTGCGGTCAACACCATGCTAGCCGCCGCCGCCGGCACCTTGGCCGCCTACATGGTAGTCAGAGTAAAATTCCGCAAACCGGACCCTTCCATGATTTGCAATGGTTTGCTGGGGGGGTTGGCGGCCATTTGCGGCCCATGCGCCTTTGTTAATTCCACGGGGGCCGTGCTGATCGGCGCCGTCGCGGGAGTGCTGGTCGTGTATTCGGTGCTTTTTTTGGAAGGGACGATGAAGGTCGATGACCCGGTGGGAGCGGTTTCGGTGCATGGCGTAGGCGGGGCATGGGGAGTATTGAGCCTGGGACTACTGGCAGACGGGACGTTTGGCGCAGGCTGGAACGGTATTCATAGCACAGGTAAAAACGGTGTGGAGATGGGCGTGACCGGCTTGCTTGGACCGCTTTTTGGAGCATCCGGCAGCGATGCGTCGCAGTTTCTGGCGCAGCTCATTGGCGCGGCGGCGTGCTTGATTTTTTCGGGGTTGGCAGCCTGGGCCTGGTTTAAGGTCTTTGGCGCGATCAAACCCCTGCGCAGCCGGCATGAAGATGAAATCGCGGGCTTGGACCTGCCGGAGATGGGAGCGGAGTCTTATCCGGATTTCCATTTGACTGACAAAGGCTCGTCCAGCCGCGATTAAACGTTATGAAGAAAATTGAAGCGATCATCAAGCCATTTAAGTTGGACGAAGTGCGTGACGCCTTGTATGGCATCGGCATTGGCGGAATGACCGTCAGCGAAGTGGAAGGATTCGGACGGCAGAAAGGTCGTTCGGAAGTGTACCGAGGCGCTGAATATCAGACCGCTTTGCTTCCCAAGGTAAAATTGGAAATCGTGCTCGCGGACACGCTGGTAAAGCCGGTGATTGAGGCCATCTTGAGCGCGGCGCGCACCGGGAAAATTGGCGATGGGAAAGTCTTCATCTACCCCATCCGCCAGGCGATCCGCATCCGCACCGAGGAGACGGGGGCCGGGGCCCTTTAGGAGGGCTGTATTTCGATTGGATTTTCCGGCGCTTCTGGCTCAATAGCCCCGATGAAACTGGCGATCTGCAATGAGATTTTCCAAGGCTGGCCCATGGATGCGACTTTGGAGTATTGCGCCAAGGCGGGTTACAATGGTATTGAGATTGCGCCCTACACGCTGGCTAAAACAGTTCAGGAAATCACGGCAAGCGCCCGGCGTGACATTCGTGAAAATGCCACCCGTTTCGGACTGGAAATCTGCGGCTTGCATTGGCTTCTGGCGCGCACGGAGGGAATGGGCCTTACCCACCCCGATGCCCCGGTGAGGGACCGCACCGCCCGCTATCTTTGCGATTTGGTGGATTGCTGCGCCGATTTGGGCGGCAAAGTCCTGGTGCTTGGTTCCCCCCAGCAGCGCAACGTCTCGCCGGAGCAAACCCCGGAACAGGCCTGGGACCTGGCTGCAAAAACATTGCGCCCCGCCGTGGATCGGGCAGAGAAGCGCGGGACCGTATTTTGCTTTGAGCCGCTTTCGCCCGCGGAAACCAATTTTATCAACACCGCCGCGGAAGCAATTCGTTTTGCCGGCCAATTCCACAGTCCGTCCATGAAAATTATTTTGGACGTTAAAGCCATGTGCGCTGAGCAAACGCCCATTCCCGACATTATCCGGCGATCGTGGCCGCATTTCGCGCATTTCCACGCGAACGACAAGAATCTCAAAGGTCCAGGTTTTGGCCAAGTGGATTTCCATCCCATCGCGGCGGCCCTGACGGAAACCGGTTACGGCGGTTACGTTTCGGTTGAGGTCTTCAAGTTTGAGGAAGGCCCGGAAGCCATAGCGAGCCGGAGCCTGCAATACCTGCGCAAAGTGTTTGCGCGCAGATAGAGACACTCGCCGAGGTTGTTTCAATAACGTTGCGCAACGGAGGTAGGGCGCGCACTCCGTGCGCGCCGGGCTGGCATTCGGACAAACGGCGCGCTCGGAGAGCACGCCCCGCCGCTGCTGCCTGTGCCGGACCCTTTGAGTCAGCCTCCCCCGAGGCGACCGCTCCGGCGCGTCCCAACCTTTCAGATGCGAAAGATCGAAAGATGCGGGGTCTGCTTGACGCCTTGGTGACCTTCCGGTAGTTTGGGTTGAACCGATCGATGAAAGAATCAACAAACAATTTCCTGGTGCCGATGGTGGTCGAGCAGACTGGCCGCGGCGAACGCGGTTACGATATTTATTCGCGCCTGCTGGTGGACCGCATCGTCTTCCTGGGCACGCCAATCGATGACATGGTGGCCAATGTCATTATTGCGCAGCTCCTTTTCTTGCAAATGACTGACAAGAAGGACATCCATTTGTATATCAATTCGCCTGGCGGAAGCGTGACGGCTGGGCTGGCTATTTATGACACGATGCAGTTTTTGACTTGCGACGTGAATACCTATTGCATTGGCCAGGCGGCCAGCATGGGAGCCATCCTCCTCTGCGGCGGAACCAAGGGCAAGCGCTACTCCCTGCCTAATTCAAATATCATGATTCACCAGGTGCTGGGTGGCGCCGAAGGCCAGGCCAGCGACGTGGAAATTCGGGTCAAACACATGCTGCGTTTGAAGCACCGCCTGAACGGCATTATCTCCAAGCACACCGGGCGTCCGTTTGAGCAGGTGGAGAAAGACTGCGACCGCGACAATTTCATGACGCCGGAGGAAGCACGCACTTATGGCTTGGTCGATGAAGTGGTGCAATCGCGCAAGGAGATCCCCGGCCTGGCGGAAAACAAGCCGGCTGAAAAATTGCCATAAAACCCCCAACCATGGCCCGTCCCAGCAACATCACCCTGTGCAGTTTCTGTGGCAAAGCCCACTCGGAAGTCAAAAAGCTGATTGCGGGGCCGGGTGTGTACATCTGCGATAACTGCATCACCTTATGCAAGAGCGTTCTGGACAAGGAACTGTCCGCTGAAACGAAACGAACCGCCCCCCGCATTTCAGTTCCCAAACCCAGCGAACTCAAGCAGCACCTGGATTTGCATTGCGTCGGACAGAATCACGCCAAGAAAACGCTGGCCGTGGCCGTCCACAACCATTTCAAACGGCTGACCCAGGAATCGGCCGGCCCAAATCCCCGCGCCGGCGGCGAGGACTTGGACGCTGCCCGTCATCAAGATGTCGAAATCGAAAAGAGCAATATCCTGCTCATTGGCCCGACCGGTTCCGGCAAGACGCTGCTGGCCAGGACGCTGGCCAAAGTGCTCGACGTGCCCTTCGCCATCGCCGACGCCACGACTTTGACCGAGGCGGGATACGTCGGTGAGGACGTTGAAAACATCATTTTGCGCCTTTTGCAGAACGCGGATTACGATGTCAAACGCGCCCAAATGGGGATCGTTTATATCGACGAGATCGACAAAATCGCCCGTAAAACCGAGAACGTGTCCATCACGCGCGACGTTTCCGGCGAAGGCGTGCAGCAGGCCCTCTTGAAAATCCTCGAGGGAACCATCTGCAATGTCCCTCCGCAGGGTGGCCGCAAGCATCCGCAGCAGGAATATATCCGGGTGGAAACCAGCGGCATCTTGTTTATTTGTGGCGGGGCATTTATCGGCTTGGAAAAGATTATCCAGCGCCGCCTGGGCAATCGCGTGATGGGTTTCGGCGCCGCCGAGCAACGGCAAAGGATGGCCCCCACCGAACGCGACAAAGTGCTGCCCCTGGTCGAACCCGAAGACTTGATTTCCTACGGCTTCATTCCGGAGTTTGTCGGTCGCCTGCCGATGGTGACCGTGCTGGAGGCGTTGACCGAAGACGAGCTGATTTCGATTCTGACCGAAACCCGCAACGCGCTGATCAAGCAATACAGCAAATTGCTCTTCATGGAAGGAGTCGATTTGACGTTCACACCGGACGCTTTGCGCGAGCTGGCGGCGCAGGCGATGAAAAAAGGGACTGGCGCCCGCGCTTTGCGCAGCTTGCTGGAGAAGCTCATGCTGGACGTCATGTATGACGTGCCCGCCAACGAAGACATTATCGGCGTCACGGTGACGCGGCCCGCCGTTCTGGGCGAATGCAAACCGCTCCTGAGGCGCAAAACCGGCCAAGCCGCCGCCTAATACTTTGGGCGGGTCTTCCTTCCCGCCCGGCCACGACCCGTGCAATTTGAACCAATAAGATTCGTCGCGCGCAATGTTCGCGCCATTCCCCGCTCCGGCATCCGGGATTTCTTTGACATTGTGCAGGGGATGAAGGACGTCATCTCGCTGGGAGTGGGCGAACCGGATTTCGTGACCCCCTGGCATATCCGCGAAGCTGCCATTTATGCGCTGGAACGGGGGCGGACTTCCTACACGTCAAATCTCGGCCTGCTCAAGTTGCGGGAGGCGATCGCGGTCAGCGTCGAGAAGCACTTTCATATCGCCTATGATCCGCGCGCGGAAATCCTCATTGGCGTTGGGGTGAGCGAAACGATGGACCTCGCGTTTCGGGCCTTGATCGATCCGGGAGACGAGGTCATTTACCATGAGCCCTGCTACGTAAGCTACGCGCCGGGGATCGCGCTGGCGCATGGCGTGCCCGTGGCCGTCTCCTGCCAGGAGCAGGACGGGTTTTCCGTCACGGCCCAGGCCATCGAACGCGCCGTCACCCCCAAAAGCAAAGTGCTCGTTTTGAATTTTCCCACCAACCCTACCGGGGGCACGATGAGCGGGGCGGAATTGGAAAAAATCGCGGACGTGGTCCGCCGGCACCACCTCATGGTGATTACGGATGAGATTTATTCCGAACTGACCTTTGAAGGCGAGCATGTCAGCATTGCCTCATTGCCCGGAATGAAGGAGCGCACCGTTTTCCTGCATGGATTTTCGAAAGCCTACGCCATGACGGGATTTCGCATTGGTTACGCTTGCGGCCCGGCGGACATCATCGATGCGATGATGCGCATTCATCAGTACTCCATGCTTTGCGCCAGCATCATTAGCCAGGAAGCGGCGCTTGAAGCCATCCAGCACGGAGAGGCGGATACCGCGGAAATGCGCGAGCACTATCGGGTGCGGCGTAATTTTATTGTCAATGCGTTTAACGAAATGGGCCTCCCCTGCCGCTTGCCGCGAGGGTCCTTCTACGCCTTCCCCTGCATCCGGGCCACTGGCCTGACTTCCAAACAATTCGCCCTCCAACTCCTCGAATCGGAGAAGGTCGCCTGTGTCCCTGGCAACGCTTTTGGTCCCAGCGGCGAAGGCTTTCTGCGCTGCTGCTTCGCCACCGCGTTGGATCGAATTGAAGAGGCGGCCGAGCGCATGACGCGCTTTGCCGGACGAATGCGCCAAAGATGAAGATTGGCCTCGGCTCGGATCACGCTGGATTCGCCTACAAAGAGCGCATTAGAGCGCTGCTCGGCGAGCTGGGCCACGAGACGCGCGATTTTGGCACTTACAGCGAGGCCGTGGTGGACTACCCGGCATTCATCCGCCCGGTGGCATGGGCCGTCGCCAAAGGCGAAGTGGAACGGGGCATTGTGCTCGGCGGTTCCGGCAACGGTGAAGCCATGGTGGCCAATCGGATTCGCGGCGTGCGCTGCGCTTTGTGTTGGGACCGGCAAAGCGCCCGGCTCGGCCGCGAGCACAACGATGCCAATGTCATTTCCCTTGGCGCGCGCATGATGCCAGTCGAATTGGCTTTGGAAATTGTCAAAGTTTGGCTGGACACTCCCTTCTCCGGCGGACGCCACGCCGAGCGCATCCGCGAAATCGACGCGGCATGATGCCCGCCGCTGGAGTTTGGACATTTTTTACTGAACTCAAAGGTCAATCCCGAAGGGATTGTATCATTCAGCCCAGGGTCGCGAGGAACGAGCCACCCTGGGGAAATGGTCCAATCGTATCACCAACTCTCAAGAAACTGCTTGCGCAATTGGTTGTTTGACAACAAGTTCGAATCCCATCACGATCGCGGCCTTCTTCAAGGCAGACAACTTACGGTCTTGGTGTCGCTTCTCATAGTCTTCCAGCCCTTG
>JBKQWF010000237.1:0-3760 GCA_052139695.1 Limisphaerales bacterium
CTGCTCGACAAAAGATGCTCGAGATCGCCAACCGGTGTCCGGTTCACAGGACTCTGGAATCACGGAGCCGGATCGCCTCGAAACTAAAACAATAGGATACTACCGTCCATACCGGCCGAAGTTTAAAAAAATAAAAAATCGTTGCATCATGGGCACATTGACTGGTAAATGGACCTTTCCCAACGCCATGGGCGAATTTAAATAGGTTGTAAGGGAGATAAATCTTATGAAATTACCACTTGAAATCAGCGCCCGTGACGTGCGCATCAGCGATGCAAACGAAGAACTTATCCGTGACAAAGCTTCAAAACTGGACAGGTTCTATGATCGCATCATCGGGTGCCGGGTGAAAGTGGACATGCCTCACCGCAGCCAGCGCAGCGGGATGATGTATAACGTCAGGATCGATTTAACCGTACCCGGCGGCGAGTTGGTCATCAAACGGGAACCGGACGAAGACCTCCGTGCGGCAATAGTAAATTCTTTCGAAGCCGCTCAACGGCGCATTAAGGAATACGCGGAAAAGCAAAGAGGTGAGGTAAAGACCCACTTTGACAAACCGATGGCAAGGGTGGCAAGAATATTCCCGGAAGAAGGCTATGGGTTCCTGGTAACCCACGAAGGCCGGGAGGTCTACTTTCATAAAAACGCGGTACTGGATGGGAAATTCGCGGTACTGACGGTAGGCTTAGAAGTAACATTTATCGAAAAAACCGGAGACAAGGGCGCACAGGCAAGCTCTGTATCAGTGGCTTGACGGGCCGCACTATCTGACGCGGTAAGGGTCTTTTCCCGAGTCACTGAGTTTTGTTGTTTACCCCCCGGATCTCATTTTGGAAATGGGGCAAAAAGGCTGCGTCAATTCCGGCCGGCGGTCCCGCCACTCCCCTGTTTGCCAGCCAGCCAGACACAAAAATCCACTATGGCCTTTGCGCGCCTCTCTCCCTGGAGAAGGCCGAGACTCAACTCGAATAGCTCTTTCTGTACGGCAGCCGATTCCTCTTTGTCCCCGGCCGCTTTGTAGTATTCCCGGACAAGGGCGCCGGCCTTCAGACTCGCTGAGCCGAATATCCTCTCCCTGGGGTCCTTGGGTTGCTCAAATGGGTCCCAGTTTTCGTACCCGATTTTGAGGATTCTCTCCTGGCCGCGCTTGGACATCGTATCGAAAATTGCTTTTTTGCGGAATTCGTACTCTTCCCTGTCACTCATTTCACACCCCGGATACGGCACGGCTGGCGATGCCACCGCTACCAAAAGAGTTTCAGCCTTATTTTCTTGTATTCCCTGGTGCTGAAAAGAATACGGAAATTATCAAGCCCGGTTGCGTCCTCAATTCTGTGTGCAATGGACTCGCATTCCTCGGGGCTGCGTCCATGGACCATGGCATAAAGATTATAGGGCCACTCGGGATAGGCGGGCCTGCTGTAGCAATGACTGACTTCGGAAAATGACGCCAGGATTTCGCCGATCCTGTCGATCCGGTCCTGGGGACAGTTCCATACGACCATTCCATTTGCGCGAAACCCAACCCGGCGATGGTTCAGTACGGCTGCGAACCGCCGAATCGTCCCGTGGCGCATCCAGTCGGAAATGGTTGCGAGCAGTTCGGACTCTTGCATTTTCAGTGCATCGGCCCACACGCAAAAAGGCCTTTGAACAAGAGGCAAGTCCTCCTGGATGCATTTCACGATTCGTATATTTGCAGGGGTAGGCCTGAAGCTCGTGTCCGATACCAAAGGGGGCAGCTCCGATTTTTCTTCCGTGTGGTCCCAGTCTCCATCTTCCAAAAGGTCGAGCACCACGGCCCGCTTATATTTTTTAACGGCAGGCAGGACCAATGCGGGCAAGGCGGCAGTGGCGCCGCTGGCGTATGCGGCTTTGGTGGAAAGCTCGGCAACTACCGTATCCAGACATTGGCCGGGAGGCACCGCTATTGTAAACCACATGTTGAAGTTGCCCGGCCGCAGATAATTGTGGCTTACTCCCGGGTATGCGTTTATGATTTGAGCGGCCTCCCGCAAGGGTTCCGGGCCCCGTTGCAGCGTCATAATAATCGCCCGCTGAATTTGCTATCCCGTTTCCGATCGGGCTATTGGCATTAGCCGGACAGTAGCCGTTCGGCTTGGCGATCTCATCGTTTTGTTGTTCTTGGTTCTGATTGGCAATGTCGGCCTGACCCTGCATGTCAGTTATTGCTTCAACAACCACGTAAATTCCTATGGCAATTACTGCGCCCCCGACGAGGAAGCATGGAATACACCGGCCGTCCATATCTACCAGGTTAGGTGAGTCATTATCCGCAAATGTATAAAGATTTGCTCCTTCCCAAGCTTCGAGCGGAGGGATTAAACGATGGTCTCGGATCCCGCGGCTTATCAGTATATTTCGTAGCAATACTCGATGCGAGAAATCCCCTAATGGATCTCTATTTGGCCATCGTTGCAAATTCGGATCGTAGTACCGATAGAGGTAGCAAGCCAGACCGGAGTTTTGATGCCATTCTTTGCTGGAAAAGCGGTAAACATTGGCATTGGCGAGCAGACCCGAAGCGGAAAGGGTGTTCCCAAAGGCGTCGTAAAGATATTTGGCGACGATGCCTTGGGACGAATCGACCAACATTGTGATGTTGCCGTTGCCATCACAGTGATAGAAGCTGTGACCGGCAAGAGGGCCATCGGCGTATTGTTGCGAAGTGCGGGCGAGCAATCCACCTATTCCCCCTGCGCCTTCCAGTCTGCCGCTGAGGTCCTTGCCCCGGGTGTAGGTGACGGTGGGCAGGTTGTTAATGTCGCGTTCCTGGATGACGAGGTTGCCGTCGTAAACGTATTGAACCAGATTCGTTTGAACCCAACTACCCTGCCAGGTAAATTCCTTCCGAATACGCCGGCGCATCTTTGCGTCGTAGGAAAATTGCGACATCCATTGATTGGAGACGGAAACTTGAATCAATTCGTTTTCATCATCGTAAACGAAGTTGCGCAGGCCATCGTTGGTCAGGTTGCCGTTGCCGTCGTATTGGAAGGTGATGTCGGTTGAAAGATTGACGTTCACTGTGCTCGTGCTCGAGCGACCGTAGGCATCATGGGCGATGGCAGTGAAGGATGTCGTCGTCAGCGGCAGATCATCGGCGGCAAAGGTGGCGTCGCCATAAAGGGCGGCGCCGTTTCCATTCACCGTTACGGAACTGGCGGTTGAGGTCGTCGTTCCCATCACCGTCAGTGTGCCAGCGCTGGTATTGTTCGTCAATTCATTGACCGCATTGACTCGGAAAGTTTGGGTCATATTGTACGGAGCCAACGCGTCATTTGTCCGGGAAGCCAGGTTTCCGGCGGGGTCAAAACCATATTTCAACCCTTCATTTTGACGAGTAAGGCCTCCCTCTTCGTAAGCTACGTCGGCGATCACCTGGCCAATCTTGTCGTAGGCGTAAGTGGCGTAATTTTCGCCATTGCGAAGCACACTGATTCGTTCGTTGCCCTGATTGTTTGTGTAAACGCTTGAGTCCAAAGAAGCTCCGGTGCTGTTGTAAAGCCACGTTCCCACCATCCGGGCGTTTTCATCATAGGTGTTCGTAATAAAACAGCCATTCGGGAGGGAAATGCCTCCGACAAGGCCGGAGGAATCGGTCCCGCTTAAACCGCCGTTATAAGCGTACTGGAATCTGCCCGCTGCGTCATGGGGATCAGATCTCGACATTGGATAGTTCCCATTCGGCGTCAATCCCAATTGTCGAATGTGGAGATGTGACCCCAGGGTTCTG
>JBKQWF010000238.1:0-13124 GCA_052139695.1 Limisphaerales bacterium
TAGTGGAGGCGGCGGGATTATTGGTATTGTTTGTCTGGGCGAGGAGCGGTCCATCTCCAGCCGTCAGCGCAACACAACAAGCTGACAAATAAAACTTCTGATCGGATTTCTTTTTCAATTTCATAAAACGCAGTCCTGGTCAAATTATTAAGGGTTAAAGGCTCTTCACTTCTTGGAATTTCTTTTTTGTCCGCTCAAATGAGTCAACCACAGATCAACTCAAGCGGACCAACTAACTGCTGGCAAAGACAACTCGGCTAAAGGAAGAACACCCCGGGAGGACCGCGACTATGAAGCAACCGAAGATCAGTAGTAACGAAAAGGGCGCGGGGAAAGGGTCTGCTGGTAACGACAAGCGGGATAGGCCGCACCCAATCCACCGCCGTGCTGGCGCAATGAACCTGGCCATGCGCAAAAAGCGTCACGGCACACTCGTGCTGGGCGTCGCGGGCCCCGGCATGCGCCAGCAGATGCAAGGCGGGAATCGCCGCCATGGCATACACGGTCAAAAAAAGGACCAGGCAAAATGCCGCCAGCCCGCGGCTGGACCTTTTCGTCAGCTTCATTACATGAATACTCTTAACCCATGCTTCGGCCAATGCAAACAGTTTTTCTGGGTGCGATTAAAAGTATGCATGATAGATAAAAAGGCCGAAATTGGGGCTGAGCGGCAGTTCAGCCCTACCCTCTGTTCCCTGTCAATTCTTGATCCGCGCTACCCGTTCCGCTCAAGCGAAAATGGTCCCTCTGACGAAGGTTCTTCCGACTTTCTTTCTCTCAGCGTCGATTGACTAAGCCGCCTGCTTCAAGTACCTGTAAGGCGATAAACGATGTTGTCTCTGTTGCCGAAAAGGCGGTTTGGGCCGCTTGCTGTAGTCCTGGCGCCGCTGTGCTTTTGCTGGGCGTTTTCGGGACAAGCGGCAACCGCGGACAAAATTACCTATAACCGAGACATTCGACCGATTCTCTCGGACGACTGCTTTCATTGCCACGGGCCGGACCAGAAAACGCGCAAAGGGAAATTCCGCCTCGATGTCCGCGAAGCCGCCATTGCCAAGGGCGCCATTGTTCCCGGCAAGCCTGAGGAAAGCGCGATGCTCGATCGCATTTTCGCGACGAATACCGACGACTTGATGCCGCCGGCCGAGGCGCACAAAACCCTCACCACGGGACAGAAAGAACTATTGCGCCGCTGGATCGCCGCTGGAGCCAAATATGAAAAACACTGGGCTTATGTCCCGCCAGTCAAACCCGTAACGCCGCCATCCAGGAATCCAATCGACGTGCTCATTCGCCAGCGGCTGCAGGAAGTGGGTCTCAAACCTTCGCCGCCCGCGGACCGGGCCACCCTTATGCGCCGGCTTTGTTTTGATCTCATCGGGCTGCCACCGAGACCAGAGGAAGTCGATGCTTTTGTCCATGACAGGTCGCGCGGTGCCGTCTCCAATCTCGTCGAAAAGCTTCTCGCCTCACCGCAATTTGGCGAGCGGATGGCGATTGGCTGGCTCGACGCCGTCCGCTTTGCCGACACGATCGGTTATCATTCGGACAATCCGCGAAACGTTTGGCCGTATCGCGATTACGTCATCAAGGCGTTCAATGAAAACATGCCCTTCGCCCAGTTCACGCGCGAACAATTAGCGGGGGACCTTTTGCCCGACAGCACGCGCGAACAAAAAGTCGCGTCGGCTTTCAACCGTCTGCTTCTCACGACTGAAGAGGGAGGGGCCCAACCCAAGGACTACGAAGCCCGCATGTTGACAGATCGAGTCCGGGCCGTCAGCTCAGTGTGGCTGGGGCAGACTATTGGTTGCGCCCAATGTCACGATCACAAATTCGATCCGATCCAACAGCGCGACTTTTACTCTCTCGGCGCTTTCTTCGCGGACATCGACGAACCCATCATCGGCCGGCGCGAGGCGGGGATGTTGCTGCCGGACGAAAAACAGGCCCCCACCGTGAAAGAATTGGAGAAAACACTGGCGCAGGCGCAGAAGGATTTCGATGCTCCCCATGCAGAGTGGGAGCGAGCTTTCGCGGTTTGGCAAAAGGCGCAAACGGAAGTGGTCACGCAGGATCGCCGCTGGACCACGCTGAAACCGCTCACCGCTCTCTCCGATGGCGGGAACGAGCTTAAGATCGAGAAAAACGACACGGTGCTGGCCACGGGAAAAAAGGCGGACGTTAGCACCTACACCTTGTCCTTCACCAACGCGCCGAATGGACTTGCCGGCCTGCGTCTGGAGGCTCTGACGCACGATTCGTTGCCCAACAACGGACCCGGACGCGGCGATGACGGGAATTTTGTTTTAAGCGAAGTGGTGGCGAGAATCGAGCGGCTCAATCATACGACAAATCCAATTTCATTTGCAGTGGCGCGCGCGGATTTTGAGCAAAGCGGAAGCAATTCGCCCTCCTGGAGCGCGGCGTCCGTCATCGCCGGAACCGAGGCTCGCGGCAATCTCGGCTGGGCCATACTGCCTCAGACCAACCAACCGCACCAGATTGTCCTCGGTCTCGCGGCTCCTCTTGCGCTGCAAGCGGGTGAAACGCTTACCCTGGAGCTTCGCCAGAGCAATCCAGGCCACCCGCTCGGTTATTTTCGTATTGACGCAACCACCAACGCCGAAGCTTTGCAAGGCCCCTTGGTTTTTCCTCCTCCAAGTGACATTGCCGACATTTTAGTGACATCTCCAGAAAAGCGCGACGACAAGGCGAAGGAAAAGCTCTTCACTTACTTCAAGAGCGTCGCGCCCGAAACCGCCGAAGCCAGGAAACGCTTGGACGAGGCGCGCAAAGCCAAAGAAGATTTCGAGGAGCCCATTCCGCGCTGCCTGGTATCCGTCACCAACGACCAGCCTCGCGTTGTTCGCATCCTGCCGCGGGGAAACTTTCTCAACGAGACTGGCCCCATCGTCCAGCCCGCATTGCCGGCCTACCTCGTTACCGCCGAGCCAAAGCCGGATGGACCGCGGCTGACCCGTCTCGACCTGGCCAATTGGCTCGTCTCTCGCGAGAATCCCCTGACCGCGCGCGTCGTCATGAACCGGCTTTGGAAGCAGTTTTTTGGCGCGGGCCTTTCTCGCGTTGTGGACGATCTTGGTTCTCAGGGCGAAATGCCGCTCAACCAGCCGCTCCTGGATTGGCTCGCCTGCGAATTCATGGACAGCGGCTGGAACATGAAGCACATGATCCGCCTGATCGTAAACAGCGGCACTTACCAGCAAACTTCCATCCCCTCTCCGCAGCTCCGCGCGCGCGATCCGCTCAATCGCGAATGGGCCGTGCAGGGCCGCTGGCGTTTGGACGCGGAATTGGTGCGCGACAACGCGCTCGCCGTTTCCGGCTTGCTCGTGGAAAAGGTCGGCGGCCCCAGCGTCAAGCCCTATCAGCCCGACGGCTATTGGGAAAACTTGAACTTCCCGGTGCGCTCTTACGACGCTAGCACTGGGCCGGATCAATACCGGCGCGGGCTTTACGTCTGGTGGCAACGTTCTTATTTACACCCCAGTTTGCAGGCCTTCGATGCGCCAACCCGGGAAGAATGTGTGCCGGAGCGCAATCGCTCGAACATTCCCCAGCAAGCCCTCGTCCTCTTGAACGACCCCACCTACGTCGAAGCCTCGCGCGCCCTGGCCATGCGGATGTTGAAGGAAGGCGGCGCCGATTCCACCGCCTGCCTGATCTGGGGTTGGCGCGAAGTCCTTTCCCGGTACCCCACGGCCGACGAAATGCAAACGATTCGCGACCTGCTCATTAAAGAATTGGCCCAATACCAAGCCGCCCCCGATTCCGCCCAAGCCCTCCTCAAGGTTGGCCAGATGCCTCTCCCGGCAAACGCCAGACCCGCGGCATTGGCCGCCTGGATGAACATTGCCCGCGTTATATTAAACCTGCATGAAGCCATCACCCGTTCTTAATCCGCACCCTGAACTCCAGCAATTTCTGGCCCAGCGACAGACACGCCGGGCCTTTTTGGGCCGCGCCTCGCAAGGCGTCGGAGCGCTGGCCCTGGCTTCTTTACTCCAGCCCTCGCTCCTCGCCGCCGCCACTGGTCAGCAAAAATGGAAAGGCGCCGCTTACCCGTTGGATTTTCCGCAAAAGGCCAAGCGCGTGATATGGCTGACAATGGCCGGCGGACCGTCTCACCTGGAAACGTTCGACCCCAAGCCTAAGCTTGCCCAGATGGACGGCCAGCCGATGCCGGAGTCCTTCACCGCGGGAAAACAGATTGCGCAATTGCAGGGACAGAAGCTCCTCTGCTTTGGTCCGCAGTACGGCTTCAAAAAGTTCGGACGCAACGGGACGGAAGTTTGCGAACTTTTCCCTCAGATCGGCTCCGTCATCGATGAGATTTGCCTGATCCGTTCCATGACCACGGAAGCGATCAATCATGACCCGGCGCACATGTTCATGAATACGGGCTCGCAAATCGCCGGACGGCCCAGCATGGGCGCCTGGATGACGTACGGGCTTGGCTCCGAGGCGGAAGAATTGCCGGGATTTGTCGTCTTGACATCCCTGGGAAAAGGTGGCCAGAACCAGCCCATCGCCGCCCGGCAATGGGCCGCGGGCTTTTTGCCCAGCCGTTTTCAAGGTGTGAATCTTCGCGGCAAAGGCGACCCCGTCCTTTATCTGAGCAATCCCGCGGGCGTCACCCATGCCCAACAAAAAGACATCGTCGATACGGTCAACGCCCTCAATGCCAAATACGATACCATCGTCGATGACCCCGAGATTGCGACGCGCATCGTGCAATACGAAATGGCGTTCAAAATCCAGACCAGTGTGCCGGAATTGATGGACATTAAGCGGGAGGGACCAAAAACGCTCGAGCTCTACGGTTGCCAGCCCGGCGACGGTTCCTTTGCCTCCAATTGTTTGCTGGCGCGGCGTCTGGCGGAACGCGGCGTGCGCTTTATCCAGCTTTACCATAAAGACTGGGACCATCATGGCGCTTTAAAAGAAGGCATCTCCTACAAAGCCCAGGAAATTGACCGCGCCTGCATGGCGTTGATTACTGACCTCAAGCAGCGCGGCCTTTTGCAGGACACGCTCATCGTGTGGGCCGGAGAATTCGGCCGCACTCCAATGAGCCAGGGCGGCGATGGCCGCGATCATCACAATGCCGGGTTCAGCATTTGGCTTTGTGGTGGCGGCGCCAAACCCGGCTTCGTTTTTGGCGCCACCGATGAACTGGGCTATAATGCCATCGAAAACCCGGTCGATGTTCATGACCTCCATGCCACCATGTTGCGTCTCCTCGGCATTGAGCACACCAAACTCACTGTAAAATTTCAGGGCCTCGACGTCCGCCTCACCAGCATCGCCGGCAAAACCATCCAGGATGTTTTGGCTTAGGGGCCGTGCCAATCGAAGTGCCCGCCCGCCTCCTGGGGCGGGTGTTAGCCACAGATCGACACAGATGAGCACAGATCAGAGAAGAGCAAAGAAGAAGAAGGGGTCACAAAGAAGGGGTCAGACCCACATAATCGCATATTTTGCTCAGTGTTCTACTAAAGTTCGCAAGAGGTTGGCCAGCGAGCCCGGCGTGCCCATTCGCAACCGTTGCGCAATCCAACGCAAAGTCATGCTGGTTTCTTGACGCAAACGTATCGCCACCCGCGCTTTTTTCGGGTCGCCCTTGCGCCGCCGGGAAAGTTGCTCTTCACTTAGCCCTGCCTTTTTCAGTTCGGCACGCGCCACGGCTTCGGCATGCTCCAATTCCGTTTGCCGGGCTTCCTCCCCATAATGGTTTTCTCCCTTTCGCTCGCTCATTTGCCGGAGCAATTCCTGGCGGAAGCTCTCTTCGCCAAGGCACCAGCCTCGCCGGAGCGGCTCCCACTGGCCTTTGTCCTCGCTCCGCCGCTGTTGCTCCATGCGCAACGCGAATTGCCGCCGCCCCGCCGCGCTGTCCTTTGTGATGCCGTGTTCGCCCAGGAGAGCCCGCACGCTTAACCAATCCGGTCGCTTGGACGGCGGCAGCAAATAGGTGCGGTAACTGCTCCAGAAAAATGCGGCCAAGTCCCGATCCGTCGGAAGCAAACCGGCGCGCGCGGGGTTGAGGTGGACATAATCGCACACCGTCTTCACGTAGCCGTTGCCACTGCCGTCCACGACCAATGCCTTGTAGCGTCCGCTGAAAAGATGGCCCGAAAGCCTGTGACGCCGGTTGAAACGCGCAGTAGAAACGCCGAGCAGCCATTTCATACCTGAAACAAGATTGGCTCGCGGAGTTTCGATGACGAGGTGAAAGTGATTCTCCATCAAGCACCAAGCGTGGACGCGCCAGTCTGTCTTGGCGCAAGCTTCGCCCAAAGTTTCGACGAAGCGCCGCCGGTCGGTATTATCCTTGAAGATTGGTTCGCGCCGGTCGCCGCGGTTCATCACGTGATAAATAGCCCCAGGAAATTCCACACGCAGTTTGCGAGCCATGCTGAAGAATCTCTCCGGACGAAGCGGGAAGCAAGCAAGAAATATGTGATTGTGTGGGACTGACCCCAACGGGTTATGGGCAATTGCCCGGCCCCGTTGAAAATCAACGCCGGCGGTGTAGATTAGTGGTGGAGAGGCCAACGCAGCCCCCCCAAAGGCTCTCTCCTGAGACCTGATGTTATGAAAGTTACCTCTTCTGTTCTTTGCGCAGGCTTGGCCGCATTTTTAGCGGGCTGCGCTTCTCATTCGGTTACGCTTCCGCCAGTCGGACCGAATCCCAACGGTGTCCAGGCCGCCAGTTCAGTGGGCTTCTTGCAAGTCCTCTCTCGCCAACGGACGCGCAGTGACGACCAGAACCAGGCCGGCGATGGCGAACCGGTTTGGCATCAGCATACCAACTACCGCATCTACGATCTGCATGGCCACCTGGTCAAACGCGTGAGCAATGCCGCCGGCCATTATGCCGAGTCCGCCGAAGTTGTGCCCCTTCAGCCTGGCAAATACGTTGTCAAAGCCCCAGCGAAAGACTATCCCTGGATCCAAGTGATGGTCGCCATCGAGCCCGGGCGCACGACTCGGGTCCATCTCGATGACAAATGGACACCCTCCGCCGCTCCAGGAGAGGTCGTCACCATGCCAGACGGGAATCCCGCCGGCTGGCATAACTGAATTGGATTACACCGTGTCTTGATGAACAACCAGAGCTACTTGTCGGAGGGGCTTACGACGACGATCATGAAGGTGCCAGGTTTTGGGCGAGGCCGAGTTTGCCCTTCCGACGCAGGCCCGAACTCCGCCGTGGGAAGATAAAGCGTATGGGCCGTCGGATCGATGCCCATGGTCCGGGCACCGCGCGGCGTCTGCACGGTTTGAACAACTTGGAATTTTCCCGGTGCCGTCTCTCGGACAACGGTTAGAGTTCCATCGCCGCAACTGGCAAAAGCGTCCCCGCCGAATTTCGTGGCATCGACGCCGGCACCAATCGGAAGGTCGGCAAGAATCTTGCCATCATCGGCATTCATGACGATCAGCTTCCGCGGCTTTCGACACCCGATAAACAGACGGCGTTGCGCCGCGTCCATCGACATGCCGACCGGTGAACCGCCGGGGCTGGTGGGCCATTTATTGAGGACCTTCATTGTCCTGGTGTCCACCACCGCGACTTGATCTTTATCGACGAGGTTGATGTATGCTTTGCCCTTCCCGTCCGCGGCGAGAAACTCCGGTTTGCCTCCAAGCTCCACTGCCGGGTCGGCGGTCCCCATCGCCAAGTCCAGGTCTGGGGAGATGGGAATCAGCGATCCGGCGTCCCCGCAGACGACCAAAACCTTGCCGCTAGCCGGGTCGTAGATCACCCCATCGGAGTCCTCAGCCGTCTTGACCTTTCCGAGCACCGCGTAAGTTTTCAGATCGAAAACGGTAACGGAGGCATCCGTGCCGTCGGTGATAAACCCGCGACCGGCGCTGGCGGCGATGGCCACGCCGTGGTTGCGCTTCTGTCCGGGAATGTCAGCAACCATTTTGCCGGTGTTGGCGTCAAGAACCATCGTGTGCGTAGAGCGCGGAACATAAAGGAGCTTATGCTCGGGATCGACAGTCAGATAGTCCCAAGCGCCTTCACCTCCGACATGGAAAGTCTGGGAGACGTGATAAAGGCCAGCCCCATTCGGCGTGGGCGCGGAAGACTGCGCGCGCGCAAACGAAGTGAGTAAAATGGCCAGCGACAACCGGGAGATGACGGGCATGATCTTGCTTGTTTTCATAAAAATGAGGGATTTGCCGCGGCTTTCAGAAATCCAGTGATCAACGGGTGGGGTGCGGCAGCGCTCGAATGGTGCTGCGGCAAAAACAGCGTGCCGATGAAAAACGGATGCTTTGGAATTTCCACCGCCCGCGCGACCCCCTCGGCATCCGAGGCCACAACACGCATTTCTCCGGTAAAAAGAGTCCCGAGGTATTTCGGATTGACTCCGAAATTGCAATAATACTGCTCTTGGGCCGTGGCCCGGCCATAGAGGCGGGCGATGAGTGATTGCGGATCAAATGTGATCGTCATCGTTCGTCCAACCAGCGAACAATCGAGACGTGATATGAACAGTTGAGCGGCTCCGGGAGAAGTCTCTTCATGGTCGGCGTCTCTTATGCCCAAAACATTTCGAGCATATTCCAGAATGACATGCTGAAAACCGCCACAGGTGCCGAGCAACGGAATCGACTTCTCGCGGGCAGTGCGAATGGCCAGCAAGGCTCCCTCCATGCTCTTGTACGGGCTTGCGGGCGCGATCCACAGACCTCCAAATTCTTCAAGCTGGTTCCGCGTCCCCCGCCTCAGGATTTCCTCAGTGCCAATCCATTCAACTCGGGGATTTAGACTGGCGGCCTCGGAGCAGTGGCGAATCGCCTCGTTCGTGGCCAAGTGCGAGGGATTGTCCGGTTTAAAATCACCAATAACCGCTATGGGCTTCATCGCGCTGAAAAATCGCGTCATTCCAACGGATTGGCAAGCTTTTGTTAGCGGGCGGCGGCAGGCGGGTCGCCTCGCTTCAATTTTCCACTTGCGCTCCGTCATGATTTCGTTATGATATCACTTAGATATCGGTCAACCAATAATGAAAGTCCTTATGAATACTGAAAAATCAACCGCCAGCCGCGAGTCCGAAAGAGACGCCACCAGTGGCTGGATCATGCTTCCTCTCAACATCGTCTTAATATTGGGCGCCGCAGCCTTGGTTATTCACTCTCTTGTCCAGGGCATCCGAACGCTGGGCCACCCGATGTGGCTGTTTCTCGTCATTGGCCTCCTTTTAGAGTTGTGGAGCTGGATCATGCTCATAGGTTTTTTCACGTTGCAGCCCAACGAGGCGCGCGTCTTGCTCCTCTTTGGCGCCTACAAGGGAACGGTGCGCAAGAGCGGATTCCATTGGGCCAACCCGTTCTATTCCAAGAGCTTGAAAGCGGGCGGAGTGTCGTCCTCGTCTGGGAGGGACAAGGTGTCCCTTCGAGCTCGCACCCTCAACGTAGTGAAACTCAAGGTTAACGACAAACGGGGCAATCCCATCGAAATCGCTGCCGTCGTCATCTGGCGCGTGGCCGACACCGCCCAAGCCGTTTTCGACGTGGACGATTATGAAGGCTACGTGCATCTGCAAAGCGAAAGCGCCTTGCGCCATCTGGCCAGCGCCTACCGTTACGATGATGGCGAAGAGAACGAAGCGACGCTGCGCGGCAACGTGGATGAAATTTCCCGGGCCTTGCGCCAGGAATTGCAGGAACGGCTCGCCATCGCGGGGGTCGTGGCCGACGAAGCCCGCTTGACCAACCTCGCCTACGCGCCCGAAATCGCCCAGGTCATGCTGCGCCGCCAGCAGGCCGAGGCGGTCATCGCCGCCCGCCAAAAAATTGTCCACGGCGCGGTCAGCATGGTCGATATGGCCCTAAAGGATTTGGCGCAAAAAGAGGTGGTGGAATTGGACAACGAGCGCAAAGCGGCGATGGTGAGCAATCTCATGGTTGTGCTTTGCAGCGAATCGGAAGTTCACCCGATCGTCAATGCCGGCACGCTCTATACTTGACCGATGGCCACGAGAAAACCCTTCCTCTTGCGGATTGATCCGGCGCTCTGGGCTGAATTGGAAGCCTGGGCGCAAAGCGAATTGCGCAGTGTCAACGGCCAGATCGAGTACGTCCTCAAACAAGCCATGGCCAAGCGCAAAGGCGGTTCGTCCACCCGCAAGCAGGGTGATCCAAAGAAAGGTTGAAGCATTTGCGATTACGCCGTGTTCATCTGGCGAGTTAAGCTGATAACACTCCTTGCGCATTTTCTGTTATTCTGGCATGTTGAGGGGAACAGTTTAATCAAAGACACGATGAATGTATCGCTCGGAGAAAAATGGGATCAGTTCGTTGCAGGAAAGGTGAAGAGCGGTGATTACCAGACCGCGAGCGAAGTCTTGCGCGACGGATTGCGTCTGCTTGAAAAGGAAGAACTGCTGAAACGCATTTCCGCGGGGTCGCTGCCGGAACTGGAAGCGAAACTGCTCAAAGCCGCGGAGTCGCTGGACGCTGGCAAGGGCATGGATGGGGAAGAGGTGTTTGCCCGGATTCGCAAGCGCAACAAAGCGCGCCGCCAGAATGCCTAGATTAGTCATAAGATTGCCATTGCTGCGATGATTTAGACAGGCTAATAAAGATGACCCTGTGATGTTCCCTTTTGCGGGTCGGCGGACATTATTATATGGGTATGCGGACATTCGATGACATGCAGTTGTTGCAGGAATACGCCAGCGGCCGCTCGGAAGAGGCTTTCACCGCGCTGGTGTCCAGGCATGTCAATCTCGTCTATTCGGCGGCCCTGCGCTCGGTGAGAAACCCGAGCCAGGCCGAGGAAATCACCCAGTCGGTCTTTCTCACTCTGGCGCGCAAATCGGGCGCGTTGCGCCGCGGCACGGTGCTCTCCGGCTGGCTTTACCAGACTGCCCGTCTGACGGCCTCCAATTTCATCCGCACGGAAACGCGCCGCCAGGAGCGAGAACAGCAGGCCCACCATCAATCCACCATGAACGATTCCCAGCCGGAAGCCTGGATGCGCGTAGGCCCATTGCTGGACGAGGCCATGGCGCAATTGAGCGAGAAGGACCGCAACGCCCTCGTGCTGCGCTTTTTCGAGGGAAAGCCTTTGAAGGAAGTGGGCGACGCTTTGGGCTCGAGCGAGGACGCCGCCAAAATGCGGGTCAACCGCGCGCTGGACAAAATGCGGGACTTCTTCCATCAACGCGGCATCACCGTGGCCGGGGGCGTGCTGGCGGAGGCGATTTCTGAGAACTCGATCCAGGCTGCGCCCGCCGGACTGGCCATCGCGGTGGCGGCCCATGCCCTGCAAGGCGCGGCCCTGGGCGTATCCATTTTAAGTTCAGTGAAAGGAGCCTTACTTATGATGACATCCGGAAAAATCAGTGTGGCGATTGGCCTCGGCGCCGCCGCCATTATCGCGCTGCAAGCGCATCACATTTCCATCCAAGACCAAACCCTCAAAGAACTTCAGGAACAGGTGGCGCAGCCAGCGCGGCCGGCGCAAAGCGGCCCGGCGTCGCCGTCGGAACTTGAAAAACTGCGAGAGCAAAACGCTTCCTACGCCAAGACGATAGCCGCCATGCAGCGGGATGTGGCCAAAGCCCGTTCTCACGCGACCGACGCGCTCACGGCCAAGTCTGCCGCCAACGCCGAAGCCGCGGAAGCGAAGAAGAATTCGTTTGCTGGAATGTTCAAAGACCCGGCCATGCTCGAATCCATGCGACCGCAGCAGATCGCGACCACGAAAATGATGTACGGTCCGCTGGTCAAGCAGCTCAATCTTTCCCCGGAACAGGCGGACAAGTTTTACAATGTTCTCGTGGATAATGGATTAAAGGGCCTGGCGGCCCTCCAGTCGGGAAACGCCACAGAGATTAAATCCAACGACCAATCGCTGGAGGCCAATCTCCGTTCTGTCCTGGGCGACGATGGCTACACCCAGTTCGAGAACTACGCCAAGAATGACATGGCTGCCCAAACCACGCTGGCGGCGATGAAAAACGACTTCGCGGACAATCCTTTGAGCGACCTCGAGCAGCAGCAATTGTTGCAAGCCATGAAATCGGCGCGGGCCAGTAATCCCTTGGATCTTTCCCAAGTGAATCCTTCTGACAAAACCGCGGTGATGGGCCAAGCCATGCAACAGCAGGAGCAAATCAACCAGAACGTCCTGCAACAGGCCGCCGCGTTCCTTTCACCGCAACAACTGCAAACCCTTGCGGCCTCACAATCCAACATGATCGCGATGCAGAAATCCATGGCGCCAATGATGCAAAAAATGCTCAGTCCCTAGATCCAGTTTCTTCTTGGGGCACTTATGCCTTTGGCGGGACGGCAAAGGCGGCGGACGAGACATCCGCGCTCCCCAGACCGTTTGCATGGATACGCTTATGGCTCCTTTTTCGCCAGGTCGCGCAACCTTTGGGAGACGATCAGCATGGCCCGGCCTTGATGATAGCACTCGGTCCACATGTCGGCTTTTACCCGGCTGACCGGGGTGCCGTCCGCGCGCACGGTCGCCCACCAACCGCCATGGACGGAATCGAGTTGGGACTTGCGAATCCAATCCCATTCTTTGACAAAAGCGTCCCAATAACGGTTGGTCTCTTTCCCCATGCGTTCGTGCAACAAGAGCAAGGCGTTGAGTTGTTCAGCCTGGACCCACCAGATTTTCTCCGTCCGCACCTCTCCCGTCACCACACCCTCGAGGTTTATCACCGCCGAGTCGTACAGCCCGCCGCGCTCATTGTCCCATCCGGATTGCAACGCGTGATCGAGCAAATGACGCGCTGCCGTCCAATTGCGGTCGTCCTCGCCTTGCCCTAGCGCTTCGGCGGCCTCCACCATCAGGAAGCCGGCCTCGACATCATGGCCGAATGAATCCGGGCTCATCGTGCGTTGCCAATCGCCGCTGAGGAATTGAATGAGATAGCCAGGGTCCGAGTAAAAGCGTGTCCGGCAGATTTCCAGCATTTCCTGCACGCGTTTCTTGACTAAGGAGCCGCGCAAAAATAACTGTCACAGTTAATGCGATATTGTGTAGTTCCACTCGCCATGAAATGCGTTCGGGGTCAGGCGCACAGCTTGCATAGCTTCCTTCGAGACTTTGATACCCGAGT
>JBKQWF010000239.1:0-20744 GCA_052139695.1 Limisphaerales bacterium
CTCGCTCATGCAGAACAGGAGAAAGGGCCTCATAGCGCTGCTCAATCGCCTGCGCAGATGCTTCCATGAAGGAAGCCTACACCATTCCATCCATTAGTTGAAGCGTTTATTTATGCACGGACCCTTACTTCACGCTCGTTACCACCAAGGCCCCTAGCAACCCGCCCCCCTCCATCACCAAACAGCCCGCAAATGCCGCCGTGAAAGCGGGAGCCGCGGTGACCTTCACCGTCAGTGCCACCGGCACCGGCTCCCTGAGTTATCAATGGCAACTCAATGGAGTGAATCTTAACAATGGCGCCGGCGTCAGCGGCGCGACCACGGACATGCTTAAGATCAAAAGCGCGCAGGCGGCTAATGCAGGCGGTTACAGTGTTATCGTCAGCGATTCCTCGGCCTCGGTGAGCAGCGCGACGGCGACGTTGACGGTCGCGGTGCCTCCTTCGATCACAACCCAGCCGCGGAGTAAAGTTGTGGCCGTCGATTCGAGCCTCAGTTTCATGGTTGGAGCCACCGGGACGCCGCCGGTGAGCTATCGCTGGAAGCGCAATGGCGCCAATCTTTCCGATAACTCCATCTACAGCGGCGCCGCGACGGCGACTTTGACAATCGCCAGTGCCCATACCGCCGAGGCAGGCGGCTACACGGTTGTTGTCACTGACGCCGTTGGCTCGGTGACCAGCGCCAAAGCAACGTTGACTGTCGATACGCCGCCGTCCATCACCACCCAACCCAAGAGCCGAACCGTGGTCTCAAAGGCAACCGCCACTTTTTCCGTCAAGGCGGCCGGAACCGCTCCGTTGAGTTATCATTGGCGCGAAAACGGAACGGATCTCGTTAACGGCGGCGCGATCAGCGGCGCGACGACCTCCACGCTGACCATTGCCAAGGCGCAAACAAGTGATGCAGGCACTTACAGTGTTCTGGTTACCAACCTGGTCGGTTCAGTGATCAGCAGCAACGCCGTGTTGACCGTCAGCCCTTAGGCGAAGTCGAGGCGATAGACTCGTTTGCAATCCCTGTCTCGACCGGCCGAGAATTGCCAGTCGCAACATGCCTGCGGGAAGGCAGGGCGCGTTACCCCGCGACCGGGCGTTCTATCGACATGTCCCGGAGCGCGGTGTATGGTGCGTGGCTTGCAAACAAGAGTTGGCTCCGATGAGCCGCAATTGGTCTTGACAGTGGTCGGCGCATGAAACACCGCGGAAAAAGTCCCGGGGAGGGAGGCCGTTCCGGGCCGCCGCCGCGGCTTTCCAGGGCGCAACTCTGGCAATTTCGACTGCTCGCGCTGGTCGTGGCGCCTCTGCTGGTTTTGGTTGGGGTCGAGCTGGCGTTGCGGCTGGCGGGATTCGGCTACCCCGCGTCGTTCCTGCTTTCGTCCCTGCACCATGGCCATGCCACCTTCATCCAGAACAACCAATTCGGCTGGCGCTTTTTCGGCAAACGGATGGCGCGCGCTCCGTATCCGATCTCCATCCCGCGCGACAAACCGCCCGCCACCATCCGGGTGTTTGTCTTTGGCGAATCGGCGGCCCTGGGCGATCCGCAACCGGCTTTTGGCCTGCCGCGAATGCTGCAGGCCATATTGAGCCTGCGCCATCCGGGAATGAGATTTGAGGTGGTCAATGCCGCGATGACCGCGATCAATTCCCATGTCATTTTGCCCATCGCGCGGGATTGCGTCGCCGCGCACGGCGACATCTGGGTCCTTTATATGGGCAACAACGAAGTGGTGGGCCCGTTTGGAGCTGGCACGGTTTTTGGCTCGCAGGCCTTGCCGCTGCCGTTGATTCGCACAAGCCTGGCGTTGAAGACCACCCGGCTGGGCCAATGGATCGACACCGCTCGCCAGGCCTGGCAGAAACCAGCGGCGGACCGGAGCGAGTGGGGCGGCATGGAGATGTTCGTCAATCAACAAGTGTCAGCCCGCGATCCGCGCATGGCCGCTGTCTATCGGAACTTTGCCCGGAATTTGGAGGACATGATTCGCCTGGGCCACGACAGCGGCGCGGGACTCGTGGTCAGCACCGTCGCTGTCAATTTAAAGGATTGCGCGCCGTTTGCCTCGCAACACCGGGCCGGGTTGTCCGAATCGGATGAGCGAAAATGGGAGGAAGAAATGAAGGCGGGCGCACAAGCACAAGCGGCGGGGAACTTGGGGGAAGCCCTGGCCCAATTCAAAGCGGCGGCGCAATTGGACGAAGGCAGCGCGGAATCGCAATTCCGCCTGGGCCGTTGCCTGCTCGCCGCGGGCGACGCGAGCGGGGCGCGCCACGCACTGATCGCCGCGCGGGATTTGGACACGTTGCGCTTTCGTTGCGACAGCCGCCTAAACGATTTAACCCGAAAGGCGGCCAGCGGACGGGCGGCGGAACGCATTCTCCTGGCCGACGCGGAAGAGACTTTGGCGGCGGCGGCGCCGGATCAGGTGCCGGGGTGGGATTTGTTTTACGAACATGTGCATTTGACTTTCCACGGCAATTGGCTGCTGGCCCGCGCGTTGGCAGAGCAAATTGAAAAACTTCTGCCACAGGATGCTTCCCCGGCCGCTTGGCCGAGTGAGGCGGATTGCGCGCGGCGTCTTGGGCGGACGGACCGTGATTTAGGACCCGCCGTGGCCGACATCATCAGTCGGGTGACCGATCCGCCGTTCCTGACGC
Source organism: Limisphaerales bacterium (assembly GCA_052139695.1). Classification (GTDB taxonomy): domain Bacteria; phylum Verrucomicrobiota; class Verrucomicrobiia; order Limisphaerales; family Palsa-1400; genus PLGF01. Next base: position 2,661 of record JBKQWF010000239.1, read on the forward strand.
AAATCAATCACGACGAACTCATCCGTTACTTGACTAAGCAAGCGGGCGCGTCCCGCGGCGCCAGCCTGGCCGCCGCGGTGCAATCCGCCCAAGCGGCGATAAAAATGGCTCCGAACGAGCCCGAGCTTTATGAGAACCTGGCTGCCTTGGAGAAATCAGCCAAGCACGCTTCGGCGGCGGAGGAAGCGGCCCGCCGCGCGATTGAACTGCTGCCGAGCTGCGGAGAGGACTGGTCGCAGCTTGGCCTGATTCTGGTGGAAGAGAAGAACTACCAGGAGGCGGCAAGCGCCTTTCGACAGGCTTTCGATTTGAATCGCCAGGATGTCTGGGCCTTGCAAAACCTGGCGATGTCGCTGGAGAAACTGGGCCGGAAAAGCGATGCGATACGGGAGTACAGGCGCGCGCTGGCCCTGACACCACGCTTCGGCCTTGCCTGGATTGGCCTGGGACAATTGCTTGAAAGCATGGGGCAAAAAAAAGAAGCCGCCGACTGTTACGAGAAAGCACTGCGGAACCGGATTCACCTTTCAGCGGATCTGGCAACGCTGGCCCGGTTTTGCATGGGGCGGGGATGGTTTGAAGCGGCATCGACCAACTATAATGACGCGCTTAAACTGGATCCCGCGGACGCGTCTTTATCTCTGGAAGCGGGTCAGGCGCATTTCTTGTTTGGAATGGAATTGGGAAAATCCGGCCGGCCCGCCTTGGCTGCCCGGCAATTCCAAGCAGCCGTCCAGCTCATGCCGGAAGTCGTTGAGGCGCGCCTAAACCTTGGAATCGCACTCTATGAGGACGGGCACTTCGCGGAGTCTCGCCATGAATTGGAGGAAGTGGCGGCGCGCCGTCCGGCCAATGCCGTGGCGCAAAAATACTTGACATTGCTCCGCGATAAGCTCGGCCCGGCGGGAAAGTAGAACAACTTGCGCCCGGGCAGAATCAATTCAGCCGCACGCTCAAACTTCCATCAAGCCGCTTCGCTAAGTCAACTGGATCGGCCAATGTCACTTCTTGCGGGTTGACCTGGTAGGCCCACACCTCGAAGTAAGTTAATTTAGCCTCGCCGTAGATCGTCGCAAATGCCCCATCAACGGCGTCCGAGCCCTGCGCGATTTTGACCCGTCCGATCCGGGCCACATTGTAGCGCGGATCAAAGGTCAGCCAGTCCTGCCCAAGATAAACCTCGCAATAGGCGTGGAAATCCATCGGAGTGCCAGGATCAATGTATCCGATGTCCGGCAAATGACCGGTGACATAACGAGCCGGAAGATTGAGGGCACGGCAGAGGCCAATCGCGGCGTGGGCGAAATCCCGGCAGACGCCATAGCGGCGTTCGATAACTTCCGAGGCGGAGAGATCCGGCCGCCCCGACCCGAAGCGATATTCGATATTATTGTGGACCCAATCACAGATAGCTTGAACGCGCGGAAGCCCGTGCTCGATCATCCCAAATTGTTGCCAGGCGAAGTTCAACAGCTTGTCCGAATCACAATACCGGCTCGGCAAGGTGTAGCGCAACACTTCGGCTGGGAGTTGGCCTATGGGCAGAACTTGGCCACGCACCTCCCGGCTATCGGGTTGCGGAGACACGGCGACGAGCGCGTCGTGCCTGATGTGGTTTTGGCCCGGCATAAACATCGAACGATAGCTGATGTTGCCGTGAGAATCCTGGAATTCGTAGGAGGGAAGACCGATTCCGAACGAAAGCGCCTCCTGCAAGACCATGATATGGCCGTCGCGGCGCGGCTTTAAGACAAACAGCACCGGCGTCGGCACAGTGGTCTCGTAAGCCAGGCTGCAGCCCACGCGCACCGTCAGATTGCGTTCAATAGCCAAGAGAACCCTACGGCACGAGTGGCGCCGGATCACCGCCCTTGCCGCGACCGTGATCCATGTTGATGAATTGGTCCGTGTCCGCGATATATCCGACAATATTAAACTTGCCAATCGACTCTTTCCGGGCGGCGGCAGAAGCAACCTGGGTTGAGTTGAAAGTCAGGCCTTCGACTGGCTTTGCTGTCCAACTACCTTCAGCGGTGAGAAATCTGCGGGTCTCGGCGTCTTCGATAATGATCGTCATGCGGTATTATGAAGCCTGCCCGTCTCAAACACAAGGTAAACAAACCCGGCGTCCGTTTGCAGGGTGGGTCGTGCGGCTACCTCGAAATCACTTCAAACCCGGCCTTGGACCGAATGTCGTCGGCAGCGGCTCCAACGAGGATCTCAAACGGCCCGGGATTGACCCGGAAACCATGGGCAGCCTCGTCATAAAAGGCCAGGTTTTTGCCGGGAACTGTTAAGGTGACAGCAGTGCTTTCACCGGGCTTGAGATGCACCCGCTGGAACCCGCGCAATTCTTCAGCCGGTCGTTTCACGCAAGGTTTGACTTCATGAACGTAAAGTTGGACGACTTCGTCGCCTTCCCGCCTCCCGCTGTTGGTGACCTTGATGCTGGCGGTGATTCGGCCATCTGGAGCGATGCGCCGATCCGAGAGCTTCAGTTTGCCGTAGGCGAACTCCGTGTAGCTCAAGCCGTGGCCAAAAGCGAAGAGCGGCGGGCCTTTGACATACATGTAAGTGAACCCCTTGGTAATGTCGTATTCATCCTGCGGCGGAACCTGGCTCTCGGAGGCATAAACGGTCAGCGGCAGGCGGCCCGCCGGGTTGCAATTGCCGACAAGCACGTCCGCGATGGCATTGCCGCCTTCGACGCCATTCCACCAAGCCTCCACGATCGCCGGCACATGCTCCTTGACCCACGGGATCGTCAGCGGACCGGCGTTGAGCAGCACAACAATCGTCTTTGGATTGGCCGCATAAACTGCCTCAATCAGTTTTTCCTGCTGGCCAGGCAGGGCCAAGCTGGTCCGGTCCCGGCCTTCGGATTCGATTGCTTCTGTCGTGCCGACATAGACGATAGCCACGTCGGCTATTCTCGCCACGTCGGCGGCCTCTTGAATCGAAGCGGATTCGTCTTCCGCGTGCGACACAGGACGATCAGCATTGCCGCGACGTTCCGGTCTCGCGCCGATGCCGCAGCCTTTGGCGTAGAGGATTTCGGTCCGCGGCCTCATCCGGTTCTCCAAACCACGGCGCGGGTTGACGGGCTGATCCGCTTTGCCACTGTAACCGCCGGGCGTGAAGATGTCGGCATGAGGCCCGACGACGGCGACGCGCTTGAGTTTTGCGCTATCCAAGGGCAACAACCCACCCTCGTTTTGGAGCAGAACGATGGATTCGCGGGCCACTTGGAGAGCGAGGGAACGGTGTTCCAGACTGCAAATGACGTTCGACGAAATGCTGCTGAACGGCACCATCTCCGGAGGGTCGAATTCTCCCAGGCGGATGCGGTCGCGCAGCACCCGGTGGAGAGCGCCGTCCAATCGGCTCTCTGGCAGCAATCCGCCGCGCACGGCAGCGGGAATGTTGTCCATAAACTCCTTGTCGGAAAAGTCGCACCCGGCGTTGAGGGATTGCGCGACGGCCTCTTCATAACTCACCTTTTTCTTCATGTGGCCATTGACCATAGTGTTGACGCCTCCCAGATCAGAAACCACAAACCCTTCAAACCCCCATTGTTGTTTGAGAATATCCGTGAGCAGAAAATGGTTGATGTTATTGGGCACGCCATTGATGGCATTATACGAGGCCATAACAGATTGGGCTCCGCCTTCGACGACGCAATCCCGAAAATGCGGCAGCCAGTATTCATAAAGCATTCGCTCGCTCACGCTTGCTGAAAGGTTTTGTCGGTCTTTCTCCACGTTGTTGACGGCGAAATGCTTCAGCGTGGCCACGAGCTTGAGGTATTTGGCGTCGCCGCCCTGCAACCCTTTGACGTAGGCCACGCCCATGCGGCCGGTGAGAAACGGATCCTCCCCGAAGCATTCATTAATACGGCCCCAATACGGATTGCGGCTAATGTTAATGACGGGAGCACGGTAGATGAGGCCTTTGTGCTGCGCCGGAAGGTCTGGTTGCTGATGCCAAAGATTATAGATGGCCCGGGCTTCGTCCGAAATGGCTGTGGCTTCTTCGTGAACCAACCGCGGGTCCCAGGTTGCGGCCGCGGCAATCGAAACTGGAAACATGGTTGTGGGCCGGTCCCAGCAAACGCCGTGCAGGCACTGGTTCCATTTGTCAGACCGTATCCCCAGCCTCGCGACAGCGGGGCCGTCGTGGTCAAGAAGGATGGCTTTCTCCTCCAAAGTCAGGCGGGAAATCAAGTCCCCAGTGCGTTTCACGACCGACAGACTGGGATCGAGGTAGAGCGGTTTGTCTCCTTGTGCTTTCGCGCCCTGCCAAAACGCGACGCCCATGACGAGCGCGATTAAAAGAGTTATGTTTCGCATATCGCAAACTAAGGTCCTTCCATACATTAGACAACTCAAGGCAAGCGTTCGAGGTGGGGACGGCTCGGCGAGGCGACCCACCTTTCCCGCCCTCCGCTTTTCGCTTGCGAAGTATCTGTGGCGCTTCATGATCGCTTTCTTTGCGCCGCCCACGAATTTATGTATGACTTCAAGAACTCCGCCGTCTCCGCGCTTGCGCCCTCGGGCGACACCCGGAGTGGCGGCCAGCGGGTCGTGCTGCTGGCCGCCTTTTTAGGCTGGATGTTCGACGGTTTGGAGCAAGGCATCCTGCCGCTGGTGGGCCGCCCCGCCTTGCAAGACTTGCTCCGGACCGAAAGCGACCAGCAGATCGGGATGTGGATGGGAATGATCACGGCGTTGTTCCTCCTCGGGGCCGCCGCCGGTGGGTTGGTCTTTGGCTGGCTAGGGGACCGGATTGGGCGGGTCCGGGCGATGACCATGAGTATTCTGGCGTATTCCTTGTTGACAGGCTGCTGTTACTTTGTGCGGGAACCTTGGGAATTGGGTTTGTTCCGCTTTCTCGCCGCCATGGGGATGGGCGGCGAATGGTCGCTGGGGGTGGCTTTGGTGATGGAGTGCTGGCCGGAAAAGCACCGGCCATTGCTCTCCGCTGTCATTGGCGCGGCGGCGAACGCCGGCTTCGGATTGCTGGGAGCCATAGGGGCTGTCTTTACGGTGGCGCGAGACTCGTGGCGCTGGGTCATGCTGGCTGGGGCTGCCCCGGCGCTCTTAACTCTCTTTATCATTCGCTATGTTCCGGAGTCGGAGACCTGGCGGAAATCGGTGCAGACCGGCAAGTCCCGCCCTTTTCACGAAATCTTCTCGGCCGGTCTCCGCAAGACTACTTTCCTGGCCATTGGCTTTGCTTCGATTGTCTTGATCGGCACCTGGGGTTCGGTGCAATGGCTGCCGGCCTGGGCCGATCAATTGACGCAGGGCAAAGTCCATCATGCCAAAGGACTCACGCAATTGCTGATCGCTTCGGGAGCGATCGTGGGATGTTTTGCCGGCCCGCTGATGGGGAAACGGATGGGGCGGCGCCCCGCCTATTTTCTGCTGTGCCTGGCCTCCTTGCTCTCTTGCGCGTGCCTCTTCCGCGGCGTCAGCCAATACGGTGGTCTCTTTCTGGCCATGGTCTTTATTGTTGGCGCCGCGACGGCTTCATTTTACGGCTGGCTGCCGCTCTATTTGCCGGAGTTGTTTCCGACGCGCGTGCGCGCCACCGGGCAGGGCCTCTGCTACAATGCCGGCCGGGTTTTCGCCGCGGTCGGAGCGCTGGAAATGGGGCGTCTGCTCAGCTTTTACAAGGGAAGTTACGCCCGCGCGGGCGCCACTCTGACGCTGATCTATGCGCTGGGACTATTTCTCATTTGGCTCGCCCCGGAAACAAAAGGAAAACCGTTGCCGGAGTAATTCCCAGCCTTATCCTGTAAAAGATATGGTCAACGTCTCGCGCATTACCGCCATTCGCCTTTACTTCTTGCCGGTAACAACGCGCGTGCCGCTTAAATTTGGCCACGAGGTGGTCAACGCCGTGACCTGCGCGCGGGTTGCCTTGCGGGTGGCCGGCCCATCGGGCCGCGAGGCGGAAGGCTGGGGCGAAACTCCGCTGAGCGTTCAGTGGGCTTGGCCCGGGGCTATCCGATACGAAGCCCGCCATGCCGCCGCGCGGGAGTTTTGCCGCCAGCTTGCCGCAGCCTGGATGCGAATCGAGCCTGAGTCCCACCCCCTGGAGACCGGCCAGCGATTCAATGACGAAGTTCTCCCGCCGTTGCTCGAGAGTTTCAACGGGGACCAAGCTCGCAATCAAAGCGGAGCCGGCGCCGCCATGCCGCGGCTGGCGGCGCTGGTCTGCAATTCTCCTTTCGATCTGGCGCTGCACGACGCCTTCGGCCAGCTGGCGGGGCGGCCGATCTATCAAACATACGGTCCGGAATTCCTGACCTCGGACCTTGCCCGGTTTCTGCAAGGAGATGCCGGCGTCTCCTTTCAGGGGCGCTATCCTGCTGATTACCTGGCCTCTGTTCCTGAACTGCAATTGCGGGCCTGGCACCTGGTGGGGGGCTTGGACGCGCTTGAACCGGGGGAACTCACCGGCGCTGAAGCAAAAGACGGGCACCCACTTGTCCTCACCGACTGGATCCAACGTGACGGGTTGAAGTGTCTGAAGGTGAAACTTCGCGGCAACGACGCTGTTTGGGATTATGAGCGGTTCGTCAAAACCGGCCGGCTCGGCTTGGCCGGCGGAGTGGAGTGGTTTTCGGCGGATTTTAATTGCACCGTTGAGGCACCGGCATATGTCAATGAAATGCTGGATCGCGTGCGCGGGGAATTTCCCCAGCTTTACAGCAGGATTCTCTACGTCGAACAGCCCTTTCCCTACGACTTGGAGAGCCACCGGATCGATGTCCGCGGCGTTTCGGCGCGCAAGCCGCTGTTCCTGGACGAAAGCGCGCACGACTGGCGCCTGATCCGCCTGGGCCGTGACCTGGGCTGGACCGGCGTGGCGTTGAAAACTTGCAAAACGCAGAGCGGGGCGATTCTGAGCGCCTGTTGGGCCAAAGCTCATGGACTTTCGCTCATGGTGCAGGACCTCACCAATCCGATGCTGGCGCAAATCCCGCACGCCCTTCTGGCGGCTCATGCCGGCACGATCATGGGAGTGGAGACCAACGCCATGCAGTTTTACCCGGAGGCTTCCGCGCCGGAAGCGGCGGTTCATCCCGGCCTCTATCGGCGCCGGGGCGGAACCATCGACCTGTCGACTCTTTCGGGTCCCGGGTTCGGCTACCGGCTGGTGGAAATTCACCGCGAACTTCCACCCCCAGCCCTCGTGCTCTCTTTGGATTCCTAGACAATGGGTTCCCATCCGGGCCGATAGGAGCGGCGCCACAGAGCGGCCGCCGCGTTGTCGCCGACAATTTTTCCCTCTGCCGGGTCGAAATTGATGGTGCGCCCGGTCCGCCAGGAAATGTTGCCCAAGTGGGTCAGCAGGGCGCTCTTGTGCCCGTCGGCAATGTCGGCGTTCAGCGGGGTTCCGTTGCGGATGGCATCAACGAAGTTGCCAAAATGCGAAACGTTGTCTGAGGCGCCTTTAACCTCGCGTACCACCTTGTTCTTGCGGTCATAGACCCGGAGATTAGTGCCCGCGATGACCATGGAGCCGCCTTCTCCGAAAAAGGCCAGTCCGAAGTCAGAACCCTCAAAACCATGCGGATCACAGCTTTGGCCCTCCCAAATGAGGCACTTGTCACCGAAGTCAAAGGTGGCGACGGTCACGTCCGGAGTTTGCCAGTCGTCCTTGAAATGATAGCGATTGCCGGCGCACGTCACGCGCCGCGGCGCGGTTTCGATGCCCATGCCCCAGCGGGCCATGTCAAGCGAATGCACCCCGTTGTTGCCCAGCTCGGCCGTGCCCCAATTCCAAAACCAGTGCCAGTTGTAGGGAATCGTGTTGGGCCGGTAAGGCTGTTCCGGCGCCGGCCCTTGCCATAAGTCATAATCCAAATAATCCGGAACCGGCGCCGGCTCGGCGTGGCCGAGCGACACACGGTTGTTGACGTACCAGCCGCGGGCGAGGAAAAGTTTGCCCAATTCCCCGCCGCGCAGGGATTGAATGGCGTCGATGACCCAAGGCCAACTGCGGCGCTGGCTGCCCAACTGCACCAACCGCTTGTACTTCCGCGCCGCCGCCACGGCCAATCCGCATTCGTGGGCATTGTGGCTGCCGGGTTTTTCCACATAGACGTGCTTGCCGGCCGCGCAAGCCAGCACGGTTGCCGGGGTGTGCCAATGGTCCGGCATGGCGATCGAAACAGCGTCCACCTCCGGATCATCCAGAATCCGCCGAAAGTCCTTGACCCCTTTTGGCTGCCTGGACTGCTTCTTCGCCACGGCGGCCAGGCCTTTGTCAAGGGTATGACTATCCACATCGCAAACATAAGCGATTTCGACATTCGACAGCGCCGGATAGCCCTCGAGATGGTCCATGCCGCGGTTGTGGCAGCCAATTACCCCCACCAGCACCTTGTCGTTGGGTCCTTTGGCAGCGCGCGCGGGACTGGCGCCGCCCAGCACGGCCAGTCCGGCAGTGACGGCGGAGGATTGTTTGAGAAAATCACGGCGGGTGATGGAGTCATTCATAGTGTCACCTTAATTGATCGGCGAGCAGCCACAATAAGCCACTCGCCATCGTCCGTCACGGCTAAAGTCCTCAGAATCTCACCGCCCTCCCTTTGACGGTGTGACGTAGCGATTCGTATCGATAATGCCGACGCGGCTCGCCGGATGAAGCCCATTGCCATCGAACAGCCCGGGATGCTTGCAGCCGGCGAAAAGGATGAAAGCCAAGAGCAAAATGACTGCCTTTGATGGCGCTGTTCGAGCGCGCTCGGCGTCCTCAGAGCCGGGCTTGATCCTATTATGGCTGCACCTATGAAGCGGCGCTCGGCCGATCAGGGACCGGACGGGAGACCTCATTGATTCTCCCTCGATGCTCCAACGATCGGCGGCGGAAGGACATCGGCCTCGTGGCTGGCACGCAGTTCGATGGCCCGAAACAGGCGCAACGGGTGGTCGGTTTGAATCAGGTCGATGCCCCAATCCATCGCCTTCTGGAAATCCTCGATGTGCTCGTGGTTGCCGAGCGAATCGGAGAAGACTTTGATGCCCAATTCGTGACAGCGGGCGATGAGTTCGGGCGAAAGTATTTCCCACTTGGTGTCGAACGCGTACGGCTGGAGTTCCCGTGCCAGCGCGTCGATCGCGCCGGGTGATCCCAGAGGCGGGAGCAGCCGGATCCTGGGATTAACGGCTTTGACCCGTGCCAGGAATTGGGGGCCGCCGTACACGACCGTGCGATCCAGGACACCGTAGCGTTCCAGCGCGTCGGCCAGCCGGGCAGGCGCGATGTCCTTGGCATCGAAGTAGAGGCCGACCTTTCCCGCGACATCATTGAGGAACTCGTCAAGGGTCGGCAGCGGAGTTTTCGCGTAGGTTCGGGCGAATTTCACGCCAGCGCTCAATCCTGAGACGACGCTGGCGGAAGTGTCGGCAATTCTCCCTTTGCCATCGGTGCGCCCGTCCAGCGTGCTGTCATGCAACAGATAAAATTTGCCGTCACTAGTGGTGCGCACGTCGAATTCGATGTAGTCAGCGCCCAACCGAATGCCTTTATCAAAGGCGGGGAGCGTGTTTTCGGGCGCGTAACGGTTCGCGCCGCGATGAAGGGAAAAGAGCACGGGCCGCCTCTTAATCCTCTGCCAAAGCGAATGCGCCATCAATTCTTCGGGCACGTCCGTTTGCATCCAGTCCACCCCGGCGGCGGCCGCCTTTGACCAGGATTCTGGCTGGTCCCACTGACCCAGGACCTTCGCCTCGACATAAATGCCCTCTTGGTGAAAAGATGTGCATACGCCTGGAGTGATATCCGGCGCGTCAATCTCCACCGCCCGCAGGCCGTTCTTCACCGCCCACTCCGCCCTCCCGAAATCTGTTCGCCACGCGGCCATGAGAGCCACCTTGCCATGAGCGGCCTCGCGGACCCGGCGCAGATTATCGAGTTCGCCATAAACGACCACCTGGGTTTCCATCCCTGCGGCGAGAATCTCGCCGACGAGTTGCTCGGGATGGACCGTTTCGCAGTTCAGGCACAGATTGAGCTTCCCTTTGCACAGATCGAATGCCTCCTTCAGTGAAAGCAGGCGCTCATCATGAAAACGGGCCGCGAATGGCGAACCGATATCCAACGTTTGCAATTCTGCGAGGGTGTGCTCGCTGATACGCCATGCTTCGTTATTTTGCCCCGCCACGGAGTCGCCGTGGGAGAGAACATGCTGTCCGTCTTTGGTGAGACGCAGATCCACTTCAGCCCATTCCAAGTTGTCCTCTATGCAGCGTAATAAGGCTGGCCGACTGTTTCCTGGGGCTTGTCGCGATTCGCCTTGATGCACCATGAATTGGAAGGGACGGGGCGGCCGGACGGGTTGATAGAAGGGTAGATCAACCGCGCGACAGAGGGCGGCCGAGCAGGCGAGCACCAAGAAACCGAGCAGGCATTCCGTTGCAATTTTCATGCTTGTAGTAACTACGAGGAGTGTCGGCAAGGGCAAGCGATTTCACGCCAGACTCCTATTTGTCACATCGAAGCACCAGACACGTAACTTGTCCTTTTGTCGGGCGCCGATATGCTAGGCGTGTAATGGTCATTCCCGCCAGAACTCGCTGACAGCCGGTTGCCGAGAGATGCGGGGCTACGAGGGAACAACGACAACTAAAGCTCCGTTTTCATTATGAATAAGCTGACGCGGTGTTGGTGCTTTGCGTCGCTCCGTCGGGGAGCTCGGGTGGGCTTTACCCTGATCGAACTTCTGGTGGTGATTGCGATCATCGCGATCCTGGCCGCGCTCTTGCTTCCGACCCTGGCTCTGGCCAAAGCCCAAGCCCAGCGCACCGCCTGCGTTAACAATTTGCGCCAACTGGGATTGGCGATGAGTCTGTACGGCCATGACAACCAGGATTGGATGCCCTGGTGCCAGTGGCACAACGATTTCGGACCGAGCTGGCTCTACCTGCCGAAAAACGGCGCTGCCCCCGATCCCTTCATCAACGTGAATGGAACTCTCCAGGATAATCCCAACGACTTTTCCTACATCCAGCAGGGGCTTTACTATCCTTACATTCGCGAGCGGAAGGTTTATTACTGTCCACTGGATTATGAAAACGACGTTGATTTTGTGCGCCGCATTCAAAGAGTGTCCAGCTACATCATGAACGGGGCGGTCTGCGGTTTTGGGGACTATGTCAGCGATTTCCAGGCCAGGGGCCACAAATTCAGAATGAGCGACTTTACTCCCGCGGCTTGGATGCAATGGGAGCCGAAGGTAAACAAGTTCGGAGGATATTTCGCCTACAATAGCGGGCAGGATGCCAGCCAGATCCCAACGACACCGAGGGGATTGGCAACCGACACGTCAAAGGCGCCGGCATTTTGGGACTTGACGCGAGAGTCCAATGGATATCGCTGACCAATTTCGACCAACAGGCGGCACTCCATCCGGGCCTGCTTTATTGCGTTCCCGGGAGCCCCACAGGTGGCTTTCAATGAGTTCCAGTTAGGCGCCAACCTGTTCAACGTTCCCGATGTGGCAGCGCCCATCCTTCTCTCCTTTACGCCGAACAATGGTTCCAGCGGCGTGCTTCCTAATATTCCTACCAGCGCGCTCATGACCAATCAGCAAACAATGATAAACCCGGCCAGCGTCCAGTTGCTCGTTGATGGCGGCCCGGTAACGGCCGCGGTGGCAACCAACGGTGGCTCGGACTCTCTTTCCTACGCTTCCCCGTTCCTATTCCCGCCCCTCAGCGTTCACACCAACACTCTTATTTTTGCCGATAACGGCTCGCCCGCCACTTGGTCAACGAATGTGAGTGTGTACACGATTGCGCCGTGGACAAATATCTATCTTGGAACGCCATTGTACTTCGAGAATTTCGACGAGTTGCCTGACACGACTAACCCGCCGGGGATTTATCCGGCGGGCTGGTCGGTTCAAAATTGCACTGACCCGGCGGCGGACGCCGGCACTTGGAGTCTGTTGGATGCCACTTCGGACGCCTACCAGAACTGGCAGATCACGCCTATTAACGACATTGCCAACTACTTCAACTACGGAACTCGCATCGACAATGTTAACGGAGCGATCGTCGTCAATGGCAACGTCGTCTCCGTCCTGGGCAGCAATCACATCGTTTTCGCGGCTTCGGATCAACGCTCTGGAAACCAAGTGGACTACCTCTTCACCGGCGACTATGATCTGACCGGCCAGACCAACACATGGCTCGCGTTCAACAGCATGTACTCCCAGGAGAATTACCAACTCGGGGCCATCGAGTATTCGACTAATCAAGGAAACACTTGGCTGCCAATCATCTATATGCTCAGTTCCAATCCCAGCACTATCGTGCTAACCAACGGCATCCTCGACGCCGCTGCGACCATGACCAACCTGGACCTCCAGATCCCCTACGGCACTTGCGGTTACGGGAATTCCTACGGCCCTTACATCGGCGTCACTCCCGACCAGTACGGAACACTGGGACCCTACATCCGGCTATGCGCGCCCAGCGATCATGTTACCTGGCATCGGGTCGAACAATTCCGGCTGCCGTTGGCCGACGGACAGCCAAAGGTCCGATTCCGCTTTGCCTTCGCCGGCTCGGACTTCTGGGATTGGGGATTCGATAACTTCGGCCTCTACTCATTGTCCCCGTCCCAACCGGCCTTGCAGATTACCAACGTCACAATTTCCGACGGCAATATCACCATGACTTGGAATGGAACCGGCGCGAACTTCAGCGGTCTGCAGAAGACGACGGACTTGGCCAGTGGAGAGTGGGTGGACGTCCCGGCCACCATTGGGCAGACCAACTACACCACAACCGTGTCGGGTCCCGCCGCCTACTATCGCGTCCGGAAACACTGATCTCTTGCGGATGGCAGAAAGCCCAAGGGAACCGAGCGTAAGCGTCCTAATTCTAAACGAATTCTAAACCAGGTTGACTCCGCGTTATTGTCTGATACAAGGAGTGCGATCAAGAAGCGAAGCGAACGGGGCATATCCCGGTTCGGCGTTTGCGACCCTCCGTCCGAGAAAAGAAAGGATATTTTTATGCGAATTCGTTTGAGAAGTCTAGCAGCGTTTTGCTCCAGCGTGGCGTTGTGTTTGGCGGTTACAACTTCAGCGCAGATCTATTCCCCTTTGCACATTTTCAGCACGGCGACTGGTTCTGTCGCTCCGCTGACACAAGGCGCGGACGGCACTTTGTACGGCGTCTCGGCTTATGGTGGCGTTTCGGGACCGCCGGGCTTCGGAACAGTGTTCAAGGTGCAACCCGATGGCACCGGCTTCGACATCATCTACAGTTTCACCAATGGCAGCGATGGCTCTGGACCGGCGGCGGGACTGATCCTTTCCGGCAACACGCTATATGGGACGGCGGTAAACGGCGGCAGCGGCGGGCATGGAACGGTATTCAAGATCAACACCGATGGATCGGGCTTCGCCACGATTTACAGTTTCACGGCCTACACATCGGGCACGAACAGTGACGGGGCCAATCCGGCAGCCAGCCTGGTTTTGTCTGGCGGCACGTTGTACGGGACGGCGTCAGTGGGAGGCAGCCATTACAGTGTCGGAACGATTTTCAAGGTCAACACCGACGGCACGGGCTTTACCAATCTTTACACTTTCAGCGGCTTGCCGAGAAGCGTCGATGGGGCTCGCCCGGTAGCGGGGATGGCGTTGTCCGGCAGCACGCTGTATGGGACGACGGAGGGGGGCGGCACCAACGGTTACGGGACTGTATTCAAGATTGATACCAGTGGCACTGGTTTTACCACTTTGCACGCTTTCTCTGGAACGGTTTCCGGCACGAACAGCGACGGTGCGCTGCCGGAGGCTGGCCTGATACTATCGGGTGGCATGCTATATGGCACGGCCTCGCTCGGCGGCAAAGGCTACGGAACGGTGTTCAGCGTGAACACGGCCGACGCCAGTTTTACCAACCTTTACACTTTTACCAATGGCATTGACGGGAGCACACCGGTGGGGGCTCTGGCCCTCTCGGACGGCACGCTGTATGGCACGGCGAGTTCTGGCGGAATCAATTTCCCGGGTTGGGGAACGGTCTTCAAGCTCAATACCGATGGCACCGGCTTCAGCAACCTTTACGAGTTCGCGCAAGGCAATGGCGGGACGAAGCCGGCGGCCGGGTTGCTCCTGTCGGGCAGCACGCTGTATGGGACAACGCCGGACACCGGCACCGGCGGTGTCAATAGAGGAACCGTGTTCAAGCTCAACACCGACGGCTCAGGCTTCACGGTGTTTGACAACGGCAGTGACGGCGCGCAGCCGCAAGGCGGCCTGGTGTTGTCGGGCGACTCGTTTTACGGGACCGCTTCGGCGGGCGGCGTTGCGGGCGCGGGGGTCGTTTTCAAAGTCAGGACAAATGGGACAGGTTTCGCCACCCTCCATTCGTTTCCAACTGCGGCTTACGATTCGGCGTCCGGAGGTAATTATTATACGAATAGCGACGGGGCCACTCCCGTTGGGAGTCTGGCTTTGTCGGGCGGCGTGCTTTACGGGACGACGGAGATCGGCGGAAGCTTCGGAGCCGGGACGGTTTACCGGGTCAACACGGACGGGACGGGCTTCACCAACCTCTATAACTTTAGGAACGGCACCGGGGGAGAGTCTCCAGCGGCGGGTTTGGTGTTGGCGGGCAGCGCGCTTTATGGAACGGCGGACGGCGGTTTTAGCTATGGGGCAATATTCAAGATCAACACGGACGGAACGGGTTTCACCAATCTATACAGTTTAAGCGCGACTGCAAACGGCACGAACAGTGACGGGAGTGGTCCGCTGTCCGGCTTGGTTCTGGGGGAAGACACGCTGTACGGGACGGCGGAGAATGGCGGTCCAGGCGGCGGTGGAACGCTTTTCAAGATCAATACGAACGGAACGGGCTTCACCGCGTTTTATAGTTTCGCCATGCCTCTCCGTTTGACCAACAACGACCCCTATGGGGCCAATCCGGCTGGCGGTCTGATCTTGTCCGGCAACACGCTCTATGGGACCACGTTGCTCGGCCCGCCGCTCAACCTCGACCCAAAAACGCTCGGAGGCCCCGGCACAGTGTTCAAGGTCAACACCGATGGGACTGGCTTTGTGACATTATACCAGTTCACCAACGCCTTTGGCGGGTCTGCGCCGAAAGCAGCCTTGGTGTTGGCAGGCAGCACGTTATACGGGACCGCAGCGAACGGGGGCAATGGATCTGCCGGCACGGTGTTCGAGTTGAACACCGATGGAGCGGGTTTCACGACCCTGCACACGTTCCCCTTCCAACAAGGCACGCCGCTGGGAGACTTGGTCGCGATTGGCAGCACCGTATATGGGACGTCGGAGTTTGGCGCGCCCATTTCGGCAAGCTCTCTGGCCGGTTCGGGATCGGTGTTCGCGGTGACTCCAACCGCCACGCCCTCGATTCAGTTCACCGCCAGCCCGGCCAACGGGATACCGCCGCAAGCCGTGCAATTCAACGCGCCTGGCGTTGATGACAAAGGCAATACCATCATCCAATGGAAGTGGGATTTTGGCGATGGCATCCAACTCTCAGGCGCGGCGAATCCGGCGCATACCTATACCAACGAAGGGCCGTTCGCGCCCACGCTCATCGCGATCAACAATAACGGCGCAACCATCGTCGGCTCCGGCCCAGCCATTGACGTGGTCTATCCAAGTTCGATTCTGAACGGCGGGTTTGAAACGGGCACTTTCACGAATTGGACGGCCAGCGGGTACACTGCGATTTCGACGGCCGCCAATTACCGCCACTCGGGCACGTCGGGCGCTCAATTGTCTGCCAGCGGGTCGCTTGGGTATCTTTCCCAAACTCTCTCCACCATCCCCGGAACGGTTTATTCGATCTCGTTTTGGCTGCATAATCCCACCAGCAAAACCAACAACGAGTTTCTGGTTTCCTGGAATGGAAACGTCCTCCTGGGCTTGACCAATATGCCTGTGACGGGCTGGACCAACATCCAACTGATGGTCACGGCGACGGCAGGCACTTCGGTTCTCCAATTTGGATACCGGAACGACACCGCGTATTTCGGTCTGGACGACGTCAGCGTCTCGCCGGCACAACCGCCCGGCATCGCCGGCATCAGCCTGTCCGGCACAAATCTGGTCCTCAACTGCACGGGCGCTCTGACCGGCCGTACCAATTTTGTGCTGATGGGCACGAACCTAACGGAGCCGCTCAACCAGTGGGTGCCAGTGGCGACCAACGTGCCGGGTGCGGATGGGAATTTCAGCGTCACCGCGACCAATGCAGTGAATCCGAATGCCCGACAACAGTTTTACATTCTCCAGTAATCCGACCCGCACCATTCCGGTTACGGATAGCAGCTTTCGGCGCTGGCGCGACAAGACCGCGAAAACGTAGAGAAGTTGGATGTTTAGGATGGGCGCCGTGAGAAAATCGACTGAGACCATTTGTCCCAGGCGATGGCGCCGGAACGTTTTCCATCTCTGGGTCGGAGAACGATCGGGTTTGCGGACCACGTATTTTGCGACGGTTCGTTGGGCTACCGTGAGGCCCATTTGGCACTAAACTGGCACTAAAACACGGGAACTCCTTGACAACATTGGAGCGGGTGAAGGGAATCGAATCCTCGTGACACCGGCAGGCTCAACATCTCCATTTTCTCATCCACGTTGCCACCTGTTCCCCAGCATTTCCCCACGGATTTAGGGCAACTGGGGAAACTAGGGAAACAAATCTGCCGCTCAAAACGGCGGCGTTTGTAAACTTTGTTCCTCGGGTCTTTTCGACCGTTCTCGCTCCAATTCCGCCTGTGAACCTGCGCGGATACAGAATGCTGGCCGCGGGACCAGGCACACTAAAATCAGGGGCGGTCCCAAACGCTCGGTAGAATGTAATTATGGCTTCATTAAAAAAGAAAAAGAGATCACCGTATTGGTATATAAAATACCGGGACGCTGACGGGCGCATTCTCGAGGAATCCACTCATCTTAGGCATGGTCTGGCGAGCGAAACCCGTCAGGCGAAGATCATAAAAGCCCAACGGACGAAAGAAGAATTGAAACGATTCAATATCAATCCGTCGCATGGAAAATGGTCAGAATGGGTGCCGGATTATCTGCACACGAGGTACGAGTACCAGGAAAAAACGCTGACGAGTTATTGGACGCGCTGGCACAATGTTGAGGTTTTCCTGGAGCAGAAGCATATCGCGCGGGTGCAACTGCTGAAACGGGAGCACGCAGACGAGTATTTGAGATGGCGCAAAGTCGGAGACAAGGAAAGCCACGTCCGTCGCGGGCACCACAATACAGCCCGGGCTGAGTTAAAGTTGGTACAGATGCTGCTCGATGAAGCGGTTCGCCGCGACTACATCGACAGAAATCCATTCTACAAATTGGGCATTCGCAAGGTGCCAGCCCGGGAGAAACCTGAAATGACGGATTCGGAAATTATGTTGACGCGCCAATTACTGCGACCAAAGCCGGAATGGATGACGATTGCGTTTGAGGTTGCAATTTACACTGGCTGCAGATTAGGGGAAACGAATGTGATTTTATCTGATGTTGATTTGGGGCCTAAACCGACAATCACCTTTCGGGATCCAAAGGGAGGGGTTGGCGGCAATCGGGACTACACTGTTCCTCTTCGAGACGAGCTTGTTAGCCTTTTTACGCGTCTAAAAGCGACCAGAACGGAGCCGGGGCAGCGAGCCTATGACGCAGTCCCTCCAGGCGATGAGGATCGGCCTTGGTGGACACCGGCTCGCGCATTTCATCGGTTGTTCAAGGGGGAACCCAAGCTAAGGCACCTCACATTTCATACCACCCGCGTTTCATTCATAACCCGGGGTGCTCGGAATGGCGTGCCAATAAGCATTATGATGAAACTTGTGAACCACGCGACGGAGGCCATCCACCGTATCTATCAGCGCCTGGGCGTCGCCGATCTGGAAGCGGATCTGCGAAAGATCAACTTCCCTAAGCCGTAACCATGCAGTAAGGTTCAGGATTTCGAGATAAAAGCCATCCGGGCGGGTGTCGAGGGCGCTGGCCGAGGCACACACGCTGGCGCTCCGCCGACGAGATTTTTTCCCGCCAACGGC
>JBKQWF010000240.1:0-8018 GCA_052139695.1 Limisphaerales bacterium
ACTCGGGTATCAAAGTCTCGAAGGAAGCTATGCAAGCTGTGCGCCTGACCCCGAACGCATTTCATGGCGAGTGGAACTACACAATATCGCATTAACTGTGACAGTTATTTTTGCGCGGCTCCTTAGGGCCGATTTGCTGACTTTGGCAACCAGCGGAACGGGCGCCGCATCCACCGCTCGCTCGGCCAGCATCGGCGCCAGCGCTGCCGCGGTGGAAGTAATGCCGCGTTTGGAAAGTTTGGCCCGCAGCTTTTCCAGAGCGCGATCGACGCGCATCCTGGCCGCGTTTTCTGACAAGCCGAGCCTGGCGCCGACCTCGGCCAGCGGTTTGCGCTCAAAATAACGCAGCAGGACGGCCTCACGGTCTGTTTCGTTAAGTTCGTGCATCACGTCATCCAGCACGGGACGCAGTTCAAGCCAAGCCGTGGGCATGTCGGGGGTTTGGAGCAATTCGTTCATGGCGAGGGAAGCGTGTTCGCTGGCTTGGCGGCGCAGTTCAGCCCGTCGTGCTTTGGCGGCCTGAAAGCGGACGCTGGTATAAAGCCAGCCGGTGAGCGAGGCGTGGCCGGCCAGTCTGGAGGCTTTGTGGGCTAGATCGGTGAAGACCTCTTGCGTGACGTCCTGGGCGGCGCTGGCGTCGCCGTTGACCTGGCGCAAGGCCGCCGAGTAAACCAAGTCGATGTGCTGGCGCACCAACTCTGTGAAAGCCGGTTCTGAACCGTCCGCGGCGTAGCGGCGGAGCAACTCATTGGTCATCATTCACATTATAACACCCGCCCAGGAGAAAAACCGCACAAACGAATCCAGCGAAGGCTGGGCTGCAGCCATATATGGACAATAACCGCGCAGGGGCTTTTGCCGTTCTCCCTGCCGGTTCGCTGGCTTCGAATCTCGCAGCAAACGAAACGAAGAGTTTTGTCATGCGCCGGAAATGGGTTCCAGCCGACGAACAAATCGATTGCCATCGACCTATACAGATACTATTTTGTGAGAGCGCCAATTGATAATGATTATGAACAACTTTCGACTTTCTTTCCGTTGGGAGGCGGATTTCCTCTCAAAAGGAAAACAGTGAGTAAAGTTTGGTCCGTCGCGGCGGGCGGCTGTCTCCTGGCCTTGGTGTTTTCTGAAACCAGTTGCTCCTCTTCCACCGCGGTTGGCCATCCGCAGTCATCTGTGAAGATGATTTCTCCAACTGAAGCCGCGTCGCTGGCGGCGAAACTTGCGAACGATGAGTGCGAGCGGCTTTACAAACGACGCCCATTTGGTGCCCACCAGCATCGCGCTGTCCTTCAAAATGGCGAGTACTATTGGGGCGGTTTGAATGAGGGAGCGCCGGGCGGTTATTCGGCGCTGGTGGCATTTGCAAGGGATGGTAGCCATCCGAAGGTCGAAGTTTATTTCTCAACAGATTCTGCATTATTTTGAATCGACCAAGGAAAACGAGCTAGCCCGGGTGTGGGGCGGACGGAAGCGCGAGGGCAAACCGGTTTTTAAAGCCGCGATTCCTGAGCTGATTTATTCGTATCAGTTTTCTTGATTCAAGCAAGTGGTTTTCATTTTTTTGTACCTTCTGACACAGTCGCGAAAACTGAGCAAAAATCGCAACCGGCGCTGGCTCCGGTGACTGGTTGGGTGCTCAATTTGGAAAAAGTTATGGCGCAAAAATTAACAAACTGTCATACAACACATGCGCTGTGATCAACCATTCCAAGCGTCGTCTGCAAAGGAGAATAAAAACCCCGCCATATAACAATCCAAAAATCAAATAATAGAGGGCGCGGCTTGCTCCAAATCGGCCATGAATAAACACAAACGCCACCATTGCCACCGGAAGCACCAAACATGCTTTGGTGGTCGAGCCGGCGAACATCCCTAACGGCAATCCTCGGTAACATATCTCCTCGCAAATCCCTGCCGACACCGCTGCTATCAGAAAGAAAACCCGCTCTAGCCCCGTCACAGGCAGGAATGAATAAGTCTGAGAAACTCGTGGGACATCACCGTGATACAAAAATCGCGGAGCCACGACAGCAGCAACCGTGAATACAGCAAGCGCTGCGAGAAATGCTATGCGATAGCGGACGAAGAAACTCCAATCTATCCCAATCTCTGACCAAAGGCGCCCATTACGACGAAGCGCCCAACACAGAACTCCGAAAGGCATCCATTCCCAAAACAGAATCCATGCGTAGAACAGCCACCAATGGCTTCTCGGCGTTGAACCATCGGCCATCCCGCTCAAATTCATAGGAGTGATTAAGGTGTAAAGAAGCGGGCGAACAACCAGCGCCACAAGCAGCGCGATAATAATACCGACATCGAGGCGATGGCGACTGGAACGAGTTGGGTTTTGCTCCATAGGAGATGCGGACAGGCCGCCTAACGATTAATATACGAAACGCGGTTGGTATATTGGAACCAGTATCCATCCAAAATCGAAAGTCGTAAGTAGCTCATCATCAACTGGCCTTGTTCCAACATACAACCTCCGGCTCGTTTATTGAAACACAAAATCCAATCCTTCCTGGCAGCGCCACGGTCCAACATGGCTGAATCCCGGCCAAAATCGGGCGTTTTCCATAATCGTTCAGCAGCAAGCAAAACGAGTGCATTGGCATGCATTGGGAGAGCAACCGGGGGCGCCGGGTCCTCCCATTGCCGCATGAGCGTCATAGCAGGGACGGCTCGGCAAGACTCGCCAAGCCGTCTGCGGGTGTTGCTCACCGGAGTGGTCCCTCGCCGAGGCGACCACTCCTTTCTCAGGCAATCCGTCGTTGGCGCATCGCATCGTTGCAGCCATAGAGCTTGCCGCCGCCAAGGCAAACCGGTTAGTTTTTGCGGCGTGGATTCCCGCGAAGCGTTTATTGCTTTGAACATGATCAGCGGCGTCGGACCGGTGACGGTGCGGAAGCTGCTGGAGCAGATGCCCGATGCCGCCGCCATCCTGCGCGCCAACTCAAGTCAACTGCAAAAAGTCTCCGGCGTCGGCCCGGAAACGGCCGCGGCGATCGCCGGCTGGGACAAGAGCATCGATCTCGCCGGAGAACTGCGGCGCATCGAAGAGTTTGGCTGTCAAGCAGTCATCCAATCGGACGAAAACTACCCGGAATTGCTCAAGCAGATTTACGACCCGCCGCTGGTGCTTTATGTCAAAGGGACATTGCTGGCCAAGGACAAAAACTCGGTGGCCATGGTCGGTTCGCGCCTGACGACCCATTACGGGGTGGAAGCCGCTCGCAAGCTGGCTTATCAATTGGCTTACATCGGGGTGACGATTGTCAGCGGCGGCGCGCGCGGGATCGACACCGCGTCGCACCAGGGCGCGCTCCAAGCGAAAGGACGCACGCTGGCGGTCCTGGGCACGGGCATCAACCTGGTTTTTCCGCCGGAGAACGCCGAACTCTTCGAGCGCATCACCGCCCAAGGGGCGCTGCTGACCCAATTTCCCTTCAACCGCAAGGCGGACAAGCAGAGTTTCCCCATTCGCAACCGCATCGTCGCCGGCATGACCTTGGGCACGGTCGTTGTGGAAGCCAACCTGACCAGCGGCGCCCTGATCACCGCGCGCATGGCCAACGACAACGGACGCCAGGTCTTCGCCGTCCCGGGCCGCATTGATTCCCCGCGCAGCAAAGGCTGCCACGACTTGATCAAGAACGGCGGCGCCAAACTTTGCGAAAGCGCCGAAGACATTCTCTCCGAATTCGAGTATCTCTTTCCGGCCAGCAGTCAACCGTCCCAGTTGAAAGACCCATCCGCTCTGCCGGCCTTCACGCTCTCAGCCGGCGAGCAAGCTATCTATGACACGCTCTCGGAAGAGGAAAGCACCATCGACGAAGTCATCCGCCGGAGCGGATTGGCTCCCTCGGCGGTGTCGGTGGCCCTGCTCGGTTTGGAAATGAAGCGGCTGATCCGGCAACTGCCGGGAAAGCTCTTTGTGAAGAATCAGTAAGAGGCTGGAAGGTTCAGGGTCCGTTCGTCTCAACTGCAGGCTTCAAACATCCATTTGTAGGGCGGCGGGATTATACTCGATCCTTGTCGGCCCTGCCGCCCATTTCCGTTTGCTGGCGGATTGTCCACCTATTTCGGCGGATTAAGGCTGAAACTGAGGCGAGGATCAGCGAATTCACTGCCGGATTTGAGGCGCCCGCAGGCATTCCTAAACCTGCTTTCTCCGCTTTCTTTAGATCACGGTGAACTTTGGCATTGCCCAAGAGAGGGAGGGGGACGTAACCTCGGCATAAGAAAACCATGAGCGCAACAAATCCTTCCCATCACAACCCCGCACTGCCCCGAAAAGAAAAGGGCATGGTCTGCTCAACCCGCAACACCAGAATAAAGAACAACATGAAAAGACTGCTCAGACTCATCGAAACAGCCGCCGTGTTCCTCATGGTCGCGGCCGCTGCTAGGGCCCAGTCATGGAATATCGCCACCGGTTACTCCGGGAGCTACAACCCCAATGGGGTGTGGTCGTTCGGAGCCAAGTCGTCCGCCGCGGTCACTGGAATGACTTTGTTGTCCGTGCAATGGGGCAACCAAGGGTGGTACCTAGCCGGATCGGATGGGGCACCCAGCATGCAGGCAGGGCCGCTGCTGTGGCCTTGGGCCAACCAATGGGGGATTCCGTGCGTCAGATGGACATGTCCAGAGACCGGTTACTACGACATCACGGGAAACTTTACGGGGGATGACTCACGGGGTGAGGATGTGTATGCGGCCATCACCACCAACGGGTCATTCATATTCCAGAGCTTGATGACAAGTTACCTGCAGGTGGCGCCGTTCACCAACATGCTCCTGACTCTCAACAAAGGCGATTACGTGGATTTCACGATTGCTTGGGCCGGGAACAATAATTCGCAATACAACTGGACAGGGCTCACCGCGATGATCAACACCGACACCAACCCCCAAGCGGCCAGCGCCACGGCCGACCTGGTTAACGGATACGTTGTGGGTGTGACACTGACATCAAGCGGCTTAGGCTACACCAACACACCGCTGGTCCGATTTATCGGCGGAGGGGGAACGGGGGCGCAGGCGGTGGCGGTGGTGAGCAATGGGGTGGTGACGAGCGTCACCATCAACGATCCCGGGTCGGATTACACAAGCGCGCCGATCGTCGTCATCGCGCCACCGTTCATTCAAAATCCAGGAGTGACTATGGCGCCACTGAGCTCCCTCACCTTTTCCAACCTGACCATGGGCGGGACTTACCAATTACAACAGTGGGAAGGATATTACTGGTCAAACCTGACGGTGAGCTTGACGGCCACCGACGCTCCCTACACGCAAATCGTGGGAGGCGTGGCGAACAGCACAGAATACCAATTGGCGGCCAGTCCGGTGCCGGCACAAGCGTTCGCCACAGCCGAAGTCGTTAATGGATTTGTGGTGGGCATTACCATCACGAGCGGAGGTTCCGGCTACGTCGCGCCGCCGGCCGTGACCATCGTCGGGAGTGGAAGCAACGCCGCAGCCGTTGCCGCGATAGGTGGGGGAATAGTCACCAATATCACGCTGACCGACCCCGGGATCGGTTACACAGCGGCGACCACAGTGGAAATCGCGCAACCGCCAACGGTGGCAGTGGCCCCAACGGTCCTGCCTCTGGTGCAAATAAACGCGACCAACCTAGCACCTTACGACAATTACCAGCTCCAATTTGCGCCGACACTGGGCGCAGCCTGGGAGGACTGGAACGGCGGCTTATTAAGTCCGACGAGCCAATCAAGCAGCCAGGTCTTTGTTTTCACAAACCGGACAGGGTTTTTCCGGATGAGGCATCTATCGGACTAGAAAAAACCTCAGGAACCTCAGATCAAACGGACCACAGCGGCGGCGAACGCCGTTTGGGACCGCTCGACCCAATCCGACTGAATGGACGAAACATCATCGGGATTGGCGCAGCAGGCGAATAACTTCATCACATTAGGTTAATTTTTCCATAGGCCTATGCAGTTCACTCTTGTTCAACACACCGCCGCCGAGAAATTGGGCCTTTCGAGTGGGGCGACGCCGCGATCCGAGCGGTTACAAGAGTGAAATGCATAGCCCTGTTTTTCTATATATCGCTGACATACGATCAACCTGGTTTTTCCGCCGGAGAATGCCGAACTCTTCGAGCGCATCACCGCCCAAGGGGCGCTGCTGACCCAATTTCCCTTCAACCGCAAGGCGGACAAGCAGAGTTTCCCCCATTGACGAAGTCATCCGCCGCAGCGGATTGGCTCCCTCGGCGGTGTCGGTGGCCCTGCTCGGTTTGGAAATGAAACGGCTCATCCGGCAACTGCCGGGAAAGCTGTTTGTCAAGAATCAGTAAGCGTCCCAAGTCCATTCATCTTGACCGAATAGTTTCAAGAGCATAAAAATTCCTTGACGAAGTTCGAGAGATCGCCAAACTCGCACGCTAAACCGGAACGCCGTACGCCGCCCCCAGGCGTCGGCAGCAATAAACTGCCCTGGCCACCAACCAAGCTGGGCGAAAAAAAAATTATGAAGACTAAGGTGGTCATTACGGCTGCGCTTTGTTGCGCACGAATCATCCTCGCGCAAAACCTGACTAACGGCGCTGCCCAAACGGGCACATTGACAGCGTCAACCACAAGCGGAAGCTGGACGGTGAAAGCCGCAAGCGGAGACCACATCGCGCTTGAGATAGCCAAAACCTCCGGCGGCGCGCTCTTCGCCCCACAGCTCCAAATCTTTGCGCCAACCGGGGAATGGCTGGGGCAAGCCTCCGGAACTTCGGCTGCGCGCTTGGACGTCCAAGCTGGCCAAGCCGGGGCGTACACGGTGCAAGTAACCGGAGGGGCAGGCGGAGGCACTGGGGCCTACCAACTGGAACTGGCGCAGATACCAGGGAGCTATGTCGTCAGCGCCGGCAAAAGCGGGGGGACCTTAACCAATGGGGCCGTACAACTGGGGACCCTGGCAGCCGGGGACCTCAATATGTGGTCCTTCCAAGCCTCCGCGGGGTCCCGCCTCGTGCTGCAAATCGCCAAGCTCACCGGGGGAGCGGCGTTCACGCCGACGATTGAGCTCTTTGCCACCAACGGCGCGCGGCTCGAACAGGCCACAGGCAGCACTGCGGCGCGGATCAATGCGCAAGCGCAAAACACGGGAACCTACACCGTGCTGGTCAGCGCGCAGACGCCGGGAACAGGCGGAAACTACCAGCTTGAATTGGCCGAAATACCAGAGGCGGCCATTGTGGCGCCGGGTCACACGGGTGGGAACCTCAGTGGCACCACCAATGGAACGATTGGACCGGGCGATCTCAATCTTTGGACCTTCGCAGCCAACGTGGGCGATGAAATCACCGTCACGGCCAGCAAAGTCACGGGAGGCGCCACCTTCACGCCGCAGATCGAACTCTTTCTGCCCACCGGCGACCGGAGGGCCTACGCGCAAAATGCCAGCACCGCCAGCGTCAGTCTGGCGGTGGAAAACGCAGGAACCTACAGCGTGCTCATCAGCGACGCCAACACCACGGGAACGGGTACCTACCAACTGGAACTCACCCAGCAGAGCGGGACTTTGGGAGCGAATGTGCTCACCAACGGCGTGGCAACAGCGGGAGCCATCACGACCGTCGGCCAAACGAATTTCTGGAGTTTTCTGGCAACATCTGGGGACCCGATCATTTTGCGAACGGGAACAATCGGTACCGAACGTTTTGTGCCGTGGCTCCAACTCTCGAACCCCAACGGAACGCAAATTGGACAAGTGTCGCTGGCGCCAGGCGGTGAACTGAGCGTCATGGCCACGAATACCGGGGTCTTCACTGCGGCCGTCAGCGACGGAAGCGCCGGACGCAGCCAAACCGGGGACTACGTCGTGACCCTGGCCAAACCACGAAGCCTCAACAGCGCGACAGGCCTGACCAAGGAGAAGGTTTCTTACTGCGCTTCATAGGCTTGATTCAAAAGAGTCCGTGTTCGTTGTCTAATTTGAGCTACCATATCCGGTTGCGGCGGTTGGTAAAGATATTCTTCTTTGTCGTTGAGGCG
>JBKQWF010000241.1:0-27428 GCA_052139695.1 Limisphaerales bacterium
AAGGCCCCAACGGCAAACCCGATCCGGTCGCTGCTGCTGTGGACATACGCGAGACGTTCAAACGCATGGCGATGAACGACGAGGAAACGGTGGCGCTCATTGCCGGCGGCCATACCTT
This sequence comes from Limisphaerales bacterium, assembly GCA_052139695.1. Taxonomy (GTDB): domain Bacteria; phylum Verrucomicrobiota; class Verrucomicrobiia; order Limisphaerales; family Palsa-1400; genus PLGF01. The sequence continues at coordinate 119 of JBKQWF010000241.1, forward strand.
CGGCAAGACCCACGGCGCAGGACCTGCGTCGAATGTGGGGCCAGAGCCGGAAGCGGCTGGCCTTGAACAACAGGGCTTGGGCTGGAAAAGCAGCTTTGGCACGGGCAAGGGCGGCGACGCGATTACCAGCGGCCTGGAAGTCACCTGGAGCCAGACGCCCACAAAATGGAGCAACTACTTTTTCGATAACCTGTTCGGCTACGAATGGGAACTGACAAAAAGCCCGGCTGGCGCACAACAATGGGTGGCGAAAGGGGCCAAGGCGACGATTCCCGACGCGCATGATCCGTCGAAGAAACGCGTGCCGACCATGCTGACCACGGACCTTTCCCTGCGATTCGACCCTGCTTACGAAAAAATCTCGCGGCGCTTCCTGGAGCACCCGGACCAGTTGGCCGACGCCTTCGCCCGGGCATGGTTCAAATTGACGCACCGCGACATGGGACCTCGCGCGCGTTATCTCGGCCCGGAAGTTCCCGCGGAAGAACTCATCTGGCAGGACCCCATTCCCGCGGTGAACCACGAATTGATCGATGCGAAGGATGCCGCCTCGCTAAAGGACAGAATCCTGGCGTGCGGCCTGTCCGTCTCGCAACTGGTTTCCACCGCCTGGGCGTCGGCATCTACCTTCCGCGGCTCCGACAAACGCGGCGGCGCGAACGGCGCCCGTATTCGCCTGGCCCCGCAGAAGGATTGGGAAGTCAACCAGCCGCAACAGTTGGCGAAGGTGCTGGAAACACTTGGCGGCATCCAGGGCGCATTCAACAAGGCGGCGAAAGAAGGCAAGAGGGTCTCGCTGGCGGACCTGATCGTTTTGGGCGGCTGCGCGGGGATTGAGCAAGCGGCGAAGAACGCCGGTCACACGGTTACGGTCCCCTTCACCCCGGGACGCATGGATGCCTCGGCGGAGCAAACCGATGCGGCCTCCTTTGCGGTGCTCGAGCCGGTCGCGGACGGCTTCCGCAATTACCTCAAGGGCAAATACAGCGTGCCGGCAGAGGCGCTTCTGATCGACAAGGCACAATTGCTGACCCTGACCGCGCCTGAAATGACGGTGCTTGTGGGCGGCCTGCGCGTTCTGAAGACCAACTCCGGAGGGGCCGAACACGGCGTCTTCACCCGGCGACCGGAAGCGCTCACCAACGACTTCTTCGTAAACCTGCTCGACATGGGCACGGAGTGGAAGCCGGTCTCGCCAGACGCGGACTTGTTTGAAGGTCGCGATCGCAAATCGGGTGAGGTCAAGTGGACCGGCACGCGTGTGGACCTGGTCTTCGGTTCAAACTCTCAACTCCGGGCCCTGGCGGAAGCCTACGGATGTCAGGATTCCCAGAAAAAGTTCCTGCAAGACTTTGTCGCGGCGTGGAACAAAGTTATGAATCTGGACCGCTACGACCTTGCGTGACCGAGGCTAAAGGAAGAGTAGGCGAAGTGGGGCGACGGGTTGAACTGACCATAATTGTCCGTTCCGTTGCGCCACTTCTCTTCGCCTACTCTTGCCTAAAGGTCTCCGAACTACGGAGACAGCGTTGGATGACCAAGGCCATGTACTTGCTGCTTTTCCAGATTGGCCCAGGAACGGCCTGAGTGGCGCTGGCCCTCGCGGGCCCCGGCAAAGAGGCGGTCCAGACTATGATTGACAGTCGTTGTCCCGGTCCAAAAAACACGATGAAATTCCCTGGACTTATTCATTGCTGTTTCTAATGGACATGTTAGAAGTCATTTGGGCATGGGCGCTAGCTAGCGGTTACGGGCGAAACTGCGGCCCTCATTTGGATGGGAACAAGAACTTGGCCAAGAACTGTCGGATGATACGGTTTGGCAGACGATCCACTTCTTGCGCAGTTGTTGATGGCGATCTTGCCAATTCGACGCCGTAACTGCTGGAGCGCGGATTGCGTGGAGAAACGGCTGGTGTCCAATAAACTATGAGTGGTCTCTCAAAGGACAACAAACCACGGTCCTCAGCCAATCCCGAAATGCGCCGACGCGCGGAGTCGCGCCAGCGCGGACAAGAGAGGAGGGCATCTCCCAACCGAGCCCACGCCGATAATGAGCGGTTGCTCCGCGAGTTGGAGATACAGAACCAGGAACTCCGGGCGGCCCGGGAAAAGGCGGAAGCGCTGCTGGAGAAATACACCGACCTCTACGATTTTACCCCGGTGGGCTACTTAACCCTGAACCGGCAGGGGGTCATCCGCGAAGCCAACCTGGTTGGCGCCAGCTTGCTGGGAATGGCACGGTCGACGTTGATCAATCGGCACTTCAGGCAGTTCGTTTCCGCGGATGGCCATCCCATTTTTGAGGCTTTCCTCCGCAAGACATTTGGGAGCAAGGTCCGGCAGGGCTGCGAGATGACACTCAAAGTGCGAGGCAAACTGTCGTTGGAGGCGGGGATGGAAGCCGTTGCGTTTGCCTCGGGACAGGCGTGCCGAGTGGCAATGACGGACATCACCGTGCGGAAGGAGGCCGGAGCGTTGCTGGCCAGAAGCAGGGATCGCTTCAACGGCATCATTGCCGCGGCGATGGACGCGATCATTTCCATTGATAGTCAACAAAGGATCGTGCTCTTCAATTCCGCCGCGGAAAGAATGTTCGGCGTTTCCGCTTCCGAAGCTGTGGGAGAAAGCATCAGCCGGTTTATTCCGGCCAAGTTTCGCGCGGGACATGCCGGCTATGTGGAGAATTTCGGCAAAACCGGGGAAACCAGCCGACGGATGGGCGGCTTGGGCGTCGTGAGCGGGTTGCGGGCCAACGGCGAGGAGTTCCCGATCGAGGCCTCAATCTCCCACCAGATTGAAGGCAGTGGCGAGCATCTCTTCACCGTCATTCTTCGCGACATCACCGCGCGCAGGCGAGCGGAAGAGACGTTGTACCAAAGTGAACAGAGATTGAGGTTTTTTTTTGAGTCCGCGCCCGCCGCGATCGCCATTTTCGATGCCCGAATGTGTTACCTCGCGGCCAGCAAACGCTGGCTGCAGGATTTTCAGTTGAGCAACGACTTGATTGGGATGTCGCACTATGACGTTTTTCCCGAGATTCCACCACACTGGAAGCAGATCCATCAACGATGCCTGGCAGGCGCGATCGAACGTTCCGAGAAAGAGCGCTTCGTCCGCGCGAACGGCACAATTACCTGGTTAAAGTGGGAAGTCCGCCCCTGGCTCGGTAGCAGCGGTGCGGTCGGGGGCATCATTATTCTCACGGAAGATATCACCGAGCGCAAGCTGGCGGAGGAGGAACTGCGCTCGTCCCGGGAGCAGCTTCGCGCCCTGGCCGCGCGCATCCAAGCCGCGCGGGAAGAAACGCGGGCCCATGCCGCGCGGGAAATCCATGATGTGCTGGCCCAGGAACTGACCGGCATTAAAATCGACCTCGCGTGGTTGAGCCGCAGACTGGCCAAGCCCATTGGCGCCGTCCAGAAAAGGGTCCTCCAAGAAAAAGTTGCCGCGATGATGGACCTGACGGACAAGGCGAGTCAGTCCGTGCAAAGGATTGCCACAGAACTGCGCCCCCTTGTGCTGGACAGCCTCGGATTGTGCGCTGCCGCTGAATGGGCCGCCGCGGATTTCCAGAAGCGCACGGAAATCCGCTGCAAGGCGATCGTGCCGGGCCAGGGCCTGGAGCTGGATCGGGATCGCTCGACCGCTTTGTTTCGCATCTTGCAGGAGAGTTTGACAAACGTCGCCCGACACGCTCGATCGACCAAGGTTGAAATCCAATTGCGGCGGGAGGCGGGCGAGGTGATTTTGACCGTCCACGACAACGGTCGTGGCGTGCGGCTGAGCGAACTGAAAGACGCTCGCTCGATGGGGCTCCTGGGGATGCGCGAAAGGGCATCCCTGCTGGGAGGGCAATGCGTGATCGGGGCCCAAGCCGGAGGTGGAACCATGGTTGAGGTGCGGCTCCCCGTTGCTTCAACCGTCAACCCCGAGAACAAAGCATGATCAGGATCTTCATCGCCGATGATCACGCGGTGGTGCGGGAAGGTTTGAAGCAAATCCTGGCCGAGGAGTTCCCGCGCGCGCGGTTTTGCGGGTCTGCCACGGTCTCGGAGACTCTGGCATCCCTGCGGGAAGGGAGCTGGGATATACTCATTCTCGACCTATTCATGCCGGACGGCAATGGCCTGGGTGTCTTGCAGAAAGTTCGCCAGAACCATCCGCGTCTGCCGGTGCTGGTGCTGAGCAGCGCCCCGGAGGAGCAATTGGAGTTACGCGTCTTGCGCGCCGGGGCCAGCGGCTATCTCAACAAGCAGACCGCCCCGGAACACCTGGTGCTGGCCGTGCGCAAAGTCATAACGGGCGGCAAGTACATCAGCGCGAAGCTGGCGGAGCAATTAGCCACGGATGTCGCTCGCCACGGCCAGCCGTTGCATGAAAAACTCTCGGATCGGGAATTCCAAGTCATGCAACTGGTTGTCACGGGCCAATCCCTCAAGGAAATCGCGGGGAACCTGTCCCTAAGCGTGAAGACGGTCCGCACTTTCCACGCGCGTCTTTTGGGCAAGCTCCGCCTGCAAAGCGACGTGGATTTGGTCCATTACGCGCTGGAGCATCGTCTCGTCGAAAAAGAGCCCCGCGGGTTCCCTTAAACTGAGCTTCGCCCCAGCGGTGTAGTCCGCGGACTACAAGGGAAGGAGCCTTTCTCCCATTGCTGGCTTCATCATATAGGTTAATAATTCTTCCTATAACCAATATGAATCCGCTAATGACACGTTGGCTTCGTTCCGATGAACCGCAAAGCTGCCGGAATCGCGAGAGCGGGTTCACTTTGAAGCTGGCGGCCAAAGCCCTCCGCAGACCGGCTCCGCGTCTGGCCGCCAGGCTCTTCCTGAATCTCATCGGCCTGCGCTATCATCCTCGGCGCTCTTTCATGCCGCGCGTCAAGGAAGCCAAAAAACTCCTCCTCAATCCAAACTACGGAATCGAGGAAATCGCCGCCGCCGTCGGCTTCAACTCCGTGACCTGCTTCAATCGCGCCTTCCAGCGGATAGTGGGTGAATCGCCCGCGGGATACCGCAGCCACATGTTCCCCTCCCTTTACCACACGCCACTTTCACTCCAATCCTCATCCAGGATGCATCAGCAACAATCGGCTCGATGGCGCCATCTTTAGTGCGTTGGCAAAAGTCGCGGCCACACCTCACAAAGGAACACCATGCAAGCAATCAACACCCCAACTGCGGACAAACTCAAGGCTAAAACGCGGCCCAGCCATGCGGAAATCGCACGGTCCGCCGCCCAACTCTGGGAAAAGCGCGGACGACCTGTCACCCGCGATGAAGAAATCTGGTTGGAGGCCGAGCAGATCCTCCTGAGTGGTCAGGGCGACAGCCAGCCTCCGGCCGCCCGCGCAGCCGAGCCCAAATCTGCCGCCAGGGACGGCTTCTCTTCAAAACGCCGGTGGAAAATAGCTGGCCTTGCCGGCCAAGCCTCAACAAGTCCCGCGCCTTCTGTCGTATGAAAGACCTTGATCTCTCGGATTCTTCCCTGGAAGAAAGCTTGTCAAATCGAAACGTCGCCACTTTCGACGATTCAGACTACAGCCTAAAGGTCACTGTCATTTATCACGATGAGTTTACGCGTGCTTTGGCCTCCCAGGCATTGGACCGCACAGCCCAATCGGCCGGCATGGACACTTTCCGCTGCTCCTGGTGGAGCGTTGCCAACCTCCTTAATTTTCAAGTTCTGGACGACGCGGCGCGGGCGGCAATTGCGGCGGACATTATCGTTGTCGCCGTCCGCGCGCCAGGCGAACTGCCGCCTGGCCTATGCGCTTGGATTGATTCCTGGCTGCCGCGCCGACGCCAGGGCGGCGGCGTCCTTTTGGCAATTATCGGGGTTCCGGAGGAATCTCTTTCCGCCTCGGCTGAGGCGCGGAAATTTCTTGGAGCCGTCGCCCACTATGCCCAACTGGATTTCCTGGTGCAGGTTCGCCTGCTGCCTTCGGTGTGCCCTGGAGCGCTGACAGAAGATGCGCACAAGCCGCCAGGTTCCGTTCTGACCGCTTCTTTCGCCGGCGCGAATCAAGACGAACGTCCCGTTTATTGGGGAATCAATGATTAACAAAGTTAACAAATATCACGCTCCCCATGCCTCGGTCCTTAAAACCGTGGCATGCGTGCCCCAAGACCCGGCCAACATTTCACCCCAAGAGGTCTCGCACCGGGTCGAAGCCCGTTATCGCGCTCTGTTTGAAAACATGCTCGAAGGTCTCGCGCACTGCCGGATGCTATTCGAGGATGGCCAGCCCCAGGACTTTATCTTCCTGGAAGTCAACCACGCCTTCGATAAACTGACGGGACTGAAGGAGGTCGTCGGCAAGCGTGTCACGGAGGTCATCCCGGGCATAAGGACGTCCCAGCCGGAGTTATTCCAGGCCTATGGCAGGGTGGCCTTGAGCGGTCAGCCGGAGAAACTTGAAACCCATTTGGACTCGTTGAAAGCGTGGTTTTCCATCTCGGTATATAGCACGGAAAAGGAGCACTTTACGGCTGTGTTCGAGAACATTACGGAACGCAAGCGGGTCGCCGAGGCCCTCCGGGAAAGTGAACAGCGCTACCGTTTGCTCTTCAACAGCGTCAGCGACGCCGTGTTTGTGCATGAGGAGGCCCGGACCGAAGGAGTCCCAGCCACCTACGTCGAAGTCAATGACGCGGCCTGCGAACGGCTGGGCTACACCCGCGAGGAACTGCTCCACATCGGCCCGGCGCAAATTGATGCTCCAGAAACCCACCAGAGGGTTTCGAGGGTCCTGGAGAAAGCCCCCGCCGCGCCGCTGGCGGTTTGGGAAGGGATTCATGTCGCTAAGAATGGCGGGAGGATTCAAGTCGAAATCAGCAGCCGTCTGTTCCATTTGAACGGCAAATCAACCTACCTTTCCACGGCTCGAGACATTACGGAGCGCAAACGGGCAGAGATAGCGCACGCCCACTTGGCCGCGATCGTCGAGTCGTCCGACGATGCCATCCTTTCCAAAAACCTGGATGGAACCATCACCAGTTGGAATGGGGGAGCCGAGCGGCTGTTCGGTTATCGGCCCGGGGAGATCATTGGCCGTTCGATCAAGGTGCTTTTGCCTCCAGAACGGCAGAAGGAAGAAGCCTCCATCATGGCCCGCTTGAAGCGCGGTGAACGGGTGGATCACTTCGAGACGGTCCGATTGGCCAAAGATGGGCGCAGGCTGGCTGTGTCGGTGACCATTTCGCCTCTCAAGGACGCCCGGGGTCAAATCATCGGCGCCTCGAAAATTGTCCGCGACATCGGGGCGCGCGCGCGCGGCGAGGATGAGATGCTCAAAATGTCGCGGGCGCTAGAACAGAGTCCAGTTTCCATAATCATTACAGATCCAGCCGGCAACATTGAGTACGTTAATCCGGCGTTCACCAAGGTGACTGGCTATGCGAGGGAAGAGGTTTTGGGAAAAAATCCCCGCATCTTGAAATCTGGAAAGAAGCCGCCAGACCATTACAAACGCCTATGGGAAACGATAACCGCCGGAAACGAATGGCGCGGCGAGTTCCAAAACAAAGCCAAGGACGGAAGGTTGATTTGTGAATCAGCCGTGATCTCTCCGATCGTGAACAAGACTGGCCAGATTACCCATCTTCTGGCGGTGGAAGAAGACGTTACGCAACGGAAGTGTTTGGAGGAACAATTGCGGCAAGCGCAGAAAATGGAGGCGATTGGACGGCTCGCCGGGGGGGTGGCGCATGATTTCAACAACATCCTTACGGCGACCCTCATGCATCTTGGCCTGATGCTGCAAACTCCCGGCCTAAACCCGGCAACGAAGGAATCGCTCAAGGAGGTCGAAAAGGAAACGCAGCGCGCGTCCGACCTGACGAGACAACTCTTGTTGTTCGGTCAGCGGCAGGCGGCCCAAATTCAATCGTTCGATTTGAATGAGCTGGTCCAGGGCCTGTTGAAGATGTTGCGCCTGCTGTTGGGTGAGAACATCGAAGTTGAGTTTTTGGGCCATCCCGGCGCCATTGGGCTGAGCGCTGACGCGGGGATGATGGAACAGGTCGTCATGAATCTGTGCCTTAACGCTCGGGACGCGATGGCCAAAGGCGGGCGGATGACGCTGGCCACTTCTCTGATTGACATCGAGGTTAAGCCCCCGAATTCACACGCGGACGCCCGGCCCGGACGCTTTGTTTGCCTGTCGGTAACCGACACGGGACGCGGCATAGATGAGACCGTCTTGGGAAGGATATTTGAGCCGTTTTTCACCACCAAAGAAGTCGGCAAAGGGACTGGATTGGGATTGGCCACCGTTTACGGGATCGTCAAGAAGCATCAAGGATGGGTCGAGGTGGAAAGCAGGTTGGGCCAGGGCAGTTCGTTCCGGGTTTATCTTCCGGCAGGAGCCCCGTTATTGAACGCGCCCGCCATGCCCAGTGGCGCTGAGCAAATCACTGGCGGGTGCGAGACGATCTTGCTGGTGGAAGACGAATTGTCCTTGCGAAAACTGGTCGCCTTGGCTCTCCGTAAATTGGGTTACGGAGTTCTCGAGGCCAAGACCGGGGCGGAAGCCCTAAAGGCATGGGAGCAGCATCGGCAAACGATCGCGTTATTATTGACGGACATGATGATGCCTGGAGGCATAAACGGGTTGGACCTGGCCATGCGCTTCAAAAAGGAAAAGGGTTCCTTGAAGATGATCATTTCCAGCGGATATTCCGCGGATTTGCTGGAATTCTCTCCGCCACCAGGAGAGGAGATTACCTATCTGCCCAAACCGTATTCGCCGACCGAATTGTTGAAGATCGTGCGGCGGTGCTTGGACAAGCCCTGAGATGTGACCAGAGTCTGACTAGGTCTCGCTAATTCTGCACGGCCCACAAACTTGCCGGTGCCCACTCTTCCGGGTGTGGTTGGTTGTCCAGGTTCCAATTGCGCGCGGTTCGCGGCGGATACAAAAAATCCTTCCGCCGGATCCCATCGGCATGACCGTCCACAAAAAGCATGTTGTAGCCGCTTCCGTGGGGTTCGGCGGTTTCGTTGGTCCATTTGTCATAAGTCATCTTGATCTCCCCGGCGATGCCAACGAAGGATTGCACCGTGTGCCACCGAGCATCGGGGATCGCATACATTTGACTTGGCGCCGCGACGGCCAGTTCCTTGGCACAGTTTCTCGGCAAATGGCCCAAACCCAAAGGAGACGAGCCCTTCGCCCCTGCGCCAATGCCCAACCAGTTGTAGGCATAGCTGATGCCGCACGAGTTGTTATGGACCAGTTGGGGAGAGATGATTCCGCCGTGGGAAATGTAACCCGGGCAATTCCACGACGCATTCGTCCAACGCACAGGGTAGTACGGATACAATCGGTCAAAGCACAACGCGGGATTTCCCCTCTCCGCCAGGGGCGGATACCAGCCGTAATCGGATGTGTACATCTTCAATCCGAGGCCAATCTGTTTCAGATGATTTTTGCACGCGGTGCTTTGGGCCTGATCCTTGGCCTTGGAAAGTGCGGGAAGGAGGAGCGCCGCCAATATGGCGATGATGGCAATCACCACGAGTAGTTCGACGAGGGTGAATGCCCCGCTTGTCGAAGATCGAATCCGCAAGATGGGTTTGAACCTTTTCGGCTGCATGCACAGTTAGACAGGGGAACAGCCTATCCCTCACGCCATAGTGTGGCTCTCCATGGTGGAAGGCGGGTTATTCTTGTTCGTCTCGGCATTCGCCGGATTTTCCGGGCGAAGACCACGGTTGGCAGGCAAAAAGCTCAGAATCGTCTTTCCGCAATGGCACTTTCGCTCAATCCTCCAGCAGATAAGTATGCGATTAAGATTAAACACAACGATAGCATTCGTTTTTATCTGCGTTGGCCTGTTCTGGAATGCCTCTCTTCACGCGGGCGATTCCTATCCCGCCCCGCCCTCGTGGCTCCCCGACCCAGGGCAGCGTGAGCATCTGCGCCGTTCGCTGACTCTGCTCAACAGCAGCACGCCTGCGGACCGGAAAACCGTGCGCGTTTTGTTCTATGGACAATCCATCACCCAGCAGGCTTGGTGGAAGGAAGTTGAGCGGTCCCTGCGCGCCACCTATACCAACGCCAACCTGATCATTGAGAACCGCGCCATTGGCGGACACGCCTCGCAACTCCTGGTCAAGACCGCCGAGGCAGACCTGTACCCGTTCCAGCCCGATTTGCTGATCTTTCATGTTTACGGTTCTCACATCGAATATGAGAATATCATCCGGCGGGTCCGCGAGCGCACCTGTGCGGATATTCTGCTGCAAACCGATCACGTCACGAGCGACGCGAGCCTGAACGAGGAGACTGATGCCGCGAAACTGACTCCCGCCACCTGGGACCCTTGGATGAACCACGTCTTTTTGCCCGCGACCGCGGCCAAATACGGCGCCTGCCGGGCTGACATCCATGAACTGTGGAAAGGGTATCTCAAAGCTCACCAATTGAAGGCGGCGGACTTGCTTCGGGATGGTGTGCATCTCAACGCGCACGGTGAGTGGCTCATGGCCGAACTGCTCAAGGGTTACCTTGCGCCGCTTCCTCCGAAAGTTGGTTACGATCCATTGAACGAACCCAGCGTTCGTACCGTGCCTTTGTCGCCGTCTCTGGGCCAGGGGCCATTCCGCATGGAGTTCACCGGCACGCGCGCGGACTTGATCTTCAAACCGGAGGCCACGGGAGGTGTGTCGGTGCTCGTGGATGGCGCGAAGCCTTCCGCGATTCCTGGTCTTTATCGCTTCACGCGCGTTTCAGCGTTTCCGATGAGCGATTGGCCGGTGCTGTTGAAGGTCGGAGCCGTAGCGCCTCTTTTGCCGGAAGAATGGTCACTCAGAATCGACCATCCTTCCGCGGACGGCAAGCTCTGCCATTTTACGCTCCGCGGCGGCGTCACCGGCGAGGATGGCGAGGGTTATAGCACCAACCATTTTGTCTCCAGGTCCGGTCGCATCGTGATTGAGCCGGACGACTGGAATCTCGCCTATTGCGTCACGGTTTTTAAGCGCCCTTTGCCCGAGAATTACACCGCTGCCTGGCGAGCGGTTCTTCAAGGCGCTGATATTGCCATGCCCCCCGCCGCCTCACCGGGCGTAGAGGCCTGTGTCACGGTGGCGCAAGGTCTTTCGCCAGGGAGCCATGTCCTTGAATTGAAAGACGCGCGCGCGTCCGAACAAATCCAGGCGATACGCTTCTACTCCCCCCAAGGCGAGGCAGACAAGGCCGCGGGCGCGAAGTGAACCGCGGTTCCATGGTTTTATTGGCCTGGGCCGGTTATTCGCTCGTGCTGCGCGCCTCCGCGATCCGCTTCAACAATCGGTCATTGTCATCAGCCAGTCGCTCGGCCTCATCCAACGATTCCGCGGTCTTCTCTTTGATTCGATCCTCGATATACTGATCAAAAGTCTGTTCGGAGAAAGGGGAGATTGTCCGCGCGAGCGGATCTGCCAAAAACCACTTCCCCCAAAGCACCCAATCGTCATTCTTGGGTTCACGGTTCAATTCTTGTCGAAGCCGGTTGATGACCTCAGCACAGTTTAGCTTCGTCGGTTCCAACAGGCCCTGTTTGTTGATCGACTGGCCAGAAATCACTTCCGCTAATTGCGGCAGCCAGGCGGGGCGGTTTCCTTGTGATGGTGCAATGTCCCAGACGCGCGCCGTGCCATCATTCCCCGCCGTGACGATGCGTTTGCCGTCCGGACTGAATTGCGCGGAATTCACCGCCCAGCGCGTCAGCCCCGCCCCTGCCGCGCTGTTAACTCCCCGCCGCAATTCGCCCGGGCGCGCGGCCCGGTCCGGCATCAGCGGATCCGCCAACTGCTGGCCGGTCCGCACATCCCAAACCCGCACTCCTCCACCGAGTGTTGCCGTGACAATGCGTTTGCCATCTGGACTGAATTGCGCGGAACTGACGGAATAATTGTTTTGCAATGGCTCCGTCAGCGCCTGGCCAGTCAGAGCATCCCAGACCCGGGCCGTTGTCCCGGATGCCGTGAGAATCCGCTCTCCGTCTGGACTATATCGCGCGGACGTCACGTCTCCCGCCAACTGCAAGAGTTGTTCGCCATTCTGCGCGTCCCACACCCGCATCGTTTCGTCACGCGAGACGGTAACGATGCGTTTGCCGTCCGGGCTGAATTCCGCGGAACTGACGGAAAAGAAGTTCTCGTCTCGCAGTTCGGCCAATGGCTCGCCACTTTGCGCGTCCCAAACCCGCGCCGTCCCGTCCTGCGACGCCGTGACAATGCGTTTGCCATCCGGACTGAATTGCGCGGAGTTCACGCGGCTTCGGTGGATCAACGGCTTGCTCAACTGCTTGCCAGTCCGGACATCCCACAGCCACGCCATCCCTTCCACCGTCGCGGTCAGGATCAGTTTGCCATCAGGACTGAACTGCGCTGAGTTTAAGGCGGACGAATGTTGCAGAGGTTCCGTCAACGGCTGGCCGGTATCCGCATTCCACACTCGCGCGGCCTGGTCCCGCGACACGGTGACGATTTGCTTTCCGTCAGCACTAAACTGCGCTGAAAGCAGCCCGGAGGCGTGTTTCAAAGGCTCTGTCAGCGGCTGACCGCTCCGCCCATCCCACACTCGGGCGGTCGCGTCGGACGAGGCCGTGACGATGCGATGGCCATCGGGGCTAAATTGGGCTGAACTGACGCGGTTACCGTGTTTCAAAACTTCCGCCAGCGGCGGCTGACCATTTAGAATTCTCCACACCCGCGCCGTCCCATCCCTCGATGACGTCAGGATGTATTTGCCATCCGGACTGAACCGGGCTGAACTCACGACGCTGCTGTGTTGCAACGGCTCTGTGAGCGGTTTGCCGTTCTGCGCGTCCCAGACACGAGCGACCCCACCCGCCGCCGTCACGATGCGCTTGCCGTCCGGGCTAAATTGAGCTGCGTTTACGGTGACCAAAGCCCGGTGCCGCAACTCGGCCACTCGCCGGCCGCTTAGCGCGTCCCAGACTAAAACCGTGCTCCCATGCACCGTAACGAGGCGGGCCCCATTCGGACTGAATTGCGCCGAGGTCACCAACCCGTCGTGTGTCATCGGTTCTCCGAGCGGCTGGCCGTTCTGCGCGTCCCAGATGCGAACCTGATCCCCAGCCGCCGTGGCGATGCGCATTCCATCCGGACTGAATTGCACCGAGGTCACCTTATGGCCGATCCGCGGAAGCCCGGCCAGCGGCTCTCCGTTCTGAGCGTCCCACACTTGCGCTGTGCCGTCGTCCGAAGCCGTGACAATACGCTTGCCGTCTGGACTGAAGGCCGCTGAATTGGCCGGCTTCAACAAAATCATGGGGGCCATCCAAGGACGAGATGCCAACAAGGTCGCCATCGTCGTGAGAGCCGCCTCGTTGGACGGATCATCGGCGAAACTTCGCGCCAGGTAAGCCAAGGCATCGGCTGGGTGCCCTTCAGATATAGCGCGGGACCCTTGCCGGAATTCTGAGGCGGATAAGGTTGTTTTGATCTCAATTTCCTTCTTCTGCGCTTCGAGAGAAGCGGCTTCTGCGCGGGCCGCTTCCGTCTGGGCCTTCTTCTGGGCGCCTTCGGCTTGGACACGCATCGCCGCCTCGCTGCGACGGGCTTCTTTTTCGCGGACTAAAAGGTACGAGCAGATCGCCAAGCCCAGGATCAGTGACCCAGCCAGAGCGCCGGCGGCCCCGAAGGCCAGTTTGTTGCGGCAGACCATTTTTTGAAAGCGATAGACCTTGCTCGGCGGGCGGGCGTTTACCGGTTCATTTTGCAAGTGGCGCTGGATGTCCATGGCCAAGCCGTTGGCGGTTTCGTATCGCCGCGCCCGGTCCTTTTCCAAACATTTCATCACGATCCAGTCCAGGTCTCCGCGAAGCAGATGGACTAACTTGGCTCCATCGGATTGGCGGTGTTTGGCCACCGCCGTCTGTTCTGCCGCGTCCAAAGTGTGCAGCCTCGTGGATGGCCGCACCGGCTCCTCTTCCCGGATGATTCGCCGGATCTCATCCAGCCCCCCGGCCAGCAACCAATTGGATTCAAACGGTGTCTTGCCCATCAACAATTCGTAGAGGAGCACTCCGAGCGAATAGATGTCGCTGCGCGTATCAATATCCAAGCCGCTCAGCTTCGCTTGCTCAGGGCTCATGTAAGCCGGCGTGCCGATGAACTGCTCAAAGGCCGTAAACAAGGTCTTGTCCGTCAGCCGCTGATCGGTCGTCGCTTTGGCTATGCCAAAATCAATGATCTTGGGCACCGCGACGCCATCATGGTCTGCCACGAGAACGTTCGACGGCTTGATGTCGCGATGAATGATCCCCTTCTGGTGCGCATGCTGAATGGCCTGGCAGACTTTGACAAAGAGGCCCAACCGCGCCGCTGTGCTCAAGTGGTTCTCGTCGCAATAACGCGTGATGGGAATCCCTCTGACCAACTCCATCACGAAGTAAGGCCGGCCGGTCTCAGTGGCCCCGGCGTCGAGGACCTTGGCGATGTTCGGGTGGTCCATCAGGGCCAGCGCCTGGCGCTCCGCCTCAAACCGGGCGATGACCTGCCTGGTGTCCATGCCCAGCTTGATGACCTTGAGAGCCACCCGCCGCCGCACAGGCTCCTCCTGGTCGGCCATATAGACCACCCCGCAGCCCCCCTCTCCGATCTGTTGCAGCAATTTGTAGCGCCCCAGCACCGTCCCGGCGGCTTCGTCAGTCGGCCGGATAGCAATCGTGCCTCGGGCCGCCGCCTCTGGTTGCTTTGACATCAACGCGGTTGCCCCCTTCTCGGCGCTGAGCAAGGCTTCGACCCTCTGGCGCAGGGAGAGATTGTCTCCACACGCCCCGGCCAGGTAAGCGGCGCGCTCCGTGACGCTGAAAGCCAGGGCAGCTCTAAAAATGTTCTCCGCTTCGCCAGCGTTAAGGTTTGAGGACTCTTGTTTCATAACCACGTTCCACCCGGTCACTGATGATTGAAATGATGCCATCTTATTTGGGAACAGACAACAAAATTGCCTCCGCGCCCTTCTGTGCAAAAACAGCATTTCGTTCTCGCAAATCTTATGGACTTGACGTAAGTTATTTTACAAGACAACACGAAAACACCACTGCAACCAACCGACCAGCAGGTGGAAGCGTTGAAGTCAACTCGCCGTCCTTCCGGCTGCAACGCGACGAGCGTCCGGCTATCAAGTTTTCGCTGCCTGATTGGGGGCGCCACCGCGCTGCTGCTCGTCAGCCTCTCCCTCGCCGGCGCGGTCACCAATGAACCGCCTTCCGCGCGCGCGGCGGAGAAAACGAGACATGTTGTTTTTGGCGCCGACTACGATTATCCGCCGTTTGAGTGGCTGGATAAAAATGGCCGGCCGCAAGGCTTCAACGTGGACCTCATCAATGCCGTGGGCAAGGTGATGAGTTACAGCGTTGAGGTGCGTTTGGGTCCGTGGCCCCAAATCCGCCGGGCGCTCGAAGAGCAAGGCACGGTGGACGTTTCGGACATGTTCTTGACCGAGGAACAAGCCAGGACGGCGGCTTTTTCGGCGCCATTCTGGCAGGTCCACGACGAAATATTCGTGCGGCGGGGGACGCGGAATATTAATATGCTTGACGAATTGGCGGGCTGGGAGGTGCTTTGCCAGGAAGGCAGCACCGCCGCGGACCTGCTGCGGCGGGCCGTCCCGAACGCCAAATTGATCCTGGTGGCCAGCGAGCCGGAGGCCTTGCGCCGGCTGGCCTTGGGCCAGCACGATTGCGCGGTAGTCATGAGCATGGTCGGCCGCTACGCCATTCAGCAAATCGACTTGCGCAATCTCACCATGACCGGTCCGCCGCTGTGGCCCCGGGATTACTGCCTGGTGACGGCCAGGAACCGCCCCGAATTGCTGGCCGGCCTGAACGAAGGGCTGGCGATCCTCAAACAAACCGGGCGGTTTGATGAGATCTACGACAAGTGGTTTGCGGACGTTCTGCCGCGAAAACCATGGCTGAACAGATTCCTGACGCTTCTGCCGTGGATGGGAGCCGGGCTGGCCGCGGTGGTGGTGGCGGCGGCCGCTTGGATTTGGGTCCTGCGGCATACGGTCCTCCAACGCACCCATGAACTGCGCCAGAGCGAGCAACGGCTCCGGCTCACGGTGGGAGCGGCCAACGTCGGGCTGTGGGATTGGGACCTGCAAAGCAACGCCATTTGGCTCTCACCCGAATGGAAGCGCCAGATCGGTTTTGAGGAGCACGAATTTCCCAATCAGTTCGAGGAATGGCAGAACCGCGTCCATCCCGGCGACCTTGGGCGCATTCTCGCCACGACTAAAGCCTATCACGAAAAGCCGTGGCCGGATTATGGAGTCGAATTCCGCCTGCGGCACAAGGACGGTTCATATCGCTGGATTCTCTCCAAAGCCTCGCTCATCACCGACGCGCAAGGGAAACCGATTCGGATGCTCGGCTCGCATTTGGACATCACCGAGCGCAAACGGGCGGAGGAGATTCTGCAAGAAAGCGAAACCCGCCACCGCTTCCTCTTTGAGCACAACCCGATGCCGATGCTCATTTACGAGCGCGGCACCCTGCAAATACTGGCGGTGAACGAGGCTTTCCTGCAGCACTATGGCTACAGACCGGCGGAAGTGATGGCCTTGCGCCTGACCGATCTCTACCCCGAGGAAGAAAAGGCCAAGATCGCAGACCTGATTCCCCATCTGCATGGACACGCCAAACTGGGCGAATGGCACCACCGCAAGCACGACGGCTCATTCATCACCAACGTGGTCTTTTCGGACGACCTTGTCTATCAAGGGCGGAATGCCCGAGTGGCGGTCCTGACCGACATCACCGAACGCAAACGGGTGGAGGAAGCGCTCCAGAAAAGCGAACAGCAGGTCCGGCTGATCATGGAGAACCTTGCCGACCTGGTGGCGGTGCTTGATCTCGACGGCCGCCGCCTTTACAACAGCCCCTCCTATCAAGGTATTCTGGGCGACACCGCCAGGCTGCGCGGATCGTCCTCCTTCGACCAGGTTCATCCGGAAGATCGGGCAAGGGTGGAACAAGTCTTTCAGGAAACGGTTCGCACCGGGGTCGGCCAGCGGTTGGAATACCGCATGATGGATCAACACGGCCAGAGCCGGCACATCGAATCGCAGGGCAGCGTGATTCGAGACGCCCACGGGCGGGTTTCCCAAGTCGTGGTCGTGTCCCGCGACGTCACCGAGCGCAAAGAGGCGGAACGGGCCCTCCGTGAAAGCGAACAGAAATACCGCGAGTTGGTCATGCTGGCCAACAGCATCATCCTGCGCTGGTCACGCGACGGGCGGATCACTTTCTTAAACGAGTTCGGCCAGCGCTTTTTCGGCTACTCCGAAGCCGAAATTCGCGGCCGCCACGTGGTCGGGACAATTGTCCCAGCCAGCGAAAGCGGCGGACGGAACCTGCCATCGCTCATCGATCAAATCTCCGCGGACCCGGCCGCATTTGAGCAGAACATAAACGAGAACATGCGCCGCAACGGCGAACACGTCTGGATTAGCTGGACCAACCGGGCCGTGCTCGACGAACGCGGCCAGGTGAACGAAATCCTGAGCATCGGCGTGGACATCACGGCGCGCAAACGGGCCGAGGAAGAGTTGCGGGCCGCCCAGGCCTCCCTCGAAGAGCGCATCCTCGTGCGCACCACCGAACTGGCTGAGGCCCGGGACCGCGCCGAGGAGGCAGACCGGATCAAATCCGCCTTTCTCGCGGCCATGTCGCACGAGTTGCGCACGCCATTGAATTCCATCATCGGATTCACCGGCATTGTCTTACAGGGCCTGGCCGGGCCGCTCAACCCCGAGCAAACCAAGCAACTCGGCATGGTGCGGAGCAGCGCGCGTCACCTCCTCGAGCTGATCAACGACGTCCTCGACCTCTCGAAGATTGAGGCGGGCCAGTTGAAAGTCCGCGCCGAGCCGTTCGATCTGCCTGCGGCCATCGAGCGCGTGACCAACTCGCTCAAGCCGCTGGCGGAGAAAAAGGGGCTGACGCTCTCCGCCGCGGTCTCAGCCTCGTTGGGCCGAATGGTGAGCGACAGACGCCGCCTGGAACAGGTCCTCCTCAACCTGCTGAACAACGCCATCAAGTTCACCGAGCACGGCCAAGTGGTGCTCACGGTCGAAGCGCTGGCCGATTACCGGCCCTCACCGGACGCTCCGCCGCAGCCAGCGGTGCGCTTGCGCGTCACGGATACAGGCATGGGCATCAAACCTGAGGACCTTGCCTCGCTCTTCCAGCCTTTCCGCCAGATCGACGCCGGGCTTGCGCGCCAGCACGAAGGCACGGGCCTCGGCCTGGCCATCTGCCGCCGGCTGGTTACGCTCATGGGCGGCGAGATTTCCGCCGCCAGTCAATGGTTGCGGGGAAGCGAGTTTACTGTTACCCTTCCATTGACAAAGGTATCCGATCTATGAGCTTCACCATCCTGTTGATCGAGGATAACGAGCAGAACCGGTACCTGGCGACGTTCCTTTTGGAGCAGCACGGCCATAAGGTGGTGCCGGCTCCCGACGGTCCCTGCGGCATCGAGCTCGCGCAGACCCTGTTGCCACACATTATTTTGCTCGATATTCAATTGCCCTCGATGGATGGCTACGCGGTCGCGCGCGCGCTGCGCGCGATCGAATCGTTGCGCCACATCCCAATCATCGCCGTCACATCCTACGCGATGATGGGTGACCGGGAAAAAGCCCTGGCCGCCGGTTGCAATTGCTATATTGAAAAGCCGATCAACCCTGAGACTTTCGTTGCTGAGATTACGCGCTTCGGTCCTCCATCCCCAACCCAAAGAACGCATGACACCAGTACTGATCGTTGATGACAAGGAAGAGAATCTCTACTACCTCCAAGCTCTGCTCGCCAGCCACGGCTGCGCGGTGGACACCGCTCGGGACGGGGCCGAGGCGCTCGCCAAAGCGCGCCAGTCTCCGCCGGACCTGATCATTTCGGATTTGCTCATGCCCATCATGGATGGCTACACCCTGTTGCGTTCCTGGAAAGCCGACGCGCGATTGAAAAGCATTCCGTTCGTGGTTTATACCGCCACCTACACCGAGCCGAAGGACGAACAACTGGCGCTGGACCTGGGCGCGGATGCCTTCATCTTGAAACCCGCTGAACCGGAGCCGTTCATGGCGCGCATTCAGCGCGTGCTGGCAGCGGGGCAGGCTGGGGCGCTCAGCCCGCCCAAACAACCAGCAAGGGAAGAAAAGGTGCTGCTCAGGGAATACAGCGAAGTCCTCGTCCGCAAATTGGAGGCAAAGATGATCCAATTGGAAGAGGCGAATCGTGCCCTTGCGGCGGACGTCGCCCAGCGCAGGCGCGCGGAGGGCATGTTGCGGGAACTTAACCGCGTCTCGACCGTGTTGAGCAACGTCAACCAGACGATCGTGCGCGAGAAAGACCCGCAAGCCATGCTGGAGGCGGTTTGCCGCATTGCGGTGGAAAAGGGAAAGCTCCGGATGGCGTGGATCGGTTTGATCAATCCCGCCACCCAGGAGTTGCAGCCCGCCGCCGCCAGCGGCGTGGTGGACGGATATACGGATTTGGTGAAGATCAATTTGCGGGGCAAGACTCAGCCGGCCAGGCCGGGGGCCCGCTGCCTCCTCACCGGGGAACACGCCATCTGCAACGACATTGCGCACGACCCGCTTTTCTTGCCTTGGCGAGACGAGGCGTTACAGCGCGGCTACCAGTCGTCGGGAGTCTTTCCGCTCCGGGCGGAAGGCCAGGTCGTTGGCATCTTCTGCCTCTATGCGGACGCCCCGGGCTTTTTCGACGGGGAAGAGATTCAACTGCTCGATGAACTGGCGGCGGATATTTCCTTTGCGTTGGAAATCAGCCGGCGCGAGAAAGAACGGCGCCAGGCGGAAAAGGAGTTGCGCTGGCGGACGGCTTTCTTTGAAGCGCAGGTGGACTCCGCTTTGGATGGGATTTTGGTGGTGGACAGCCAGGGAAAGAAAATCCTCCAAAACCAGCGGATGAATGAATTGTGGAAGATTCCCCCGAGTATCGCCGAGTGCAAAGATGATGCCACACAGATTGAGTTTGTCGCGGCCCAGACGACAAGTCCCCGGCAATTTGCCGAGAAAGTCGTCTATCTCAATTCCCATCCGGACGAAGTCAGCCGGGATGAGATTGAATTGGTGGATGGAACGATTCTGGACCGATACTCCTCACCCGTCCGGGACAAGGCGGGAAATTATTACGGCCGAATCTGGACTTTTCGCGACATCACGGGGCGCAAGCGTTCCGAGGAATCTCTGGCCCGTCTGGCGAAGGCCGTCGAGCAGTCTGTCGAGACCATCATCATCACCGACACCGAGGGCACGATCCTTTACACCAACCCGGCGTTTGAAAAAACCACCGGCTACACTTGCGCGGAAGCTCTTGCTCAGAATGTCCGCATTCTCAAGAGCGGCAAGCACGATGCCGAATATTATCGCCGGATGAAGGAGGTCCTTGGCCGGGGAGAAATATGGAGCGGCCATTTTATCAATCGGCGCAAGGACGGCACATTTTTCGAGGAGGAAGCGACCATTTCACCGGTGCGAGACGCCGCCGGCAATGTCGTGAACTACGTGGCTGTCAAACGCGATGTGACGCACGAGGTGCAACTCGAGGCCCAATTCCGCCAGTCGCAAAAGATGGAGGCCATCGGCCAGTTGGCCGGCGGCGTGGCGCATGATTTCAACAACATGCTGGCCGCCATCATGATGCAGGCCGAGGTGACCGCGTTGCTTGAGAACCTGCCTGAGGCGGCCCAGGAAGGTCTGCGGGAAATTCGCGTCATCGCCGAACATGCCGCCAACCTCACCCGCCAGTTGCTCGCCTTCAGCCGCCGCCAGATCATGCAAACTCGCCAGGTGAATTTGAATGAAATCGTCACCAGCCTGACCAAAATGCTGCAACGCATCCTGGGCAAGGACGTGCGCCTGCTCCTCAACCTCCATCCAGGCGTTTTATTGACTCGCGCCGATCCCGGGCTGCTCGACCAGGTCCTGCTCAACTTCATTGTCAACGCCCGCGATGCCATGCCCGACGGCGGCCAGCTTACCATTGAAACCGGGATGAGAATGGTCACGGAAAGGGAAGCCCGCGCTCTGCCCGACACCCAGCCCGGACGCTATGTCTGGCTGCGCGTCACCGACACAGGCAGCGGCATCGCGCCGGAAAACCTCTCCCGGATTTTTGAACCGTTCTTCACCACCAAGGAGCCGGGCAAGGGCACGGGGCTCGGCCTGGCCACTGTCTTCGGTATTGTCAAACAACATAATGGCTCATTAGCCGTGGAGAGCGAAGTCGGACGGGGCACGACGTTCCAGGTTTTTCTCCCAGCCATCGAGGAAGAGATCGAGTCTGCGGAGGAAGTCATCGTGAAGCCCAAACCGCGCGGCGGGACTGAGACCATTCTGTTGGTGGAGGACGAACCGGGGGTGCGCATGTTGATGCGCACTTTACTGGAAAAGAACGGTTACCAAGTGCTTGAGGCTGCCCACGGTGTTGAGGCCTTGCGCATTTGGGAGCAGTACTCGGGTCCGATTCACCTTCTGCTGACGGATATAGTCATGCCCGAAGGAATGGGCGGACGGGAACTGGCGAGGCGCCTGCTGCAGCGCAGCCCCCAATTGCGCGTTATCTTCATCAGCGGCTACAGCGCGGACATTGCGGGACGCGAGTTGGTCCTGCAGGAAGGCCAGAACTTTCTGCAGAAGCCCTGCCCTTCAGACCGTATCCTCGAAACTGTTCGCAAGAGCCTGGATGGCTGAGACCGCCTCTTTCATCGGTCGTAAAAGGTAGGGTCGCCTCGCCGAGGCGAGGCGACCGCTCCGGCAAGAGACACCCGCGGACGGCTCAAGAACAGAACAGGAGGGAACAGAGGGTGGGGCTGATCTGCCGCTCAGCCCCAATTGCGGCCTTGTTAATTCCTGCTCTCCCATGCCAAGCAGTGGGGTTAATGGCATTTTAATATAATGTTTGACGGGGCACCGCTCTTTTGCCGAGCCAAGCAGTGGGGTCAGTTAATGGTATTGTAATATAATGTTTGACGGGCATCGTTCTTTGCTGGGCTCTCGGGCATGGCGCGCAAGCTCAGAATTCAAAATGCTGCATGCCAAGCAGTGGGGTCAGTTAATGGTATTGTAATATAATGCTTGACGTGGCACCGCTCTTTGCCGGGCTGCCGGGCAAGGCGCGCAAGCTCAGAATCAAATATGCTGAGGCTATCTGACTCGGCTGCTCCAATGGCCCCGGCAAAAATCGGTGAAAGATGACAATACCATTAACTGACACCTGCCTAATGGGTGACCCTGTTCCTTTCAGGCTGCGCTTGGCAGCTTTGCTAAAGGTCTGACGCGGCCGTCAGCGCCTTTTTCACAGGTTTAGCCATATCTAAGCCGCACCCCCAATCCATTCGTGCATGTATCGCATACACTAAAGCCGCAACGTCTTTCTCAGCCCGATTTGAATAAGTTCCAGGAGTTTCGCTGTGTTTGCCGTAGGTACACGCAGAGCACCCGTAAGGGAAGACATCCTATGACTAGCGGAAGGGACTTCAGGCGGCTAGCTTGCAGGCTGCCAAAGACAAAGAAAAAACCGTGACTTTCGCTGGCACTTTGCGTGAAAGTTTCATTTCAAAATAACCTCTTGTGCCTTTTTGGCATAGTTCTGCGCCTCATCTATTTTCACAGTCATGGCCGCGAAAGCTGAGGCCTGACGGTACAATTGTGCTACCTGCATCGTCGGTAGCCACATAGTTTTTTCCGGGAGCTTAATGCTCTCGTAATTCGTAATTGCCCTTTGAATCAGTACATACGCCCCGGCAAAATCATGTTCCCTCGCTTTTTGGATCGAAAGGTTGCTGGTCCAAACATAGTTTGGCAATCCAACGGCAACAAACAGCAAGCGAGCGATAGACAGCACGAACGGCATCGCCTACGTTTGCTCCTCGTGAAATGCCTTTGCTGTGTGGTCCGGCCTTGGAAATCTGCCAGTTCGGCGTGCGCTGTCAGCGGGCTCGTTCTGACGTTGTTCGCCGGCAGCCCGGCAAGTGCCACGCCACCCGTATTCTCATTGCCCGGCGATTTTGTCTCATCGACGAATAATGGGGCGTCCGAGAGCGCTCTGGCCAAGCTCTTGCGGCTAAATTATTTGCTGGGCGATATGTGGGGCCTGCGGGAGCAGATGAGCAAGGTTGGCTTGTCGTTTTACGGCGTGGAAACCAGCGAAGTGCTCGGCAACGTGTCGGGCGGCGTCAAACAGGGGTTTGACTATGACGGTCTGACCCAGCTGGTGTTGCAATGGGACACGCAACGGGCGCTCAACTTCTACGGTGGGACTTTCAATGTCAGCGCCCTCCAAATCCACGGCGAGAATTTGAGCGCCAGGAATCTCTACAGCCTTCAAACCGCCAGCGGCATCGAGGCCGACAACGCCACCCGGCTTTGGGAATTGTGGTACCAGCAGAAGTTCCTGCAAGAGAACCGGCTGGACGTCAAAATCGGGCAGCAAAGCCTCGACCAGGAGTTCATGGTCAGCCAAAACGCCCTGCTATTTGTCAATACGATGTGTGGCTGGCCCATGTTGCCCTCGGGGGATCTGCCGGGCGGAGGGCCGGCCTATCCGCTTTCCGCGCCAGGGGTGCGCGCCCGGGGCAGGCCCATCAATTCCCTCCAGTTTCTGGCCGGCGTCTTCAACGGCAGCCCGGTGGCGAACAACATAGGCGACCCGCAACAACGGAACTCGTCGGGAACAAGCTTCCCTATGAACGGCGGGGCGTTGGTCATCGCGGAGGCCCAATACTCCTATCCCTCCCTCGGTTCCATGGTCTATGCTCAAGGGCGTCCTTCGTCGGGCACCTACAAGCTGGGCTTCTGGTACGACACGCAGAATTTTGCGGACCAGGAATTTGACAACAAGGGGTTGTCCTTGGCTAGCCCCGCCAGCACGGGCACGCCGATGACGCATCATGGAGACTATGCCTTTTACGGGGTCATGGACCAGTGGTTGTGGAGCGACCCAAAAGATGAAAACGGGGACCGCGGACTGGACTGCTTCGTCCGCGCCATGGGAACCCCGGAGGAAGACCGCAATTTAGTCGATTTCAGCCTGAACGCGGGCTTCACGTTTCACGAACCGATTCCGCACCGGGATTTTGACACCTGCGGCGTTGGGATGGGTTACGCGAAGGTCAGCGATCGCGTCGCGAACTTGGATAAGGATACGGGCTTTTACGCGGGCGCTTATTACCCCGTCCAGCGTGGCGAGACGTTTATTGAGGTGACCTATCAAGTGCAATTGATGTCGTGGTTGCAAATCCAGCCGGATTTTCAGTATGTCTTCAATCCTGGCGGAGGAATCCTCAACCCCAGATTTCCGGGGCAGCGCGTCGGGAACGAAGCCGTCCTGGGTTTGCGCATCAATGTCCTCTTTTAGCAGAGTAAAAGCCATGCACGCGTCCAACTCCAGAAAATCGCTTGTCCTCGCGGTCGTTCTTTTGGTCGTCTCCGGCAGTCTAACCGAGGCGGTCGGGCCGAAAGGCTTCCTGGAAACGATTCATAAACATCTGACGCTGGCTTCGACAGTTGCTGAAAACGGCGATCTCAATCCCTACGCGATTTTTGTGGCCCCAGTCTCCGCCGGTCGCATTCAAAAGGGCGATGTCCTGGTGGACAACTTTAACCGGGTTTCAAATCTGCAAGGGACAGGCACAACCATCCTGGATTACAATCCGGCAACGAAAAAGATTTCCTTATTCGCAAAGGTGCCTCCGGACCTGGCGAATTGTCCCGGCGGCGTCGGCCTGAGCACGGCGATGACGATGCTGAAATCGGGATGGGTGATCGTCGGCAGCGCGCCCAGTTCGGACGGCACTACGCGGACAAAAGGCCCGGGCGGCTTGATCGTGCTGGACCCCAACGGCCAGGTGGTGGAAGTCTGGACCGGCACGAACATAAACGACCCCTGGGGCAATATGGCGACAATCGACAGCGGCACCAACGCCACCTTGTTCGTCAGCATGGCTGGCTTGGACGTGCCCAGCCCTTTTGCGCGTGATCCAAAAACCGGCTATCCCTTTGTCGTCAAGAAGGCCACCGTCTTGCGGATTGAGCTTTCCATCCCGGAAGGAAAACCGCCGGTCATCAAGAGTCAAATTGTGATTGCCGACGGCTTCGGACAGCGCGCCGATCTGGATTCATTCTTGATCGGCCCGACTGGGCTGGCATTGGACTCCGACGGGACTCTTTACGTTTCGGATGCGCTGGGCAACCAAATCACCGCGGTGGAGGATGCGGCGGCGCGCACGACCAGTGCCGGAACAGGCCGCACGGTGACCAAAGACGGGCTTTTGCGGCGTCCTTTGGCGCTTCTGCGGTTGCCCAATGGACACCTCCTGGTGACGAACGGACTGAATGGGCAAGTGGTAGAAATTGATCCGGCCGCCGGTAAACAGCTTTACGCGCAGTGGATTGATGCCGACCAGGCCCAGTCTCCTCCCGGCAATGGAGACCTCTTCGGCCTCGCCCTGACCCCTGACGGAAAGGGCTTTTACTATGTCGAAGACGACGTCAACGCACTCATGGAGGCGCGATGAATTCCTCAAACGAAGAAAAACCCGAATTGTCACGGCGCCGCTTTCTTTCCCATGGGTTGATGGCGGCCGCGGCAACGGGGTTGAGCGGCAGCGAACTGACGGCGAAAGCCAGTCCTGAGGGCGGCGAGAAAAAACCCGAAATCGAACCCTTCTGCGGCGAGCATCAGGGAGGAATCCTGACACCGCTCCAGCGGCATACTTATTTTGCGAGCTTTGATTTAACGGCAACTGACCGGCAGGAAGTCGTCGGAATGCTTCAGTCTTGGACGCTGGCCGCGGCGAGAATGTCCAAAGGCGAAACGGCGGAAGACATTGGCCAAGACGCTTCCGTTCCGCCTGGCGACAGTTGTGACGCGCTTGGGCTTACCTCGGCCCGGCTCACCATGACATTTGGCTTTGGGGTTGGGCTCTTCGTCAAAGACGGGAAGGACCGTTACGGCTTGGGGGCGAAGAGGCCCGAAGCCTTGATTGAGATGCCGAAATTCACCGGTGACCAACTGGTCGCGGAACGCACGGCAGGCGACATCTCGGTGCAGGCTTGCGCGGACGATCCGCAAGTGGCTTTCCACGCCATCCGGCAGTTGGCCAGGCTGGCGTATGGCGCGGCGCAAATCCGCTGGGTGCAAAGGGGCTTCCTGCCCAATTTTCCGCCCAAGGAAACGCCGCGGAATCTGATGGGTTTCAAGGACGGAACAAACAATCCATCGGTCACGGACGCGAAAATGATGGAGAATCATATTTGGGTTGGGGAGGAGGGACCAGACTGGATGCGCGGCGGCAGTTATGTCGTGATGCGCCGGATTCGCATCGCCCTTGAACATTGGGACCGCATGAACCTCGTGTTCCAAGAGCAGACCGTGGGCCGTCATAAATACTCAGGCGCGCCACTGGGCGGCAAAAACGAATTTGACAAGGCGGATTACGACGCTACGGACAAGGACGGGAACTCGATCATTGCCGAAAACGCGCACATTCGCCTCGCCGCTCCTGTCAACAACGAAGGCGCGCAAATCTTGCGCCGTCCGTATTCCTTTGACGATGGAGCCAGCTTCACGGCCGAACGCTGGCCGCCCTGGCGCCAGGCGATGGAGTTTGATGCCGGGCTTCTTTTCGTTTGCTACCAACGTGACGTGCGCACGGGTTTCGTCAAAGTCTTCGACAAGATATCCAAATTCGACATGATGAACCAGTTTGTGACCCACACGGGCGGCGGGCTTTTCGCCTGTCCGGGCGGCATGGCCAAAGGCGAGTTCATCGGGCAACGCCTCTTTGCGTCCGCGTGACGGTTTCTGTTTAAGCATCCGGGGAAGATATTGTGGCCTCGCCATCCTTGGTTTCCTTCCGGTCTCAAATGAGAATCGCGCTCGTTCCCGGGCTTTGAACCGTTTTCCCGCCCGCCCGCCAGCGCAATTTGCCGTCAAAGAATAGCAACCGGCGGGCAGCGGTCTTTCGACGCTGCATACCTGGTGGGCACGGCCACCGTTGGCGGCGTGTCGGGCGGTGATTTGCGCGGCGCTGTGGCCAGACCCGGGGATCCGAATTGCCCATCGGCATCCCTATCCTGCTCAACAAGGTCGTCCTGGAATACATTCCCAAATACGGCCAGCGCCTAGCCCGACTTGGCGGATTCGAGGGGGTTGAAAGGCGCAAGTGCTTGAAAATCAACGCCCGCGTTTTCCAGGTCTTCACTACAGAACCACTTGGGCCGAGCGGCTTGGAAGCGATGATTTTAGGCG
>JBKQWF010000242.1:0-18454 GCA_052139695.1 Limisphaerales bacterium
GTTACAGATCCGCGCGGATATGCGCCTCGCGAGCGCCTTGCCAGCGGCCAAAACTCCTGCGCCATAATTGCTCAAGTTATTGTTTCGCGATGCCTTAAGTCTTAAGCAAGCCTGTTTTAAGGGGCGCGGTTTACATCGCACCTTGTTTTAAGCTGCCCTTTGCCGGGAAAACGCCTATGCTTTCTTCATGGCTGAGGACATTCGTCCAAACACGGATGCATTGTTGACGGCGATACGGAAGAGCGACGCGGCAACCAAACACGGAAAGCTTAAGGTTTTCCTGGGCATGGCCGCCGGAGTAGGCAAAACCTACGCCATGTTGCGCGCGGCCGAGCAGGCCGTTCGCGAGGGAATGGATGTCGTCATTGGCTGCGTAGAGGCGCACGGGCGCAAGGAGACGGAGGCGCTGCTCGCGGGCCTGACCATGGTTCCAAGGCGCAAAGTGGAATATCGCGGCATCTCCATCGAGGAAATGGACCTGGACGCCTTGCTGGCCCGCCGTCCGCAACTAGCCCTGGTGGATGAATTGGCCCATACCAATGCTCCCGGTTCCCGCCACGCCAAGCGTTACCAGGACGTGCTCGAATTGCTGGAAGCCGGCATCCATGTCTATTCCACGATGAATGTGCAGCACGCCGAAAGCCGGGTGGATACCGTCCTCCAAATTACCGGCGCGGTGGTGCATGAAACCGTTCCCGACAGCGTGCTGGACCGGGCGGAAATGGAACTGATCGATCTGCCGCCTGAAGACCTGCTCAAGCGGTTGGACGAAGGAAAGGTCTATGTGCCGGAGCGCGCGGAACTAGCCATGATGAACTTTTTCCGCGAAGGCAATCTCAATGCCTTGCGCGAAATGGCCCTCCGCCTGGCGGCGGAGCACGTCGGCCAGGATGTGCATGAATACCTGCAGGCCATGAATATCAATGAGCCTTGGCGGTCCGGGCATCGCCTGTTGGTGGGAGTCAGCCCCAGCCCTTATTCCCCGCACATGGTCCGCTGGACCCGGCGGTTGGCGGATAATTTTGATTGTCCCTGGCTGGCGGTCTATGTCGAGCAACCGCAGCCCCTGGCGCCGGCGGCCCAGGAAAGGCTGACGCGATACCTGGCTTTGGCGCGCCAATTGGGCGCGGAAATCATTACGACGGCCGATACGGACGTGGCCCGCGGCCTCCTGCGCGTGGCGCGCCGGCAAAATGTCACGCAAATTGTGGTGGGCAAGCCGGGCGGCACACGTCCGATGGAATGGTTGCGGGGTGGCCGGCTGCTGCGCCGTCTCGTGCGGGAAAGCGGGCGCATTGAACTGCACGTGGTGCGACCGGAACATATCGAGAGCGTTCCGCCCGAAAGGCGCGGAACTTTTTCCTCCGATTCTCCGCTCTGGCAATATCTGGCCGGTTTCGGGGTGGTGGCGCTTTGCACCGCTTTGAACTTTCTGTTTGACAGCCTCGGAACCGCGCATGCTTCCGCGGAACCGGCGGGACCGCGGCATGCCCTGGCGCTCGTTTATCTGCTGGGCGTTGTGCTCTCCGCCGTGTTTATCGGGCGCGGCCCCACCCTGGCCACGGCCGCGGCGAGCGCGCTGCTCTGGGACTTCTTTTTCCTCCCGCCGCGTTACACATTCTATTTGACTCATGCGGAGGACATCATGATGTTCTGCACCTACTTTGTCGTCGCCCTGGTGTTGGGACAATTGGTCTCGCGGATTCGCTGGCAGGAGCGCGCGGAGCGGCGGCGGGAGGCGCGTTCCACCGCGCTCTACTTATTGACGCGCGATTTGGCCGACGCGGCCGATGTCAATGACGTGGCGCAGAGGCTGGTGCGGCAGGTGGAGCAGGCCTTCCGCGCCAAAGTGGCCGTTCTCCTGCCCGACTCTGTGGAAAAGCTCGCCGTCACCGCCCATCCTGCCAGTTCGCTGACGGTTTCGGAAAAGGAGCAAAACGTGGCGGCGTGGGCCTTTCGTTTCGGCAAGGCGGCCGGGCGGTTCACGGACAGCTTGCCGTCCGCCGCCGCCATTTATCTTCCGCTGCAAACCAACCGCGGCGCTGTCGGCGTGCTGGGCGTGGCCCTGGAAGAAGAGGCGGAACCGACTTTGGAACAGCGCGATCTGCTGGGCGCCTTTGCCCGGCAAGCCGCCTTGGTCCTGGATCGCCTTCGACTGGATGGCGAATCGCAACAGGCGCGGTTGCTGGCGGAATCGGAGAAATTAAGCAAGGCCCTGCTCAACTCCATCTCCCACGAGTTGCGCACGCCCATTGCCGCCATTACCACCGCCACCACCGCTTTGGCGGAGCTTAAAGTCCCCCAACCGCTGCCGCTGCAACAAACGCTGACCCAGGAAATTCAGGAAAGCGCCGCCCGCCTCAATCGCCTCGTCGGCAACTTGCTCGATATGACCCGCCTGGAGTCGGGCAAAGTCAAGCCGCGCCTGGACTGGTGCGACGTGGCGGACCTGATCAACGTGACCCTGCGCCGCGCGGAACGCGAACTTTCCAAGCACCCCACGACGGTGTCGGCCCCGGCCGCGCTTCCGCTTGTCAAGATGGATTTCGTCCTGATCGAACAAGCCTTGAGCAACCTGGTCTTAAACGCCGTCAATTATACCCCGCCCGATACCGCCATTGA
The DNA here is from genome assembly GCA_052139695.1 of Limisphaerales bacterium. Classification (GTDB taxonomy): domain Bacteria; phylum Verrucomicrobiota; class Verrucomicrobiia; order Limisphaerales; family Palsa-1400; genus PLGF01. The sequence goes on from JBKQWF010000242.1 coordinate 2,623, forward strand.
AGTCCGGGCCGCCGTCCTCAACGGGGAAATGGCCATCACCGTGACGGACCACGGACCGGGTTTGCCGGAACAGTCTTTGCCGCACCTCTTTGAAAAATTCTACCGCGCCCCTGGCTCGCCCGCCGGGGGAACTGGCTTGGGACTCTCCATTGTCAAAGGTATGGTCGAGGCCCACGGCGGCAGGGTCGAGGCGCGCAACCGTCCGGGTGGCGGCGCCGAATTTTGCATTTATCTGCCGATGGTCGGCAGCCCTGAACCGGTTGTGGATGCTATGCTATGAGTGAGAATTCCCCCCATCTGCCCATTATTTTGGTGATTGACGACGAATTGCAAATCCGCCGGCTGTTGCGGGTAACGCTGGAAGGCAACGGTTACCGTGTCTTTGACGCGGCCACGGGCAAGGACGGATTGATCGAAGCGGCCCAGCGGCGTCCGGATGCCATTATTATTGACCTCGGCTTGCCGGACATGGATGGAGTGGAGGTGCTCAAGCGGTTGCGGGAATGGAGCCAAGCCCCCGTTCTGGTGCTTTCCGTCCGGGAGGGTGAGGATGATAAAGTGACGGCGCTCGACAACGGCGCGGACGACTTCGTCATCAAACCCTTTAGCACCGCGGAGCTGCTGGCCCGCTTGCGCGTCGTGCGGCGCCGCGCCACGCCGCTGGAAGAGAGCGTGGTCTTCCGCGCCGGAAGGCTGGAGGTCGATTTGTCCAGCCGCCAGGTCTTGGTGGAGGGCAAAGAAATAAAGATGACACCGACGGAATACTCGCTCTTGCGCTTGCTCGTCCGCAATGCGGGCAAAGTGGTCACGCACCGGCAGATTTTGAAGGAGGTTTGGGGCCCGAATTATGGCGAGCAGACGCATTACCTGCGGGTCTATATCGGGCGCCTCCGCGAAAAACTGGAGGAAGACCCCACCCGCCCCGAGGTTCTGGTGACCGAGCCGGGGGTCGGTTACCGCCTGCTGCCCGCCTCATAGCTTGAGACAGGGTCTCGCAGGCGCTCGCCCCTCCCGAAATTCGCCAATCCCGGGTGGGGCGAGCGCCGCGAGCCCCTGACTGCGTGAGATGCCGCCTTTTCGCGTCCTTCTAATTTAAGTTTTGGAACGTTCGCCTCGCTATTCCCACCCGCCGCCGAGGGCTTTATAAAGGGCGACCAGGTCCGTGGAAATGGAAGCTTTGCTTTGGGAAAGCGCATTTTCTGAGACGTACAAGGAACGTTGCGCATCCAGCACGCTGAGAAAATCCGTCGTGCCCTGGGTGTAAAGCTGCATGGAAAAATCGACCGCTTTGCGGTTTTGGGTCACCGCTTCGTTGAGCGCCTGGCGATGGTCCCACTCTTTGGCAAAGGCGATGAGGGCGTTCTCGACTTCTTGCAACGCTCCCAGCACGGTTTGGCGATACGTTATGCCCGCCTGTTGGGTGAGGGCCTTTTGCAGGCGCACATTGGCCGCGATTGAGCCGCCCTGGAAGATCGGCCAATTGACGGACGGCCCCACTGTCCAAAGACGGCTGGAACCGGCAAAAAGAGTCCGGGCAAGGTCGCTCTGATAATTGACTCCGCCGGTGAGCGAGAATTGCGGAAACAAATCCGATTTGGCCACCCCAATCTGCGCGGTGGCGGCGTGCCACTGCGCCTCGGCTACCCGGATGTCCGGCCGCCGGCGCAACAAGTCGGAGGGCAACCCCACCGGGACATCAGGCGGGGTCAGCGGGACCGGGCCGGTTTTCGAGAGTTGTTCGACGAGGTCACCGGGCAGACGGTTCAACAAGACGCTCAAAGCGTAAATATTCTGGCGCGCGGCGGATTCCAGCACCGGAATGGCTGAGGCGGTGGTGGCCGCTTGCGCCTCGGCATTGGCTACGTCCAGCGCGCTGACGAAGCCGGCCGCCAGACGCTGGCGCGTCAAGGCGGCGGTGCGCTGCTGCGATTTCAAATTGTTGGCGGCAATGTCGATCTGTTCCTGGTCGGCCCGGAGTTGGATGTAATCCAGCGCGATTTCCGCCGCCAAAGTGACCTGCGTATCGTGAATGGATTCGCGCGCCGCCGTAATGTTGGCGTTGGCCGACTCGATGTTGCGACGGGTGCCGCCCCAAATATCCAATTCCCAAACCGAATCCAAACCGGCGGCGAAATAATTGTTGGAGATGATATTGACAGACCCTTGGCGAGTATAAACGCCGTTGGCATTGAGGGTCGGATAGAGCGGACCGGCCACAATTCCCCGGGAAGCGCGGGCCTGGCGCAAGCGGCTCTCGGCCAGTTGCAAATCGAGATTGGTGTGAAACGCTTCGTCGATCAGCCAGACGAGCGTGGAATCGTTGAACTTATTCCACCAGGCAGTGAGTTGCGCCGGGGAAGAATTGGCGGAAGAAGCCGCGGCAGCACTTGTATTGACATTGGTCAGGCCGGTCCAATCCTCCGGCACTTTTTCGCGCGGGGGCTTGAAATCCGGCCCCACCATGCAACCTCCGGCGAGCAGAAGCAAGAGAGCGAGACAATGAATTTTCATTAAGGGGGATCATTCGTAACGGAGGGCCTCAATCGGGTCCAGGCGAGAGGCTTTCCAGGCGGGATAAAAACCAAAGACAATGCCCACCGTGGCCGAAACCACGACCGCGGCGACGATGGCCCCGATTGAGGTGGCGGTGGGCCAGTGTTTAATGACCCGCACCAGCCAGGAAGTGGCGCGGCCCAAAAGGATGCCAAAGATGCCGCCCAGAATGCACAAGACCACGGCTTCGGTCAGGAACTGTCGCAGAATGTCCGCTCCGCGCGCGCCTACGGCCATGCGCAGGCCGATTTCGCGCGTCCGTTCCGTGACCGAGACGAGCATGATGTTCATGATGCCGACCCCGCCGACGATCAACGAGATGAGGGCGACAATCAGCAACAAGTTGGTCATTAAAGTGGTCGTGGAGCTCATCGTCTTCATGACTTCTGTCAAGTCGCGGATGGTAAAATCATCGGGCGCGTCACTGTGCAAATGATGCCGCTCGCGCAGGAGGGAAGTAATTTCATCGCTGGCGGCAGCGATTTGCTTGGGGTTGCGCGCGGCCACGATGATTTGGTCGATGTTGGCGAAGCGGACCGGGGCGGGCGTATCGAGGGTTTGCGAGGCTGATGGGGTGGAATAGAGAGACAAGGAGGTACTCGGATAAACCTGGCTGGGCAGAACGGTCGTGGCAACGGTGACGACGCTCTGATTGGCCATCGCAGCCGAAGAGCCAGTCACTCTGAATTTGATCGTAGTCCAGGGCGCAACCACGATGTCGTCCTGGTCTGAGCCCATCATGTTGGCGCCCTTGGCGCGGAGAACGCCGATGACTTTGAAACCGACATTCTGCATGCGCAGTTCTTTGCCCACCGGCGATTCCCCGTCGAAAAGTTCGCGCACGATGGTTTGTCCCACCAGGCAAACCTTGCTGCAATTGCGCACGTCGCGTTCGGTGAACGCTTCCCCTTCGGCCATATCCATCCAGTCATGCACCTCCAGGTAGGCGGGGGTCGTGCCGTACATGCTGTTGGGGACCCAATTGCGATTGCCATAGATCAGTTGCGTGCGCACGCGCACCATCGGGGCGGCAGCCGCGACCGATGGGCACTCCCGCAAAATGGCCTCGGCGTCCGCCGGCGTGAGTGTCATTCTGCTGCCGTTGCCAAAACTGACGCCGCTGGCAAAGATATTCCCGGGAAATACCAAGAGGTTCAGCGCTCCCATGGAGGAGATAGTGCGTTGAATGGCTTGGGTTGAGCCGGTCCCGATCTCCATCATGGCGATGACGGCGGCCACGCCAATGACAATGCCAAGGGTCGTGAGGGCGGCCCGCAGGACATTACGCCGGAGGGCTCGAATAGCCGTGGAGAGGATGCGGAGGAACTTCATGAGGACTCCGGCACCAAACCGTTCTGGATCAAACCGTCCCGGATATGAATGACGCGCTTGGCGTGATGGGCGACGCCGGGATCGTGCGTGACGAGAATGACCGTCAAACCCTCGGACTCGTTTAGATGACTGAACATTTGCAGAATCTCCTCACTGGTGCGCGAGTCGAGGTTGCCAGTCGGTTCGTCCGCCAGGAGCAGACGCGGACGGTTGATCAGGGAGCGCGCGATGGCGACGCGTTGTTGCTGGCCGCCGGAAAGCTGGGAGGGGTGATGATCCAGCCGGTCGCCCAGGCCAACTTTGACCAGCAGTTCCCTGGCGCGCTGGCGCATTTCCCGCTCGGTTAGGGTTTCCACAGAGTAAGTCAGTGGCATGAGCACATTCTCCAGCGCACTCGTGCGCGCCAGGAGATTGAAACTCTGAAAGACGAATCCAATCAGAGAATTGCGCAGCCGGGCGCGGTCGTCGCCCGAGGCGGTTGAGAGCTCGTGGCCGTCTAGCCGATACTCCCCGGAACTGGGACGGTCCAGACATCCAAGGATATTCATGAGAGTGCTCTTGCCCGAACCGCTGGCCCCCATCAACGCCACCAATTCCCCGGCCGCAATGCTGAGGGAAATGCCTTTGAGAACTTGCAAATCCATTTCGCCCAAGTGATACGTCTTTCGGACGTCGCGCAGGTCAAGGAGATCCATAGGGCGATTCTATTGGGGGCGGCGGGGCGGCGTCGGCCGGCGCCACGGATTCTGCGGGGCAAAGGGATTATTGGTGGGGTCGTTTTCAGCCAGCAAGTCACTGGCCAGTTGCAGCCCCAAAACGATCTGCGCGCCTTCTTTCAAATCTGAACCCTGCACTTCGGTTTCGGTGCCGTCGGTCGCGCCGCTGGTAATATGAATGGGCCGGACAAATTCCCCGTCGGCCATCCACACGGTGCCCGGATGCCTGCCCCCGGCGGGCTGGGCTGCCGCCGGAATTGAATTTGTCGAACCGCCTGGAGCGGTCTCGCGGAAAGCGGGAGCGATGAGTTCCGGCGGTGGGCGCCAGCGCAAGGCAGCGTTCGGCAGGAGCAAAACGTCGTGTTGCTCGCTGGTTAGAAACTGCGCGTTGGCTGTCAAATAAGGAAGCAAGGTGCCGTCGGAGTTGTCCGCGTTGACCTCGACAGTGTAAGTGACCACGTTTTGGGTCATCGTGGCATTAAGGCGGATTTTGCCCACCTTGCCTTCAAAAACCCGGGCCGGGTAAGCATCGACGGTGAAGCTGACCTGTTGTCCGGGATGAATGGTGCCAATATCCGCTTCGTTGACCGAAATCCACACTTGCATCCGCGTCAGGTCCTTGGCGATGAGAAAAAGGCTGGGGGTGTTGAAGCTGGAAACGACGGTCTCACCGATGGTGACGCGGCGGTCGATGATGATTCCTTTCACCGGCGAAACAATGGTGCAGTAGTCCAGCGTGCGCTGGGCCTTATCCAAGGTGGCTTGAGCTTGGACGGTGGTGGCCTTGGCTTGGAGGAGGGAGGCTTCGTCCAGGGCTACGTTGGCCTTGGCGATTTCGTAGTTGGCTTTGTAAGAGTCGTAAGCGGTCGGGGCGAGTGCTTCAGAAGGCCCCAGTTTTTGCGCCCGATTCCAGTCAGCCTCCGCTTGTTTAAGCTTGGCTCGCATTTGGTCCAGGTCCGCCTGCGCGCGGACTTCGCCCGCCCTGTCCTGGTCCAATTGGGCTTTGGCCAGAGCCACGTCAGCGGCGTAAAGGCAGTCGTCGATCTTGGCCAGGACAGTCCCTTCTTCGACGACGGATCCATAATCGATCGGTCTGCCGCTCTTATCCTTGCCGAAGACGTTGATTAATCCGGCGACCTGGGCGCCCACATCGACCACTTCTTCGGGTTCGACGGTTCCGGTGGCGGCGGTACTGACAAATAGATCGCCACGTTTAACAGGGGTTTCGCGGAAAGAGGGTTTGTGGGCGGCGTGTGCCCGCCATTGCCAGGCACCCAATCCGGCCGCCACTACCAGGATGGCGACACCGCTCGCGGTTGCTTTGAAAAATCGCATGGTTCTCGTTGTTTCAGCCCGTTATAATCGGTCTGAATGGTTGTCGGCGCAGGATCAAGGCACACTAATAGCGCTGCCTCAAGCAAAGGCCGTCCACAGTTAGATGGACGAGGAAGGAGAATTATTCAGGGCTTTTCGCGCGAAATGGATGCACATGGCGCCGCCCAGCAGGTTTCGCACCTGGACATCCTGGCATCCCAATGCTCGCAGTTTTTCCGCCACGCCACGTTGGGCTGGGTAGGCTTTTAACGATTCACAAATATAGGCGTAAGCGGCGGAGTCATGGCAGAAGATCTTTCCAAACACCGGCACTCCCCATCGCAACCAGGAAAAATAAATCCACCGCCAGGCCGGGTTTTCGGGCTTTCCAAAATCCAGCGCCAACAGCCGTCCGCCAGGCCGGGCCAGCCGGACGATTTCTTCCAACCCTGCTTCCCAACTTTCCAAATTCCTCAATCCATACCCAATTGTGACAATATCAAAGGCCGCGTCCTCACACGGAACGTGTTGGGCGTCGCCCTGGATGAATTGCACTTCGTTCCGGCCCCGCTTTTGGGCCATTGACAACATTGCCGGACTAAAATCCAGGCCCACCACCTCCGCGCCGGCATCGCGCAAGGCGAAGGCGATGTCGCCGGTCCCGCAGCAAAGGTCCAGGGCTTTTTCTCCGGGCCGGACCCCGGCCATTTTGACGAGCCGCCTTTTCCAGCGCCGGTGCAGCCATAGGCTTTGCAGGTCGTTGATCAAATCATAGCGCGGCGCGATGGTATCGAAGAGGTCTCCGACGCGCGCTCCCCGTTGTTCGCCCGGTTGGTAATACTTGTTGCTCACGCCAACTCGGAGGATAGTGTCAGGTCATGGCGTCTTCGATTCAAGCAACGCTTCAGTCCGAATTGCAAGTGACCGGGATGAACTGCGCGAATTGCGCGCGGCATGTCACAGAGGCGTTGCGAAGCGTGGCCGGCGTGGCCAGTGCCGAGGTTTCTTTGCAGGAAGGGCGGGCGCGAGTTCGCTGGAAACCCAGCGCCAGTCCGAACGTTTCCGCTCTCGCCGCCGCGGTACATGCGGCGGGTTATGAAGCGAAAATGGCCGCGGGAGAAAACGAGCCACCGTCCGTTTCGACGTCCTCCGTCTGGGGCGCGAGCGTCCTGGTGGGCTTGCTGGGCACGACGCCGCTGATGGTGGGCGAATGGGTTTTCGGGTTGGGGATGGAGACGTGGTTTCATTGGGTCGCTTTTGCGCTGGCCTTTCCGGTGCAGGTTTTTTGTGGCGCGCGTTTCTACAAAGGCGCCTGGAGGCAACTCAAAGTCGGCGCATCGAACATGGACACGCTGGTGGCGCTCGGCTCGACGGCCGCTTTTGGTTACAGTTTGTGGGCGTTGTTATGGGGGGCGGGCGGGCACCTCTATTTCATGGAGGCGGCGGCGATCATCACCCTAATCAGCGTCGGCCATTGGCTTGAAGCGCGCGTGACGGGCCAGGCGGAGAATTCGCTGCGGGACCTGTTGCGGTTGGTCCCGCTCACCGCGCGCCGGCGGAATTCCGACGGCGCCGAGTCGGATATTCCCGTCAGGGAGCTGCGCTCCGGCGATCGGATCGTGCTTCGTCCTGGTGACCGGGTTCCGACCGATGGCGAGTTACTGGAAGGCCAATGCAGCATCGATGAAGCGATGTTGACTGGCGAATCGGCGCCTGTGGAAAAGCAAACCGGCAGCCATCTCTACGCCGGAACCGTTAATGCCAACGGCCATGCCGTCATGCTGGTCACGGCCATTGGCGAGGCGACGGCTATGGCCCACATCATCGCCGCGGTTGAGCGCGCGCAAAACAGCCGGGCCAATATCCAAAGGTTGGCGGACCGCGCCAGCAATGTGTTTGTGCCCGTTGTTGTGGCCATCGCCATCGGCGCTGCTCTCTGGTGGGGGCTTGCTTTCGGACAGGCTCATCGTTGCAGTACTTTGCTGGGCCGCTTTCTGTGGCATCCCACTCTGCCGGAGACACCCCTGGCCGCGGCCATTCTCTCGGCGGTGGCTGTTTTAATTGTGGCGTGCCCGTGCGCAATGGGTTTGGCCACGCCAGTAGCCATCATGGCGGGAGCCAATGCGGCGGCCCGGCGCGGAATTCTCATTCGCGACGGCATCGCTTTGGAAAAGGCGGGTGTGATTACTATGTTGCTGGCCGATAAAACCGGCACTTTGACTTGGGGCAAACCCACTGTCGTGGCGACTGAAGGCGCAGACCTTGCGCTAGCTGCGTCCCTGGCAGCCGGCTCAAAACATCCTCTCAGCCAGGCGGTAGCAAAGTTGTCCTTGGAAAGAGAATCGTTTTTAAGCTGGCGGGAAATCTCCGGGTCCGGAGTGGAAGCGGAATTGCCCGGCGCGGTCACGGCGCGTTTGGGCTCTCTCTCCTGGCTGAAGAGTTGCGGCGTCAATTTTCCGGACCCAAATGGATTTGTGGATAAATGGACGGCAACCGGCGCGACCATCCTCGGTCTCGCAGCCGGCTCGAAATTGATCACGCTCATTGCATTGCAGGACACCCTTAAACCGGCGGCAACCGCGGTCGTGCGCAAGTTGAGGGAGGGCGGTTTGAAAGTTTTCATGGTGACAGGTGATAACCCACGCACGGCCCATGCCATCGCGCGACAGGCGGGCATCGCCGCGGAATATGTTTTGGCGGAAATTCGGCCGGAGGGCAAAGCGCGGATCATCCGGGAATTCCAGGACAGCGGGGAGAAAGTGGCCTTTGTCGGCGACGGTCTCAATGACGCGCCAGCCTTGCAACAGGCCGACTTGGGCATAGCCGTCAGCCAGGCCAGCGACGTGGCGGGTGCGGCCGCGGACATCATTTTGCTCAATACGGAAATCCAGGCGATTCCCGAATCTCTGGCCTTGGCGCGCGCCACCTTGCGCACCATCAAGCAGAATTTGTTCTGGGCTTTCTTCTACAACGCCGCCGGCGTGCCGCTGGCGGCCTTGGGGTTTTTGAGCCCTATTCTCTGCGCGGCGGCCATGGGCCTTTCGGATTTGGTGGTGATTGGCAATGCCTTGCGGCTGGCCAGAACCTGTCCGCCGGGCGATTCATTATTGACTAAGCGCGCGGAATAAAAAGGGGTTTCTCCTTATGGTGATGAGGCCAGCCGTTTGGATTCTTCTTCCGCCCATCGCGCCAGTTGCTGGCGTTGGCTCGGATCCAGCCTGGCCTCGCGGTGAAGCCAAAGGTACTGCCGCAACGGCATTTCGCCGGAATCGATGGCCTCGGCGGCGCGTCTCCATTTTTTTCTGGCCCGTTCCGGATGGTCATGAGGCCAGTCGGAAAAATTGAGCATTTCACGGGCGTCGTTCACATGACCCACCAGGGACCAGGAAAGGGGAGCAACATAACTGTACCACGGCCAGCGGGTTTCGTAGGAATGGCAATCGTAGCACGCTTTTTTCAACAAAGCCGCGATGGGAGCGGGCGGGGCATTGCTCGACAACAAGTCATGACCAGGCCGCACCGGCGGATTGGAACGCGCGGGGCCGGTAAATTGCAACACCATGGCCACCACGAGTCCTCCGCCGACGATCCATTTAAGAAAAAACTTTACGTCGCGCACACCTATTTGAGTCGCCACCACAACATAAGTTCCAAGCCGGTGCGATTGGGATAAGAGCGGGGGACCCATTCCTCCAGCAAATCAAAACGCTCCGAGAACCGCTCCCACAATTCCTGGCGTGTCGTGCCAAAAGGAGGGCCGTCCCTATCGGGAATCAGATAATTGACGGCTAAATACCAACTGCCCGGTCTCAGCCGGCGTGTGACCGCGCGGACATAGTCGTCGCGCTGCCGTGGCTGGATGGCGCAAAAAAGAGTGTGCTCGAATATCCAGTCAAAGGGGTGCGGCGGTTGGTCAATCAGAAAGTCGCCCTGGATGAATTCCGCGCCAAGGCCAGCCGCGGCAGTTTTCTCACGGGAAAGGCGGATGGCGCTGGGAGCGAGATCGTAGCCCGTTACGGCAAAGCCGGCGGCGGCCCAGGCGCGCGCATCGTGGCCGGTTCCACAACCAGGCACCAGGACTGTCCCGCGAGGCAGATGGGGATGGCGCGCCAAAAAATCGATTAAGCCGGGGGAGGGCTCGCCTTTTTCCCAAGGCATTTCATGCGTTTGGTAACGCGCTTCCCAGTCGGTGTCCATGGTCAGGTCGCGATCCGCCCATCGGCCAACTCCAGGACTCGCGGGGCGCGGGAGGCCACCCCCGAATCATGGGTGGCAATGATGAGCGTGGCCCGCCGTTCGGAGCGCAATTCCTGCAACAAATGGATAATCTCCTCGCCGGACCGTGAATCAAGGTTGCCAGTCGGCTCATCGGCCAGGATCAAATCCGGCGAATTGACCAGCGCCCGGGCGATGGCGACGCGCTGTTGTTCGCCGCCGGAGAGTTCCCAGGGCCGGTGCTCCATCCGCTGCGCCAAGCCGACCCGCGCCAGGACTTCGGCCGCGCGCGTGGCCGTCGCGGCGGCGGCGACGCGGCCCATTCTCGCGGGAAGCATGACGTTTTCCAGGGCAGTTAATTCGGGCAAAAGGTGGTAGGCCTGGAACACAAAACCGACGCTGCGATTGCGCCATTGGGCCAGCGCGCCGGGAGAAAGAGAGGCGAGGTTCTTTCCATCAAACAAAATTTCACCCGCGTTGGGCAGGTCCAGGCCGCCCAGCAAGTGGAGCAGGGTGCTTTTGCCTGCGCCCGAGGCGCCGCGCAAAGCGACGAATTCACCTCGCGTCACGGCCAGATCGATGCCCGCCAGCACCTCCAGATTTCGCCCGCCCATTACATAACTTTTGCGCAGGGCCTGCGCGAGCAGAATGGGCCGGTTTTCCGCGGTCTCATTCATGGCGCAATGCCTCCACCGGTTGTAGACGGCTGGCTTTCCAGGCGGGGAACAAACCGGCCAAAATACAGGTGACAAACGCGGTGCCGCAGATAAAGGCCACGTCTTCGAATTGAATCGAGGCCGGCAGCTGATAGACGTGATAAATGTTGGCGGGCAGCAACTGCATGTGGGTGAATTTGCGCATGAAATCAAGAAACTCATTCCGGTAGGCCAACGCCAGCAGGCCGGCTCCCAACCCCAGCCCAACCCCCAGGACGCCGACGACGAAGCTTTGGCTCAAGAAAATCCAGAGGATTTGCCGCTGGGTTGCCCCGAGCGCTTTCAAGATGCCGATCTCGCGCGTTTTCTGCACGACAAACGTAATCTGGCAATTCACAATCCCAAACGCCGCCACAATCATGATAAAGAAGAGAAGGTAGAACATGGTATTCTTTTCCATCGCCAGGGCGTCGAAAATCGCCGGGCTGTCCTCTCTCCAGGTTACGACTCTCACTTTCGAGCCGAGGGCGGCTTGCAATTGCTTGGCCACTTCGTCTGCCGCAAAAAGGTCGCGCAGTTTTACCTGCAACCATTGCACGGTGTCATCCGGCAACTCTTGCATTTCGCGGGCGTCGTCCAGCGACGTGACGACAATGGATGTGTTGTAGTCGGGAAACCCCACGTCGAACAAGCCGCGCACGGTGAACTCGTCCGGGAGCAAGACCTCGGCGTTGGTTTTGCCAATGCTGGCTTGCATCTTTTCCAGGCTGGTTGAGGAGTAAATTGCCACCCGGTCGCCGATGCCTAAACCCATCGCCCCGGCGAAGTCTCGGCCGACGACCAGGCCCTTGTCATTAACCTCAAAGCTGCCGATAATATTGGATGGGATTGCGTTTACCGAGCCGAGCGACGCGGGATCGACGCCGAAGACAAAAGGAGCGGCCTGTTGCGGAGGGCCGGACGCCGGCTCCGTTTTCAAGAGGGCCTGCCCCTGGATGAAAGGCGATACGCCCGTCACCTGTGGGTTGGCGGCCACAGTGCGCATGAGGGCTTGATAATTGGTGAGGGGGTGGGCGCGATCAGCCGGATAGACCTTGAGATGTCCATTGAAACCGAGAATCGTCTGCCGCCATTCCTGGTCGAACCCGCTCATGACGGCAATGACGATGATCAGGACCGCCACTCCCAAGAGGACGCCAATAATGGAAATGACCGTGATCACCGAGACAAAAGTCCGGCGTGGTCGCAAATAGCGCAGAGCTAAGAAAGCCTCAAACGGCAACCTCGACATGCCGGCACAGCCTAAGGGCGCGAATGCTGCGAGTCAATGAGAGGGCTTCCGTGCTTCCACACCGGGGTGCGATTAAAACCGTCGTCGAGGTTGAAAAGCGGGACGCCGGTATTGTGGACGAGCATGGCAGCAGCATTCCCTGAGGCTAACCATTCTGTGCTCTCCCAACAACATAACATGGTGTTCGTTGTCGCATTTTTTAGCTTGACCTAAAAGGGGAATTCTAACAAAAGGTTCAGGTGCGGATAAACAACTTTACAGTAAGCAAATGTTTGGCCGTTGCCTCGTTGGAATAGGGTTTGTTCTATTATTGGATGCTGTCGTAACCGTTGTTGGGATCGCAGGTTTCGCGAAATCTGGCGCCATTGAGGAGCTTTTCCAAAGTCATGGTGGTTCAAACTCCATGACCATGAATTCCAGCCCTGGCTCCCAGCAATTACTTTCCACTTCAAATTTTAATGCGTTGCCCGTGGCTTCCAACGCGAATTCTCCCGACCTCAAAATTGCCGATTTAATCTCAAGAAAACAAACTCCTTCAGAAAGACCTTTTCTGTTGTGGAATCGCTCTCAGGAAGAGCTCAAAGACGCAATCCAATTGTTGTTTGCCATGGGCTTTACGATCATGGGAGTTTTTTTTTCGCAAAGACACTCTGGGGAAAGATGCAGCATGAGCCGATCGTCGTTTTTGATGAGCACATATTTTGGGCAGGTTTATGGTTTCGGTTAGGTTCGGCTATTGTTTTTACCGTGGTGATTTATCTTGCGCTGTTGTACAAAGGTTATTCCGATTCGTTGAGCATCATGCCATTTCTTGGACTCATCGTGGGTCTTTCTGTCAAAGGCACGGAGCATCTTATTGATGGCATAACGACGCGGATTCTCAATGCAATCAAGGGTCTTGTGAGCAGATGAAAAGAGAGTGTTGACCTTAATCGTAACCTGGGGATGGGGCGGCATTTGGCATGCACGGCATTGGGTCAGCTTGGCTTGCGCCGTGTCTCGGTTCGTCTTGCAACCGTCCAAAGCCGCGGTTTCGTCCAAATAAACGAGAATCTGCTCGTGCTCCCTGCGCAGGGCCGCGGTCAGGCAATTTCTCAGGTGGCCCAGTTTCTGGTCGTACCAACGGAAGAGGAGTCTCTCCTCCCAGACAATGTGCCGCTCCAACCCGGCCCTGAATTCTCGAAACGCCTCCGAAGCCTCCTTGTGGTTGCCGGCCTTCAGACTTTGGAAGCCTTGGAAGGAGGCGTGGAGATGGTCATGGTCCTCTGTATAGTATTGATTGACAGTTTCCTCCGTCATTGGAATCTCCATCCGCAATGACGCTCAGTGGCGGCAACCGCAGGCTCCCTCCGTTTCGGATTCAACTTTCTGCGGGACTTTGACCTTGGTGATTTTGACGCGGAATTCGTCCGGTCCTTTGACCAGGTGCTCCCAGGTAAACGCTCCCGGCCATTGGGCGGAGAATTGGTAGTAGAGCGGGACCGGATCGTGATCGTTCAATAGAATGAAATGATCCCCGACCGGAAGATCGAGCCAGGTCCGGATGATAAGGCCATGTTTGACGGAACACGGGATGGGACGCACGTCCATGACTCGATCCGGTCCGATTAGATTTTCGCTTTGCATTGTTTTGTTCATATATTTGATGGATTTTGTTGATGTTAAAAACTTCCGGCGCCGGTGGACTCGCGTCCGAATGCGCTCATCATCGAAGGATGCCAGGGAGGGTCCCAGACCACTTCAACTTCGGCTTCCCGCACTCCGGCGAGACCGAGCAGCGTCTGTTGCGCTCCCCAGCGAATGCTTTCGTGCATCGGGCAACCAGCGGTGGTCAGCGTCATCGCCACGGTCACTTTTTGACCCGTTACGGAGACGCTATAAACCAAGCCCAAATCGACAATGTTGCAGCCCAGCTCCGGGTCAATGACTTGGCGCAAGGTTTCTAAAACGGCCTCTTCGGTAATCTTGTTCGTGATCATGCTGTTCTGGCGGAGGTTGATGCGGGCAGAGTCGATGGCTGGAGCGTGGGTTTGAAGAAATGGGCGAACATCTGGCCCACGTTGAGGGCCAGAGTGGCCACGGCCAGGGCGAGAAGACCGCAGCCGACGCGAACCCCGGTTTGGTTGGACAAGAGGATGGCCCCGGCCGTGGCCGCGAGTCCGGCCAGATACGTCCAATAACCCAGCGCTTGCAACCGGGCTGAATAAAGGTCCGCCAGCGACGGAACCTTGGCACGACCGATTTGCCGGCTGTAGCGGCCATACCAGACGAGAAAAGGGATGATTTTGTAGAGCATCCCGAGGATCGCCAAGGTGATGACGCCGAGGAATCCAAGGAAGCCGTAGAGGTTTTCAAGTTGTCCGGTCAACCGGTTCATCGGCAAACCAGGCCAGGAGAGCACCACCGCTATGGCCGACAGCGGCAACAGCAGGGCAATAGCCGTCAAGAAATATTTGATTCCCCAATCCAGTGTCCGCCGCTTGCGGGCGCGAAGAATGGCCCCTAGTTCCCAGCCGAAAATTGCCAGGGCCGCCACGACTGCCAAGGCAAACGCCAGTTTCAGCGGACTGCGCAGCAGGATGGTCACGAAAGAGCCGGCCAGCCCGAGATTGAGCAAAGCGATGCTATATAAGGCACGGCGGCGGCTTTGTACTTCGCTCAGGGTAAACATCGGAATCAGTTTATACGATACCCCGACGATGAGCATGGTAAAGAAACCAACCCCGCCCAGATGCGCGTGAGCATGCATCGTGCTGATAGGATTAAAACGCGCCAGGAAGCCGGCAACCGAACGCAACCCCGACAAGAGAACCCCGACAGCGCCAGTCGCCGACAGGGCGGATTCAGAATCATACTCGCATTTTGCCGCCGCGACCGAGAGCCCTGAAAGGATCGCCAGACAAATCCAGCCCAGCGCGGCGCTGACCGCGGTGGCCGTGACGTTCCACTTGGGCACCCGCCGAAGGGTCCGCGCCATATTACAGACAAAGAGGCCGACTCCCACCCCAAGGATGCAGCCAAAATGCCCCGCTGGTTTCATATTCCAGACGCGGAACATGCAGACCATTCCGACGAAGCCGGCCAGATGAAACCCAAAGTGCCAGCGCGCCAGGTTTTCGCTATAGAGCTTGGTTTCCAGGGCGACGGGGACCAGTTGATACATCGCTCCCATGACAACCGAACAAATCCACCCGAGCACAAAGAGGTGTGTCACCGCAACGACATATTGGTTGTAATAGTACTCGGCGAGGAGGCTCGGCTGAAGCACGAGCCAGGCGACGCCCGCGCACAGCGCCAGCAAACCGGTCAAGGTAAACGTCAGCGGCAATGCGATGGAGGGGGCGTTGGCTCCCAAGATCGAACCGGTGGCGGGCCGCGCGGGCGACGGATTAACGGCGGCGGATATGGGTAAGGAAACTTCCATTGGCTTGCTCCTGGGTTACGGCGGTGAATCCACGCTCTTCGAGTTGCGCATACAAGTGGATCGGCCGGGGGTCCGTCCACGCGCGCAATTCCGCGCCCGCGGGCAAAGCGGCCAGCGATTCAAGGATTCGGACCAGAGGTTGCGGCGGTTCGAGTCCTCGGGCGTCCACTTCGACAGTTTCGGACGAAGCAGGCGCGGTATCGCCATGAGGCGGCGCCACCGGCGCGCCAGCCGCCGGTGGCGCGTCGGGTTGGCGCGCGTAAAGCACTTCCCAATCACCGGGGTTGTTCGACTGTACCGTGTGCCGGTAGCCTTGTTTATCCAGGACACG
>JBKQWF010000243.1:0-69499 GCA_052139695.1 Limisphaerales bacterium
CACAATTCCCCATCCGTGAAATCCGTGGTAAAATCTTCGCGAAATTGCGCGATGCTGACGGAGTGCAGTGCAAAGAACTCAAAGAGAAGAAGTTATGTCGTCTCTTCTTTGCGAACTTTGCGTTCTCTTGCGGCACTTCATTTGTGGTTGCGGCTTTCCGCGCCGGGCGTTTTGAGCCTTTTTGCGGCAAATCAGTCGTCACCCTCCTTTCGACCAAATTCAAGTGGATTCAAGCAAATTCAAGCGATTCCACCCGGGGTACCCCGGGTCCGCCCCTTTCGCGCCGCTTTGTCCCACTCCAATCCGCAATCCGCAGTCCGCAATCCCCTCCCGCCCTTCAATACATTAGCAATTCACTGTACTTTATGACCACTGAGCCAAAACAACGTCCTTTTTTGCGCGTTTTGAGCCTTTTTGCGGCAAATCAATCCAAGTGCCTTGCTCTGAACGGCTTCCGCATGAAATCGCGCATTTTCAATCGTGCCCGGTTGTGCCTGATCAAGATTCAATCGTGCTAAGACGCGCCAAAACAAGGTATTTTTTATGCCGCCGCGCCCGCCAAATCCCTCGCTCCGTTACCACACCATTTCACTTATGATTCGTCCCAATCTGCCCATTCGTAAAAGGCTCAAGACCGGAAATCGGAATCTGGGAGTGAGAGCCCAACCCGAATCATTAGAGACAGTGAGGCGGCATGGAAGTTTCGGAGTCCATTCAGTGCCCTTATTGCGGGCGACGCTTTGATTTAATGATTGACACCGGCACGCCGGTGCAACGCTTCACCACTGACTGCGAAATTTGTTGCCGGCCGTTCGAAGCGGTCGTCGAATGTGAGCCGGGCGAAATCCTGAATCTGGAGATTCTTTCCGGCTGAGAACCCGTTGGACAGCAGCACGGAGCGCCGTCCGCAACGGGCGCATTTCACCTGCGTCGAGATTTTAATTCCACGGAAAACCCGGAAGAAGCGGAATAGAAGTTAGAAGCGGAACCGGAGTTTTCATGGGCGTTGTTCTCCCGAAGTTTTTCTCGACAGTCAAGCCAGGGCTGCTAAAATGCTCATACCCACATCGCCATTCTTCGATGTGGGTATGAGTTGATTGATCCAAACCGCCTGTTTCCCCGGCCATTTCGTGGAGCGCCTCTCCCTTTCAAAAAGTTTTTCTGTCAAAATCTCCCTTCCTCCGCCCCCTTCCTCCAGGCTGGATTTTGAATTCTTTTCTCCCACTAAACTGAGCCAGGAGGAAGCCTCGACCAAGGTGAGATGCTCCCGTCCGCAATGCCGTCCAGAAAGAAGGCTGTTCACCAACCCGCCATCCTGCCATAATTCGCCATGCTGAAAATCGCGACCGCGCTGATCGTTTTTCTGGGAGGCTTCTCCGTCATGGTGCTGGAGGTCGTCGGCACGCGCTATCTGGCCAAGGATTTTGGCGATTCGTTCTATGTCTGGATCAGCCAGATTGGCGTGATTTTGATCGCGCTGGCGCTGGGTTACTCGATTGGCGGGTCGCTGGCGGACCGGTTTCGGCGCACGATTTTTCTGGCCGTGCCCATGGCCGTGGCGGGATTGTTCATCTTTTTCATTCCCAAACTCGCCCCGCCCTTGGTCAAAGCCATCACCAGTCGCCATCACGGGACGGACGTCTCGGCCCTCTGGGACAAATTGGACCCGGTGATGGGCAGCACCGTGGTGTTCTTCCTGCCGTGCTTTGTCCTGGCCGTCATTTCGCCGTACATGGTGCGGGTGGCGGCGCGCCGGCTGGACCGGGTGGGAACGACCAGCGGCCTGATTTACGCGGCCAGCACGGTGGGGAGCATCGCCGGCGTTTTTATTTCCGGTTATATTTTCATTCAGTATCTTTCCATCCCGACCATTTTCCAGGCGACGGGCGTGGTTACTTTGTGTCTGGCGGCGTTATGCCTGGCGATGGACAAGTGGCTCAAGGCGGTGGAAATCGGGGAAGCGGCCCGGCAAACCGAGGAGGCAACACCGTAACTTTCCGGCGGAAAAGAGCGTCTATGTTTAAAACAGGAATCATGTCAAAATGAAAATTTTCAACCGGCATTCTTTGAACAACATCTTTCCCCTCCCCGCCAGATGGCTGCCGGGTCTGGCCGTCCTGCTCTGCGGCTGGAGCGGTTTCGCCCAACCGGGCAAGCAGGTGATCTTTGAGCGCATTTCCCAGTATCATCATATTCAGGTGTATGACGAGGAGGGCATCCGTACCCTGAGCTTCAACGGTTCGTGGGAGACGAAGATGTCGCTGGCCAATCCGTTGACTGGGCATTTTGAATACACGGAGTATTTTCAGATGCCCTTCCTCTGGAATCCGAACATCAAGCATGTGCTGATGGCCGGCCTGGGCGGCGGCAGCACGCAGCGCGCCTACCAGCACTACTTCACCAATGTGACGGTGGATACGGTGGAAATTGACCCGGTGGTGGTGGAGGTGGCGAAGAAGTATTTTCATGTGACCGAGACCAACAATTCGCGGATTCACACCAACGACGCGCGGGTTTTCCTGAACCGTTCGACCAACCATTATGACGTCATCCTGATGGACGCCTACTCGACGACGCCGCCTTACGGCTCGTCCCTGCCGCCGCACTTGACGACCAAGGAATTCTTCACCCTGGCCAGCGCCCACCTCACGACCAACGGCGTGCTGGGCTATAATGTCATCGGCCAAATCACCGGCTCGCGCGAGAACCTGGTCGCCGCCCTCTATCGCACGTTGAAGGAGGTCTTTCCGCAGGTTTATCTCTTCCCGGCGGAGGAAAGCCAGAACATCGTCTTCATCGCGACCAAGGACCCGGAGCTGATGACCTGGTCCGACGCGCAGTTGACGGGTAACGCGCGCGTCCGCGCCGGGGTGGTCACGCTGCCTACTTTTTCGGCGCGGACGAGAAACTTCAACAACCGCCCGCCCTCCACCGCGACCAACTCCACCATTCTGACCGATGACTTCTGCCCGATTGAAAGGCTGATGGAAGATTCGAGATAAGGCGTTATGGCCAATCCGACCGCAGGCGAGTTTTTATTTGACTATCTGTATGACAAAGGCGTGACGCACGCCTTCGGGCTGCCGGGGGATTTCGCGCTGCCGCTGTTCCGCTGGCTGGACCGCTCGAAGATCAAGCTCATCACCATGACGCACGAGCCGTCGGTCGGTTTTGCCGCCGACGGCTACGCGCGGCTGAAGGGTTTGGGCGTGGCCTGCGTCACCTACTGCGTGGGCGGATTGAATCTGGTCAATCCGGTGGCGTGCGCTTACGCGGAAAAGAGCCGCGTGCTGGTCATCTCCGGCGGGCCGGGCATCAATGATCGCCGGCTGGATCCGTTGCTCCATCATAAAGTGCGCACCTTCGACACCCAGCGCCGCATTTTCGAGGAAGTCACCTGCGCCACCGCCGTGCTTCTGGACGCGGCCACGGCGGCGTCGGAAATCATGCGGGTGGTCGAAGAGGTGATGGCGCAGTGCCGGCCGGGCTACATTGAGGTTCCCTTTGACATGGTGGACCAGCCGATCAAGCTGCCGCATCCGCGCCGGGCGGCGGCGCCGGTGAGCGACCGGGAAAACCTGGAGGCGTGCCTGAAGGAGGCGGCGGAAATGATTGGCGGCGCGAAGCAGCCGGTCATTGTCGCGGACGTGGAACTGCATCGTCATGGTTTGACGGACCTGGCGCTGGCGATTGCGGAAAAATTCAACATCCCCATCGCGGCCACGCTGCTTTCCAAGAGCGTCATCCGCGAGACGCATCCCAATTACATCGGCGTTTACAGCGGCGGCCTGTCCGAGCCGGCGTGCCAGAATTATGTCGAGACCAGCGATTGCGCGATTCTGCTCGGCGCGTTCATCTCGGATGTGTTCCTGGGACTTTTTACCGCCAAGCTGGACCGCAAGAACTGCATTCTGGCCACGACGGAGAAAACGCGCCTCGGGCTGCACGGCTACGATCAGGTCCTGTTCAAGGATTTTCTGGAAGGGCTGCGGGACGCGCCCATCCGGCCCAAGCCGCCGCTGAAGAATCCCAATCCGGCGGTGAAGCTCAAGCCCCTGACCGCGGCAGAACGCGCCGGGCCGCTGGATGTCGAGGCCTTTTTCCGCGTCGTCGGGCTGACGATGAAGGAAGGCAGCAACGTGGTGTGCGACACGGGCGACGCGCTCATTGGCGCGATTGGACTGCGCACCTCGCAGCGCAATAATTTCATGGCCGACGCCTACTATCTTTCCATGGGTTTTGCCACGCCGGCGGCCATCGGAGCGATGGCGGCGGACCCCAAAGGGCGCACTATTGCCATCGTGGGCGACGGCGCTTTTCAAATGACCGGGATGGAACTGTCCACCGCGGCCAAGGAGGGATTCAAGCCGATTGTCTGCATCCTCAACAACGACGGCTACGGCACGCAGCGCCATATTATTGACGGGAAATTCAACAACATCCACCGGTGGGATTACACCAAAATCTGCGATCTGCTGGGTTACGGCGCCGGGTTGCGGGTCAAGACCAAAGGCGAATTGGAGGAGGCGCTGAAGAAGGCCTTTGCCGACGAGAGCCAAATGTATGTGATCGAGGTGGTGCTGCCGCGCGACAGTTGCAGCCCCGCCATGTCGCGCTTTGCCGCCCAGATCGCGAACGAGAGAGATGTCAACAGGAAAGGTTAAAGGATAGTCCGCAGAACGGACGGGCCAATACGGTCCGCGACACAAACTCGATACGGCCTGATGCGACTGACGAGACTGCGAGTAAAGAGCGAAGTCCGAAGAACCGCCGGGAGCGACAAAAGCGAAGCGGTGGCCAGGGCCGCCCGGAACAAGAAGTATGGCCGGAAGACGGGGGCGCATGGGGTGGTTGGAGACGGAATGTCCGGAAATGCACGTTCGGTAATCAAGGAGACCTGTCCTGGTGCTGGAAGGAGCAGGGCAGGAGTCAGAGCCCCCGTAGTAGCGACAAAGCGGGTAACGACCGTGGAGCCAAGGGGGGCAGGAAAGTGGAAGCGTGAAAGAAACACCATCGCAATTCAAACTGCCGGGAGTGCCTCAGGCTAAACAAGGCAGAGAAGCCCCCCAGCGATGGGAGTGGACGGAAGCAAGCGTGTGGACAGAACGCATGTTGGAAACCCTCGAAAGAGGAATCAAAGGAGGCAAATGGTTCAGTTTGATGGATAAAGTATGGAAAAGGGAAAACCTGCAAAGCGCCTTGAGAAGGGTGGTAGAAAACAAGGGCGCGGCCGGAGTGGACGGCCAGAAGGCAGAGCCGTATCTGCGGGAAAGCCCCCGCCGGCTGGAACAAGTGCAGGAGATGCTGAGAAAAGGGCAATACACCCCCCAACCCGTCAAGCGGGTCTGGATACCCAAGTTGGGCAGCAAGGAACTCAGGCCGCTGGGAGTCCCGGCGGTGGAGGATCGCGTCGTGCAAACGGCGGTGCGAAATGTCATCGAACCGATATTCGAGAACATCTTTGCCGAGCACAGCTACGGATTCAGGCCGCGACGCGGGGCCAAAGAGGCACTGCGGCGAGTAGATCAACTGCTCGACGCGGGCCGCGTCTGGGTGGTGGATGCCGACCTCAAAGGCTACTTCGATTCGATTCCGCAGGATAGAATGATGGCAGCGGTCGCTGAGCACATTGCCGACGGGCCTCTCTTGGAGTTAATCCAGAGGTTCCTCAAGCAAGGAGTCATGGAAAGCGGTAAAGGATGGCAGCCGACGGAAAAAGGGACGCCCCAAGGGGCGGTCATCAGCCCGCTCTTAGCCAACATTACCTGAATCCCTTGGACCATGTGATGGCCCAAGGGGGACGAGAGATGGTGCGCTACGCGGACGACTTTGTCATCCTGTGCCGGAGCGAGAAGGAAGCCAATGAGGTGCTGGAACAATTAGGCCGCTGGGTGGCGGGAGCGGGGTTGACCCTGCACCCGACCAAAACGCGGATTGTCAATGCCAGTCAAAAGGGTGGCTTTGATTTTCTCGGGTATCACTTTGAGCGAGACTACCGCTGGCCGCGCCCAAAGAGCCTGGACAAATTCAGAGAAACGATTCGGCAAAAGACCGGGCGTTTAAGACCCGGCAGCATCGACGACATCATCGGAGAGGTGAACCGGACACTACGAGGCTGGTTTGAGTACTTCAAGCACAGTATCCATGGGGTGTTCGTGAGGGAAGAAGGATGGGTGCGCGGAAGACTCAGGGCCATCCTGAGAAAGCGGCACAAAGGAAAAGGTCGCGCGCGCGGCATCGACCATCAACACTGGCCCAACGCCTACTTCGCCGACTTGGGGCTATTCTCCTTAGCCATAGCTCGAAGGCAAGCGATCCAATCTCGCAAGAGAACCCACTGACTGGAAAGCCGGATGCCCGAAACGGGCCTGTCCGGTTTGGAGGGGTGAGGTTCAAACCCTCGTCCCTACCCCTATCCCGGAAATTCGCCAATGATTGGGGAAGGTGGCAACCTTCTACGCTATCATGGCGTCGATGGGCTGGCCTTTGCCGAGGTTGGTGACGTAAAAGGGGCGGCCTTCGGTTACGTAATTGTGGTCCGGCGGAATGCCGAGGGCCTTATAAATGGTGGCGTGGGCGTCGCTTAAGCCGACTACATTCTCAACAGGCACCATGGGATGGTGGGGCGCGGTTTTGCCGTGGACATAGCCGCCTTTGAAGCCGCCGCCGAAAAAGAGCATCTGGTTGCCGCTGCTGAAATGGCCGTGGAACCCGTACATTTTCTCGTTCTCAATCGTCAAGTGTTCGCCGTTGTGCCGTTCCGCGTCCCCCTCCGGCTCGACTCCCGCGGAGGGCGCGCTGGCAATGGTGCGCCCAAATTCCGTCGCCACGCAGACCAAGGTCCGTTGCAGCAGGCCGCGCTCGTGGAGATCGCGGATCAGTTGCGCGATGGGGCCGTCAATTTGTTTCTTCATCTCGACCATGCGCTGGCGGCCGTTTTCGTGCATGTCAAAGCCTTTGAAGGGCCCGTACTGATATTCCACCTGCACGTAACGGGCGCCGGACTCGACCAAGCGCCGCGCCAGGAGGCAGCCTTCGCCAAAACGCTGCCCGTAATAGTAGCTGCTGTCGATTTGCTCCGCGGCGGTGATTTTCGGGCGATAAGCGGCGAGGGTGGCGGGCTTTTCATCGCGGGCGTAATTGAAGGCCTTCTTGACAGGAGAATCCATCATGGCGCGGGCTGCTTCCATCATTTGCATGTAATCCTCGGCTTTGCGCGCCTGGCGCAGTTCTTCCGGCCCGGCGGACACCAGCGCGGAAAGATAGGCTTGACGACGGTCGAGGCGCCGCATCTCCATGCCGCTGGCCGCATTGAGGGTGGAAAGGCCTTTGGCCGGGTCAGGAATCATGAAGGGCGCGTAATTAATCCCGTAGAAACCCGGCCCGATATATTCGCTGATGAAAAGCTTCTCTTCATCGCTTGTGTCGATGTCGCGCCCGACGTAGATGTAAGGAGGCACCTGCGGATCACGCCGGCCGAGAGTGCGCGCCACGACCGCCCCGATGCTGGGCGCCTTGACCCCGACGGGGAAAAGGTAGCCGGTCATCATATAATACTGCGCCTTCAAATGAATGGCCCCGAACCGCGTGGCGTAGCTCAAGCTGCGCAGAATGGTTCCATGATGCATGACCGAGGCGATGTTCTCCAAACCGTCGCCCAGAAAAATGCCGTCCGCCGACGTGGGAATGGCCTTGCAAGTGCCGAGCAGTTCGCTGCCTTTCATCCCTTGGCGGTAAGGGGTGAATTCCTTGGGGTCCCAGAGATCGGTTTGCGCCATGCCGCCGGGCAGCCAGATCATAATCATGGCGTCGGCCTTGGGCTTGAGGAGCGGGGCGGCAGCTTCGGCCCGTGCGCGTGTTCCCATGCTGGCGCCGGCGGCGGCGAGCGCCGCCGTGGCAATGAATTGACGTCGATTGACTTTCATTTAGCGAATGAATTGAAATTCCGGGCTGACCACCATGGCCCATAACATGTCGCCCAACGGCTCGGTGGCCGGGTCGCGCGGCACATGGGTTAGGCCCGACTTGTCCCAATAAACCTTCCCGCCTTGCTGGTCAAAAGACCAGCCATCGATCCCCGAAGCGGAGTCGAGTCCCAGCTTGGCGACGGGAACTTCCAGTCGCACCCATTGGCCGGCGTTGGGCAATGGTCCCATCGGCTGCCGGCTGGGTTGATCCTTGGTCCCAAATTGGATTTCGTCCGCTCCCCAGAACGCCCGATGCTCCCAATTGTCCTGGTGCCATTGCAGCATGACTTCCTTGGGAGGATTGTTTGAGTCAATAAAAACGTAGGTGAAAAGCCGGTCGCGCACTCCGAACAGCAAGGGCTGGGCCCCGCTAAAGCCATGCTGTCCGGGGTTTCCGTTGGTGTTGAGGGTGTGCGATCTTGTGCCGCTGAAAACCGGTGCGGCGTTGCTGACCCACTGCCAGCTTTCACCGTTGGTCTGGGCGCCCGGTGGCAATTGGTCATCGATCCAAGTCACCTCTTCTTCTCCTGCCGGGGCCGCCGCGGAAGATTTGCCGGGGAGGCAGCCGAGGCCGAGCGCCATCTCCTGGGCGGTGGGCGCGCGGTTCAGCACCGTCCAATAAAGCTCCTTCACCACTTTTTCGCGGTCCGCGTCCGAGGCCAGCGCGTCCAGGATTTCCCCGTCATAAACCATCCGGTGCAGCTCCGTCCCATTGAGCAATTCGAGCGACTGCACCACGGCCACGTCGTCCGAGCGGCCAGTGCTGATTTCGTTGTGGGTGGCGGGACGGCCCAGGGCACGCGTCAGTGCGGTGGAGGCGACCGAGCGAAAGAGCCGGGGTTTTTCGCTGGCGGCCGCGGTCGCCTGGCGAAGACTGTCAATAAACTGTTCCGCCGTCAGCCGCCGCAAGCTGGGCGAGCGCGCGTAACGCGGGGCCTCGGGCTTTTGGGTGTCGAAGTGGTCCTCCAACGCGGGGTTGTAGCGCAATTGATAGGTGCGGCTGGCCAGAATCAGGCGGATGGTATGTTTGAGATCGTAGCCATGCCGCATAAAATCGTCCGCCAGCCAGTCGAGCAAGGCGGGATTGCTCGCCGGACGGTCCAGTCGAAAATCGTCCACCGGTTCAAACAGGCCCAGCCCCAAGTAGCGTTTCCACAGACGGTTGACGATCGTCTTGGCGAAACGGGGATTGGACGGATCGATCAGCAGCGTCGTCATGTAATGCAGCCGCCCTTCCACGTCCCGCGGCGCGGCGGCGGGCGCGTCCGGCAACCCAAAGGGAAAGGCTGCCGAAATGAATCTGCCGCTGTGGACTTCGCAACGAACCAGCTCCAGGTCCTTTTCGGCAAAAAGCCCGGCGAAGGCCGTGAATCTGGTTTGGGGCCATTCCTTGTTCAAAAAATGGCTGTGGCAACTGGCACATTTCATTCCCGTGCCCAAAAAAACCTGCGCGGTATTGGCGGCGGTTTGAATCGTGTCGTTCGGCGTTTGATTGCGCACGAAGCCATTGATGTTGGTCTTGCCATTGGCCACGGCCACGTTCGCGTCCTTATGCCCCGGCACCGTCGGGTCCAGCAACTCCGCCACCATCAAATCGTAAGGTTTGTTCTTCAGGAAACTGTCATAAATAAAATCCGTGTAATCTCCGTGCGTCGCCACGCCTCCCACCGTCGGCTGGCTGGCGAGCGCTTCCTCCCAAAAAGGCGTCCTGTTTGCCGCGTAATCCTCATTGCGGGCCAGCAGCGCGTCGATCAGCGCCAGCCGCTTTTCCGGCGTCTGGTCGGCCACGAATTGCCGGCTGGCTTCCGCCGTCGGGATCATGCCGATGAGGTCGAGATAGACGCGCCGGATAAAAGCGTCGTCGTCGCACAAGGGCGGGGCTTCGCGCGCCTCGGGCAATCCGGCGGCTTCCCACTGGGCGATGACAAATTGATCAATCTCGTTGCAGGTCGGCCCGTGAACTTTGGGCGGCGCGGGCGCGGGCGGGACCAAGGCCAGACGAAGCGCCCGTCGGGCGGCGAATTGCTGTATTTTGTCACTGCCGAAGATGAAGGCATTTAAGAAGTTTTGCGTCTCTGCCGCAGGCAAGGCGGCGGAGGCATTGGTCCCCGCCGGCTTTGGAACGGCGAGGGCAGCCACCTGGGCCGAATCGTCCACCGCCCCCGCCGCGATCCAGGACCGGATCAAATGCAACTCCCCCTCCGACAACGGCGGCTCGCCTTTGGGCATTTGCGGGCCTTCCGCCAGCCCTCGAATGTATTTGACGACGGCGCTTTCGTCCGGCTTGCCGGGCACGATGCCAGGCCCGCCTTTCTTCCCGCCTTTGGTCAAAGTAACGACCGAGCTGATGTCGAAGCCACCCTTATGATCATCGGCCGAATGGCACTCGTCGCAATCGCTAACGAGGAAGGGCTTGATGTCGCGGGCAAAGCTGATCTTGGCCGCTTCCTTGAGGTCGATGGAGCGGACCTGGATTTCGACGCGTTTGCTCTCCGCCGCCACGGCGGAAAACTCCGGCAGCGCTATAGCCGCCAGAACCAGCCATAGCGCGACCCTTGGCATGATACGAAATTGGCACACGTGCGAGACGTTTGACTTATCGGAACGATTATATATTCAGGTGGGAGCGGGTGCGATTAAAACCGTCGGCCAGTTTTATGCCAGGGCGGCCACTCCGTTGGCCGCTGGGGTGAGGCGCGCAACGGAGTGCGCGCCCTACTTTTCTGACTCAAACCATTGGGACATAGTCAGAAAAATGGGGGCGGAAAAATGATGGAAGTCCAGCGGAGAGAATGTCCCGTGTCCATCCCAATCTGCGGAGGCTCCTTAAGACAAACAAGCCTCCGGCGTGCGTTGGTCCGCCAGGAAGAAGTTGTCATCCAGCACAAGCATGGTTTGGTTGGTCTTTACTCTTTTGGCCACGCTCGCCTCCAGCCCGCCGTTGAATCCCGGCAGGACTTCGGCCATCGCCTCAATGTTCTCTTCGGGAATTCGTTCCACCGCATCCACCAGATCGACGCTCACCGCCAAAGGCTTGGACCCGAACCAAAGTACCAGGACGACTTCACGATGATGCTCGATCAGAATTCGCCGAGCTTCGCCAAACCACACGACGAGTGCCGCGAGCTCATTTCGGCGCCGTTCGGCCACTAATTCCATCGCCCCAGTGGCGTCACCCTGTGCCGCCTTCTCCAGCGCCAGGGCCGCCGTCGCATGGATGATTCGGTGTGGTTCATCCATGCGTTGGAGCGACATCCGAAGAAGGCTGTTGTCGGTCTTGAACTGGTCGTACCAGAGGCCGAACTTGCACTTGTGGTGGTCCCGCGCCAAACCAAAGGGGCGCTGCTCGCGCAGGCAGGCTTCCAGTTCGTTGAGCCAGGTCAGGTGATCCTGCTCCCGGTCCCGCAATAACTGGATAATGGTATCCAATTCCGATTGGTTTGAAGACAAGCCCACTTTAACTCGCAGATCAATCAGGGGGATGATGCTGCCCCGCAGGTTAATGACCCCGCGGACTTGCGGGGGCATATTGGGAACACTCGTCACCTTGGGCAGCAATACGATCTCCCGAACGTGCTCGGAAGCAATGGCGTACAAGGTGTTCTTGATCGTGAATATAACGTGGGGGAATCGGGTCTGGGTTTTCATTGGAGTCATCTGGGTCTTTTCCTCAACCATCCTCAAAAGTCCTTGAAATCGCCTTCCATCGGCATCTGGTCTCGGAGACCCGCCTTGGTGACCGCCGCAGGCGCCGCCTGGAGGTGTGTGGTTCTATGCCCGTTCCCGTTTCCATTTCCGTTCGACCGGGCAGGTTGTTTGACCGGCATAACGGCGGCAGGCCTTTTCTCGCGGGGCATCGCGGGAGCGGTTCGTTTTGTGGTTCCACTGCTTCCACCCGCGAGTTGCAGCAGTTCCGCGACGGACTGTTTCATGGCCGCAGCCTGGGAATTCAGTTCCTGTGCCGCCGCCGCGCTTTCTTCGGCATTGGCGGCATTGCTCTGGGTCACTTTGTCCATTTGACTCACTGCGGTGTTGATTTGCGTAATGCCCTCCGTTTGTTCGCGCGAAGCACTGGCGACTTGCGCCGCCAGTTCATCCACCTGCCGCGCCTTGGACACAATTTCATTCAATGTCTGCGCGACATTCCTGCTGATATCCACCCCCTGGCTGGTTTTGCCAATAGCGCCTTCAATCTTGGAGGCGGTTTCTTTGGCCGCCTGGGCGCTGCGCTGCGCCAGATTGCGCACTTCATCGGCGACGACGGCGAAGCCCATGCCCGATTCACCCGCGCGCGCGGCTTCCACCGCGGCATTGAGCGCGAGGATATTGGTCTGGAAGGCGATTTCGTCGATTGTCTTAATGATATTGGCGATGTCGTCCGAGGAGGCTTTGATGGCTTCCATGGCGGCGCTCATCGTCTGCATGTCGGCCACGCCTTTGTCCGCCGCGGAGCGGGCCTGCTTGGCGAGTTCGTTGGCTTTGTGGGCATTTTCCGAGTTGCGCTTGGTCATGCTGGACAATTCCTCCAGTGACGAACTGGTTTCTTCCAGCGACGCGGCTTGTTCGCTAGACCCTTCGGCCAGGGATTGGCTGGAGGCGGAAACCTGGCTGGCGGCCGAACCGACTTGCTGCGAGCCATCCTCAAGGGCTGTGGCGACTGCGCCAATCGGCCGGATGATGGAGCGGGCAACGAAGAAGGCCAGCAAACCACCCGCGATCGCTCCCAGGATGGTTGTGATCAGGGAAAAAAGTTTCATGGAGGCCGCGCGATTTTGAGCGCTGGAGGCCGAGGCGACAGAGTTCTCCGTCGTCGTCTTGATCAGCCGATCGAGGATGTCAGCAGCCTTGAGGCGGTCAACCGCGCAGACCTTGGCAGATTGGGTCCGCAGTTTGCTTTCGAGTTCCTGCGCTTTTGTCGCCAGCGCGATCATACGTTCGAACTGCGCAAAAACCGCGTCCGCGGAGGGTTTCATTTCGGTTTTGAAAACGGCGGCCGCTCCCGGTCCATCGCCGGCTTTCATCAGTTCTTTTATCCTCTTGACCGAAGAATGGAATTTGTCGTGCGAGACCTGGCATTGCGCGAGCGCGTCGCGCAGTTCAGGATTTTGCAGCGTGACGCTGGCCTTCCATTTGCCAAAATTGCAGCGGGTGGGGTCATCATGGCCTTCAAACTCTTTCTTGTCGTCAATCAAGGCCGAAACCAGCGTTTCCAGCGCGTAATGATCGCCGCGGAACAGTTCCAGATTCTGGCGTAACACCGTGGGATCGCCGACGCCCAAATCCTCCAGTTCCTTGGTCATGCGAAGGAACTCGGTGTTGCCCGTCCGCCATTGCGCCCATGCGGGCTGCAATTCATCCCACAGCTTCTGTTCTTCGGCAGATTTGGCGAGGGGTTCGTAAGACTTCCAGGCTTTCTCGTAAGTGTCCCTGGTTTTCGTGATGCCTTCATAGACTTGAGCGCGCTCCGCTGAATCGAGGTCCCATTGCAGGCATACCTGTTGCGCCTCGGCGATTTTCTCGCTTTCGACCTTGATGGTTTGCAGGTACTCCACCCCAGGCATGCGGACCAGCCCGAGATCCTGGATGTCGCGCGCGTTCCGCGTCACGCTGTAGTATCCGGCGCCGCCCAGAATGACCGCGATGGCGACGATTAAGGCGAATCCGAATCTGATTCGCATTCCAATGGTCCAAGTTTTCATAGTATTTGTTTTAGTCTTATCCGGCGTTTACTTTTGTCTGTTGGTTTTGCGGGGATTGAATGAATTCCAAAATTTCCGCACCGCCTGCCCCACGGGGCGCGGCCCTTTTCATAGAGACGTATCGGCAGACGGGTGACTGCCCTATTAGCAAAACTTGTTGAATAGTAACCCTTTGTTGTCACTGACGTCCTAGTTTCGGTAGCATTCGCGTGCATGGCAGCGGTCACCTTCGGGGCGATGCGGAGCTGCGCCTGAATTTGCCCCCATTGCGGCTCGCGCTTGACCGTCGGGGAAGATGCGCGGCGCAAGATCATCGGCCTGACGGCTTCCAGCCTCGACGACCCGAGCGGGTTCAAACCCGTGATGGACATCTTTGTCCGTGACGCGCAACCTTGGGACATCATGGATGCCGCTTTGCCCAAATACACCCAATACATGCCGCGGGGATAGGGGGACCGCCTGCGTCAAGCTTGGTAATCCACACTCACCATCGGGAGACGGTGGGCCGACATCTGTGACTGGCCGAATTGTCCAAGGTTTATCGCCTCCGCTGCGTCGAACGCCTGCCCAGGTCTTGGCCGGTCGGCACCCGAAAGGCGGACAGCGGGAGGAGGGGCACTACCTTGACAAGCGCAGCGCAGCCGCACAATGGCAGCGGCAAACATGCGGCGCTGTTGCGGCAAGGGTCGTTGGCGCAGTCCCATCTGTTTTCATGGGTTTAGCTCGAATGCGCCTCCACGCGTATTTGACGCGCTCACAGGTTCGATTAGGCTTTCTTGCGCCGGGATTCTCCCACCCTGTGCGCTGCCGGGACTTGCTATCCTGCTTGAAATTGGCCTCGTTCTGTGAGATAGACAGGTATGACTTTAACGATTCCACCAGAGCGGCTCGGCAGTGTCGCTTTGGACGAACGCGACGCCGTAGTGGACATTGCCATCGGCCTTTACAAGCGGGAAGCCGTGTCGCTTGGACGCGCCGCTGAGGTTGCCGGAATCTCATCTGTTGAATTGCTCGCCGAACTGGGCCGTCGCCATATTCCAATCAATTATGGCGTGGGGGAATTGCGCGAGGATGTGGCGACGTTCGAGAAGTGCTCCTGATTTTGGGACACGGGCCTTCTGAATGATCGTCGTCAGCGACACCACTGGCGTTACGACGCTGCTCAAGGCAGGAATGGACAGCTTGCTCCAAGAGCTTTTTGGGAGCGTCACAATTCCACAGGCCGTTTGGGACGAGTTGCGTGCCTTTCACCCGCAGCTACCGGATTTCCTTTTGCTTCGCGCGGTCGCAAGGGCAGAGGGACGGCTGCCGCAAACATCGTTGCTGGGCCGTGGCGAGGCGGAAGCGATTACGCCGGCGAAGGAAGCCAACGCCGACTTGCTTCTGACCGATGACTTGAAGGCCCGTCATGTTGCGGCTGGTTTGAACCTCAAATGCACCGGTCTCTTGGGGTTGCTCATCCGTGCAAGACAGCGCGGTTATATCCCCTCGGTGCGAGAGGCAATCGGAACCCTCGAAACGCGGGGCGGACTGTACTTGTCAGATGTCGTCAAAGCCGAGGCGGTTAGGCTGGCAGGCGAACCCCCGTAAACTCTTGTTTGTCAAGACTGTTTATTTTGCATCCCTGACGCTGTTTTTATGAAAATCAATCCACGGATTTCGCGGATGGGCACGGATAAATGGGGAAAACCGTAAATTGGCTTGTCGCATTGAGGGAAGTTCCTAAAATGGAGCCATGCGAATGACGCGCGAACGAGTTCTGGAACTTTATTTCATGGAGGCGCGGTCAAAATTAGTCGATCTCGCGGCCTTTCTCGACCGGCTGGAACGGGCCGATGGCACGGATGATTTTCGCGTCACCGCCTTTCGCCAGGCACTGCAAGAACTCCACGGACCGCAAGCACATCGCGCGCAGCGCGTCCTGCTCGCTTTGAGCGATCCCACTCTCGCACCTTTGGCAGCGGCCACCACCAAAGCCGCCGCAGGCGCCTGGCCTGGAACGAAGTAACCAAAACTCGCCGTTCATGCGTTACATCGAACCCCACGCCCACATGGTCAGCCGCACGACGGATGATTACCAGGCCATGGCCACGGCCGGATGCCAGGCCGTCTGCGAACCGGCCTTCTGGGCCGGCTTCGATCGCGGCTCGGCGGAGGGCTTCTATGATTACTTCCGGCAATTGACCGAATTTGAGCCCACGCGCGCGGCGCGCTATGGCTTGGCGCACTATTGCTGGATTTGCCTCAATCCCAAGGAAGCCGAAGACCTGGCGCTGGCGAATGAAGTCCTCGGCATCATTCCTCAATTCCTCGACCGCCCCAATGTCCTTGGCATCGGCGAAATAGGATTGAACAAGAACAGCCGCCATGAACTGGAGGTGTTTGAAAAGCACGTCGATTTGGCGGTTCGCCACCAGCAGTTAATCCTCATCCATACCCCTCATCTCGAGGACAAATGGAAAGGGACGCGCCTGATAATCGATGCGTTGCGGGCCGACGGGCGGGTTCAACCCGAGCGGGTGCTGATCGATCACGTTGAGGAACACACCGTGCAAGCAGTGCTGGAGGCCGGCTTCTGGGCGGGGATGACCTTATACCCCGAATCCAAATGCACCGCGGCGCGGGCGGCCGATATGTTGGATTTGTATGGGCGGGAGCGATTGTGGATGAACAGCGCTTGTGATTGGGGCGTCAGCGTCCCGCTGGCGGTGCCGCGGGCCGGCCTGGAATTGAGGCGCCGGGGTTACAGCGCAAAGGAAGTCGATGATGTCATCTACCGCAACCCGGCCCGTTTCATGAGCCAATCGAAGAACTTCCGCGAGCTTCCGTAGGTCCTATCTCCTCTCCTATGCGCCTGGCCAAAGGTCACCATCTCGCTTATTGCACGAACATTCATCGCGGGGAAACGTGGCCCGAAACCCAGGCGGCGCTGGAGGAATTCACCCTGGCCGTGCGGGAACGCGTCTGCCCGGGGCAGCGGTACGGCATTGGCTTGCGGTTGAGTGGCCGGGCGGCGCAAGAATTGACTGCAGCGCCGGTCCTGGCCTCCTTTCAACGCTGGCTGGATCGGCATGATTGTTACGTATTCACGATCAACGGTTTCCCCTTCGGGCAGTTCCACGGCGAACGCGTCAAGGAGCAGGTTTACACGCCAGACTGGACCACCACCGCGCGCCTGGATTACACCAATCGCCTCTTTGATTTGCTGGCGCAACTTCTGCCGCCCCAAGGAGAAGGCAGCGTCAGCACCGTGCCCGGCTCGTTTAAAGAATTCATCACCACCGCCGGGCAGGAAAAGATGATGCGGGATAATCTTTTCCGTTGCGTCGAGCACATCGCGCGCCTGGAAGAAAAGACCGGGCGGCGGTTGCATCTCGGCTTGGAGCCAGAGCCGCTGTGCTATCTGGAAACGACGGTCGAAACGGTTTCTTTTTTTGAGCGCCTGCGCTCTGAACACCCTCACGACCCCCG
Source organism: Limisphaerales bacterium (assembly GCA_052139695.1). Lineage (GTDB taxonomy): Bacteria > Verrucomicrobiota > Verrucomicrobiia > Limisphaerales > Palsa-1400 > PLGF01. Next base: position 17,138 of record JBKQWF010000243.1, read on the forward strand.
ATTGGCAAGGTGCCTGGGGGTTAATTATGATACCTGTCACCTGGCAGTCGAATTCGAGGAACCGGCTGAGGCCCTCGGAAGGCTCAAGCGCCACGAGATTAAGATCAGCAAACTGCATTTGAGTTCCGCCTTGAAAGCACGGCCTACGCCGGTCGGACGGGCGGCTCTGGCTAAGTTCGCGGAAGATGTCTATTTGCACCAGGTGGTGGCGCGCACTGCCGCGGGGAACTTGATTCGTTATCGCGATCTGGATCGCGTGCTCGCCTCCGCGGAGGAGGCGGAGGAATGGCGGGTGCATTTTCACATCCCGTTGCATAGCCCGCCGACAGAGGGTTTTGACAATACAACCGACCATCTGCTGGGGGTCCTGGATGAGCTGGCGTCGCAGCCTGGGCTCTGCCCGCATCTGGAAATGGAGACCTACACCTGGGGAGTCATGCCGCCTGAATTAAAAAGCCGGAACGTGGTGGAGCAGCTCGCCGGGGAATATGATTGGTGTCTCAGCCAACTGCGCCGTCGCGGTCTGGCGGACGGTTAAAGATTGCGCGGGGAACGGCACACTTTAAAGTGCCGGGCGAAAGTTGAATCTACTCAAACGTCCATCCAAATTACAGGTTCTCCTGGTTCTGGGACGGGTCTCGAATTTGCCCACCGTCTGGTCGGATTGCCTGGCGGGCTGGTGGCTGGGGGGAGGAGGCCGCCTCGGCCTGCTCCTCGGCGTCTCTCTTTCCACCAGTCTGCTTTACATTGGCGGAATGTTTTTGAATGATGCCTTTGACGCGGATTTCGATCAAAACAACCGCCGCAGCCGGCCCATTCCTTCCGGCGCTATCAGCCGGCAGGAAGTTTGGCAATGGGGCTTTGTCTGGCTGGTGCTGGGATTGGCCGGGATGTTTCTGGAGGGCAAGCCGGCCCTCGAATTGTCGCTGATCCTGGCCGCTCTCATTTTACTCTATAACGCCGTCCACAAATTGTTTCCCGTCGCCCCGGTCTTAATGGGAGGCTGCCGCGTCCTTCTTTATCTGACGGCGGCGGCGACCGGCCAAAAAGGCGTAACCGGAGAAGCCATCTGGAAGGGCCTGGCTCTGGGAACTTACGTGGTGGGTTTAAGTTGTCTGGCCCGCAAGGAGACAAGCCGTCGCTTGGTGCGGCTATGGCCGGGCTTGTTGCTGGCCGCCCCCGTGCTGCTGGCCATTCTGGAGGATGACGGCCCGGCTTGGAAGGGGGCGGCCGTTTTTTCCGCGGTGCTGGCCCTCTGGTCGTGCCTGGCCCTGGGCAGGAGCCTGGGCCGCCCCGGAACCAGCGTCGGCTACACCGTCTCCCACCTGCTGGCGGGGATTGTGCTGGTGGATTTGCTGGCCGTCGCCAATCCCAACCTGCTTGCCCTTGCCATTTTTGCCCTTTGTTTTGTATCCGCCTTGCTGATGCAGCGTTCCATCCCGGCTACTTGAGCAAATAAGCCGCCAATTTGACACCCTTGGAAGGCCTGTTCCGGCCAGTACCGCGTGTCTTTGACAGTTTTTGTGAAAATAATTGACTTGAAGCCTCGCGCTTTTTAGCAGAAGGCGTATATTTCCTGTAGCCGAATTGTAGCCAATATGAAACGAAAGACTTGGAGCCGGAAAAAGATTAATGATCAGTTTTCAGGAATGCTTAAAGCGGATGGCACCCCCATGTGCCGCCAGCAAATCCACATGGCCCGAAAGAAGGCCCGTGGCGTTTGTTTGACGTGCGGCGAGCCAGCCGTGGGCGTTTACTGTCTCAAACACACCATCGCGGCGCGTGAGCGCATGCGGCTGAAGTTGAAATACCGCCGCCGCCTGCGGCAATCCCCCAGCTACATCCTGGAGCAGAGCGCCCGTTCCAAACGCCGCATCCCGCCGCGCGTGCGGGCCGAACAGGTCCGGCGCCTTCGCTCGCGCGGCCAGGCCAAGGCCGCCTCAAAATAGAGCACAAGCCCGCCTGATGTTCAACATCAGGACTCCTTGGGATTGGACCGCCCGCAGTTTAGGCGGATGACATAGCCGGAGAGCAGAAGGCCCATGGCCGTGGCGGCCAGACTAATGTAAAGATACTTCAGCGGCGCCTTAAAGCGGAATTCCACCGTGTGGTTGCCGGGCGGGAGAAACACCCCGCGCATGACGTAGTTGCAGCGCAGCACTTCGGCGGGTTTCTGGTCAACCCAGACGCTCCAGCCTGAACCGGTCCGGTTATTGAGCAGGAGCACGGCTGGCGTTTTGGCGTCGGCCTGCAGAACCATGTCCTTGGGTTCATAGTGGGTAATCTTGACCGTGCCGGCGTCCGCGCCAGGGGAGGCGGGTGCCGGCGGGGCTGGAGTGTTGGTGGCCACCAGCACGGTCTTGCCAGGATCAAATCCCTGCGAGTCGAGAGTCTGCAGCGCCGTCGGGTCATCCACCATCCGCCAACTGGCATAGAGTTTGGCTCGCGGCAAGGCGCGGGTGTATTCAATGAGGGCGATCGGCCCCTGGCTGTTGGTTTGGACGGTCATGTCGCCGGCGTCTTCGACCTGCGCGACGCCGGGCTTGGTCACCATGTCCATGCGCATGATGTTGGTGAAACTATTCGGTGGGTCCGCATACTGGTTAAGCACATCCGTCAGGCGGGCGTCGCCGAAAATGTAGCGCGTATTGGTCAGCCGCCAGAGGCGGGCCGCGCAGCCAGCCTCCACTACCCAGTTCCAAAGAGGGTTATCGCGCGCATTGCTCGAAGCCCATTGCCGCGCCGCCGGCGTCAGGTCATCGATGCTGTGCGTGACAAAATTGCCCAGGTAGCTGCTGTCCAGAATCGGCATGCGAGGCGCCTGGTCGATTTCCAGGCATTCGATCTCGTTATACGGATAATCATTTTCCAGCCACCAATGGCAGAGAGCGCCGGTATTGCCGTCCGGGACGATGTCGTAGGCTCCCATGGGGGAGAAACGGGAAACGACTCGATGCTCCCAGGGATCGTGGCGGAGAATATTCACCACCGGGTTCATGCTGTACTTCTGCTGGTAGTTGAAATATCGAATCCAGGGAGCATCAGCCCGCGCCAGGTCGCAAATCATGATCGTGCCAAGAAATACCCACGCCCAGACCACCTTTTTCCCCGCCCAAACCCCGGTGAGGATCGTAATGATGGTTCCAGCCGAGAGGGCGAAAAAGAGGACAAACAACCCCACCTCGCCAATGCTAAAGCCGGCAATTTGCGGCGCGAGGGTGGCGTCAAATCCGTGATGTTCGAGGTAATCAATCAGGTCGGGTTTTGATCCAGCCATAATGACATAAGCCACCACGGAGAGGATGAACAAGAAGACGGTGCCAACGAACCAGCCTTTGTCAAACGGGGCGAATCTTTGCCACCAGCTCCCGGAACGGCGCGGCGAACTGCCCGGCCGGTTCGATGCCGATGACGCGGCCGGCGCGGATGGCGCGTTTGGAGCCGGCCGGAGATAACGCCGCCACAACGCTTCCAACCCAAATCCGCAAAGTATGATCAGGCTGATGTTGAGCGGATGCATGAACTTCATCGGATTCCGGATATTGGCAAAGTAGGGCAGGTTGTATATAAACCGATAGATGGAGCCATGCCGTCCCCAGGCGGCAAAAAGGGAAAGGATCGCCGCCACCGTCCAAAACCAAATCATGGCCCGTTCCGGCCTTGTGTACGGCGAGTCGCTCCGCCGCCCGGCATTGGCCAGTCCAAAAATGGCGAGCAAACAGACAAGCACCCCGGTAAATTCTCCAGACCCGGTGTGACGCCGCTGCAGCCGCAACCCGTTCACCAGTTGGTCAACCAGGGATGCACGCGCCTTGACGTCGTTGCCGGACATGACGTCCTGGATTTGCTTCAGCTGATCCGGGGGAAACTGGCCGAGCGCGGGGACCGCCGCCGCGCGCGTTTTGGAGTCTCCGCTTTCCAACGGCTCGACTCGCGGGTCCTCCGCGATTCTACCCCAATAGGAACCGGCCTTATTGGTGGAGGTTGTAAACTCCTCCATGCGATAGCCAAAAAGGCCGGGAATTATCACGCGCAAAGATTCCAGCTTCGGGATGCTCCATTGAGTGGTGAAGTCCCAGTGGCCTTGCTTTTGCGCTTCATTCTCTCCGGCAGTCGGGGTGCCCGAGATTTGGGTATCGACCAGCGTAAAGAGGGTGCTGGCCGAAATGAAAAAGGCGAAGAACACCACCACCGCCCCCACTTCCAACGTTTTCATCACTCCCCCGGAGAGCTTGGGTTCCGTGATGAGGAAAAAGAACGCCACAAAGACACCCACATACACGCTGAGAATCGCGCCCACGTCGAATCCCTCCATCACCACCATTCCCACGGACAGCCCCGCCAGCGCCCCTTTTATCCACAGCGGCTTGACGTAAGGGCTGACAATGATGCCCAAGGCCACAAAGACCATGCCGCAGCAAACCGTCCACGTCCCCAACCCCCAGCAGGCATTGGAGAAGAAATGCATGTTCAACCCCGCCCCGACCCCGGTGAGAACCGAAGCCAGCGCCGAAAAGCGCAACTGCCGGAAGAAAAACCAGACGCAAAAGCCGAAAAAGAACGCCGTCAAGGGCACATAGACTTTCAGGTAATGTTCGGGGGAAAGGACCGTGGCTAGGAATGTGGACAAAGTCAGGGAAGGCGACGGGGGCGCCCCGCCGAGCCACCAAAAGTCCGCCCAGCACCCCGTAAAGGCATAGGGAAGACGCTCTGAACTGGCTTTCAGGGCCCCCAAAGCCGAGTCGTTGGCGAAAAAAACCTCATAAGGAAGAAATCCCCGGTGACACAGCACCGCCAGCGCCCCCCCCAAAAGCAGGAATAAAAGCAGCAATTGGCCGCGTTTTGGTCGTGTGGACGTAGTCAATGCGTCTCCATTCATAGCCATTTCAAGCCAGCATACGGTAAATCCCGGCAAAGCCAACCGGTAAATTGCCTCCTTTGCCCTCAGTTACCCCTGTCGGAACCTTCGCAGCCCTGCGTTGGCATCCCTCTAGCTATAGACTCGATTCGTAAGGATTAGAATGAACGACTATGTTGGCGCACCCGGAGCGAAAACCGCCTTTACCGCGGAATCGCTTCCTGCTCACCCGCTTTTCCATGGCTTGAGCGGGCGGCACCGCCATATTCTTGCCGACTGTTCCATGCCCGCCACTTTCGTGGTTGGCGACTTGATCGTCGAAACCGGGGAACCCGCCAATTGCTTTTACCTGGTGATTGACGGATTAATCGGTCTGGAATTCCCCAGCGCTCTTTCCACTTTGCGCGTTCAAACCATTGGATCGGGAGACATCCTGGGGTGGTCCTGGCTTTTTTCGCCGTATTATTGGCATTTCAACGCCGTGGCCGAACTGCCCACCGAAACCATTTTCCTCTACGGCAGCCGCCTGCGCCAGGAATGCGACCGTGACCATGACTTCGGTTATGAATTATTTAAGCGAATGTCCGGCATTCTCGTCGCGCGTCTGCAGGCCACGCGCGAGAAATGGATTGAAAACGCCCAATTGACTCCGCCACGCCACGGCGTCCCGCCCGATTACCTGCTCATTTAAGCGAGCTTAACCATACCGATACGGCGCCGTCAGGGTAAAGGTGTTCGGCAGATGCCGCACTTCGCCTACAATTCCTTCCTCCAATAAGACCTCGACAATGTCAAAACGGATTTTGATCGGCGGGTTCTTCAGCAAGCGCAAATAATCAAAGGCGCACCGGGTCAACCGCAGCCGTTTGCCGGCGTTGACCGCCGCCGCGGGACGCGTCCAACCCCCGGCCGTGCGCGTCTTGACCTCCACAAAGACCAGGCAATCTTCCTCTCGAAAAACCAGGTCGATCTCCCCTCGGTCTGAACGAAAATTCGCCGTCAGGAATTTTAGGCCGCTCTTTTGCAGATGTTTTTTGGCCGCCTTTTCGCCAGCGCGGCCCCGTGCCGTTGTGACGGAGTCGTCCTCGCGCCGCCGCCACTCTTTAAGCCGGTCGAGCCATCCGCCCATGTTTATCTAAATAGTTCCCCCTGCGCCGATGTCTGGCAGGGCGCAAAGGATTGCCGGTGGAGCGCGCACGCGCCCAGCGCGCCCAAGGCCGCCAGGTGACCCGGCGTTCCGTAACCCTTATGGGTCGCAAAACCATAACCCGGATAGACCCCGTCCAATTCGACCATCAGCCGGTCGCGGCTCACCTTGGCGAGAATGCTCGCGGCGGCGATGGAATAACTCAAGGCGTCGCCCGAGACTATCGCGGTTTGCGGCAGTTGCATGGAGTGGACGGGCAAGCCATCGACCAGCACATGTTCCGGCGGCGGCTGCAACTTTGCCAGGGCCATGTTCATGGCGCGATGCGACGCCCGCAAAATGTTGATTTGGTCAATGAGGGGTGCGTCCACTTGCGCGATGCCGAACTGGATTTCCGGCCTTGAAGTCAGTTCCGCGAAAAGCATTTCGCGCGTGGCGGGAGCGAGCGCTTTGGAATCGTTCACTCGGCGTAAGGCTTTGGGCAATCCCTGCCGTATCCATTCCGCGGGAAAAACAACCGCCGCCGCGAAAACCGGTCCCGCCAGCGGGCCGCGCCCCGCCTCATCGACGCCCGCGATTCTCGACACCCCCTTTTCGAGCAACTCCATTTCGTATCGGAGGCGTCTGGAAATCTTCTTCGCCACGGCATTCCGACTTTGAACCAAAAACGGCATCCCGCGCAAATGAAATCATTGGCAATTACCGAGGGTTTGCACGCCAACGGAACTGATGGGAGATTCACCTGATGAAACCTGATTCGATTCTGGAAGAGTTGTCGGCAGTCAAGGACAAATTGGCTCGCGAGGCCGGATATGATGTTGATCGCTTTGTTCAAGACCTGCGGCAGTGGGAAAAGGCGCATCCGCAGACCGGTCGCGTTATTCGCAATGCTCAGGAGTTGCGCCAGTTCGCGGCGGAGGAAGAGCGCAAGCGGGCGCCGGCAGCAACATCAACTCTGGCTCTGAATGAAGCCCCGCCGCGGCAGGATTAATGCCGCGCAGGGATTGTGTTTCCACTGCCCTCTACCGCTTCTGGTGGCCTTTATCTACCGGGAATTCTTCGTGCGTCTCGACCAACCGCCCTGCGTCATCATAAATCTCCTGCCAGAACCGAAGCGTGGTTTCCTGCCGATCCACTTCCTTCAAATAGCGCCGTGCGCCACCGTCTTACTCGACGGCGCGGTAGAATTTGGCGCCGCCCTGAGCCGTTGTCGAGTATTGGTTATTGGTCGTACCTGGAACCGCCGTCCACGGTCCGCCGAGGGTATCAGCGGATTGTAATGTGCCCATGAAGTTGAGCGTTACGTCGCTCCCCGCGAGATCGAAAGACACCAGATGCCCGAGCGGTCCGCCGTAGCCGGCAATCTTCGCTTGCATGACCGGGGTCAAGAGCTTGACCAACTCCGCATTATACGTGTGCGAATAAGAGTTGGTGAGTTCGATGCTGCCGAAGACCCGCGCCGTGCCGATGGCATAACCGCGCGACTTGCCCTCAGGCGTGTTGGTCTGCACCACCGGGTCCACGTCGGTCGTCACGATGGAAACGGAATTGTCAGTGTTGCGTAGGATCTCCCAGGTGCGGAACTGCTGGGGAAAGTCCCGCAGCGACGGGGTCTCGACCTCCCAAAAACCGTTTTCCGGATGGGCCGGGTCAGACGACGGCTGCGGTGTCACCGTATTGATATGGCGATGGCTCGCCATCAGCAGGATGAGATTGGGATATTGCTGGAGCGTGGCGATCAAGTTTGTGTCGCCCATGGAGGAATAGCCCAATCTGGCGTTGCCATCGAATTGTGGAGAGTTGTGGTTCGTGTCATTGACGTTGTTCTGCGGATTGATTGGGATATGCATCGCCAGGATCATCAGTTGGTTGGAATACTGGCCCTCCTGAAGTTCGTTGGTGAGCCAGGCATAACGGGCGGCATCGATCACGCCGCCGCTACAGTATAACGGTCCGTTCAAAGGATTGGGGATATTGGTTTTGGCCATATCGTCGAACACGATCACCTTGAGCGGCAGATTCGTCAGAGGTTCGAATGAATAGCAGGCCGAATTGCTGTCGATGTTGCCCTGGCTAAAGCCGTGACCCACCGGGGCGGAGACGGTGTTGAAGAACTCGCTCATATAGTTCGTCGTCGAAGAGGAGTCGGTCGTCAGAGCGCGGCGGTTCGGGTCGGCGACGACGGTTGGGGGCGTGGCAAAGTTGGTGGCGTATCCTCCCTTAATCACAGTGCCGTAAGGTGTGGTCCCATCAATCACGCCGACATACTCGCCCACGCTCTCGGTGGCATTGACGGAAAAAAGCACGGGACTCATGTCGAGGACGTTTGAGCCGACCATAGCCGCCCGGGTTTTGTCGGTCGGATATTGGCCGCCCATCCAGAACTGATCGTGGTTTCCGATGACCTCATACCAGGGAATGGCGGGGTTGAGGCCGGCGGCTTGAAACGGTTCCTGATAGTCGATGTTGGTCGCGCCCAAATGGGCGCCGGAGCTGGGCGTGATATACTGTCCGTCCATCACGTCGATAAACCAGCGCAAGGCGTTATACTGATTGCACGAGGCCGCGTCCCCGAGATTGAGGCCGAAATCGAACGGTGTCAGGCGATGCAAGGCGTTGATGGTTTTGACGGCGGCGTTGAGGACCTGGGTCGTCGAGAAAAGGACCGGCGAGTAGCACGGGATGTAGATCGGGAGATTCGCCTGGCCATTCGTCGCCGTCCAACCGAACTCGCAAGCCGCCGCCGGAGATTCTTTATCGGTGATATGGGCGTCGCTGATGGAGAAGTAAGACAAAAGGCGCGCGGCATGGGTTGGTCCGGTGGAACGGGCCGGCATGAGATCGAGCCTCACTCCCTGGTTCGTGCCGGGCCCCCATTGCCAGGCGCTGTAGCCATAGACCGCGTATAAGGGGACGTTCGACGGGTTGATCACCGGCGTGCCTGGGGGGATGTCGAGCGGTAGGATGGTTTGCTGCCGGGTTGTCAACGGGGCGGCGTTCGCGGAAATCGATAGCCAGAGCGGCATCGTCGCGCTGATAATTTGGATAATGTTCAATTTCATGATTCCTTATGATAATCCGGCCGCGCGGTTTCATCACGAACAAAACAGTTGATTGCGCCGTGACGAGAATCTCCGGGATCTTGTCCTGGGCGTGTTCCTTTTGCTCGTGACAAAAAATGCAAAGCTTCTGCCAAAAAATGTAATTGGGCTTCCTGCTCTTTCTGCCGATTCCCTTTTTGTGTCGAACAATCGGCTAAAATTCACGCGCAAAAATCGTGATGAACCTAAAACGAATGTTTGAGTGGATTGTTGGTCGAGAAGCAGAAACCACAGGTCAACCTGGCGGTTTTGCTGGAATTGGCCGCTTTGGTGCAACAAACCCGCCCCCCCGGGCTGTGGTGGACTCCGTTTCATGCAATCGTGGATCGGGACAACCCGAGGTTGAAGTCCGCCGCCCGAGAGGGATTTCGGCATTCTCATTGGTGGAGGCCATGGTTGCTTTGGGGCTATTGGGCATCTTCATGATCGTTTGCCTCTCCGCCATCATTACCAACCAGGTCTGCGACAGAAAAGCAAAGGAACAGGCGATCGCGATGAACTTTCTGACCAAATACGTCGAGAACATCAAGGCGCTGCCTTTCACCTCGGTGGCTCCGGGATTGCCCATCAACTCCATTTATAATGGCGCGGGTGGCGCGCCCCTCATTGCCATCCCCACAAACTCTTCCCCGGTTGCCCTTAACACACCCGCCTTCCAAACCTTTTACCCCGACTTGCTCTGGGTGAGCAATCTCAGTCCGACGATGCGGGTGAGTTTGACGCAAAACAGTGTCGCGGGAACCTTGCACGATATCGAGGTCAACGTCAAAGTGGATTGGAACGCGGACCTGGGCCGGGGCGGACAGTTGGAAGTTCAGGTTGATTTCCTGCGCACGGTAGATGTGCCCACGTTATGAAGCCGGCCTCCACCGCCATCGCGGAGGGCCTGTCACGGCGAGCCTTCACCCTGGTGGAATTGCTGGTTGCCATCACGGTGGGCTTGGGTCTGTCGGGCACGGTTGTTTTGCAGCTCGTCCAATCCGCCACGGAGCAAAGGAATGGACTTGCCGATACGACGGTCGAGCAGGCCGCCTACGCGTTGGAGGCTAACATCACCGCTTGCCTGCGCAGCATGAGCGCCAACCAAGGGCTCACCCCCAATTATGCCAGCGGCCTTTTGGATACAAATGGAAACCTCTTGGGATACCAAACCGTCTTCTTTTTTTATCCCAGCAATGGCACGTACATTACGGCCAGCATTTGTTATGACGCTTCTTCCGGACAAGTGCTCTACACTTCCAACACTTTAGCTTCTTCGAGCGAGACGCTCTGGATGACCAATAGCCCGGCCGTTGCGCTGACCGAGCTTTACTTCTCCACGTCCTTTAATCTGGATGGCTCGCAGAATAATTCACTCGTGAACGTGGTCTTCCAAATGAATGACAATGGCTTTTCGCAGCAGAGCCCGATGAATAATCCGACCAGCATCATGCGCAACTTCTCCGTGCAAATGCGGAATGATAATTAAACTCAAAAACACCCTAATGAACTTCGCCGCAGCCAAACGCAGCCGACGAGAGAAAGGCTCCACTCTTTTGGCCGTCGTCGTCATTGGCCTTCTCATCTGCATGACCGCCGCCTCCTGTCTCGTCCTGAGCAACAGTGCCCTCAATGGCACCTACGGGCGCGTGGATTGGGAGAAGGCGTTCTACGTCGCTGAAAATGCGGTGGTTTGGGGGGCTCAAACCTCCTTCGACACGGCACCGGCCGTCGGTTCCAGCAACTATTACTCGACCGCCGCGGGGACTTTGCCCATCGGTTCCCTCATCGCGTCGGCCAATGGAGACGCCACCTTCAAAGGCGCGTGGGTGCAGATTGTCCAACCGACCAATACCGCCAACAATATTCTGGTCATCACGGCCTCCGCCTGTGTCAATAACAAGGTGCGCACGATTCAGGCCCGGGTCACCCTTCGCCCGGTCAGCCAGGTGTTCGACTATGAGTATTTTCTCAACAATTGGGGTTGGTGGTGGGGCAGCACCATCACCGGCAACGGCGGCCAGCGCGCCAACTGGGATTTTGATTTTCGGGACGGCCCGACCGTCAACGGCGCCATTTACGCCGCCGATCAAGTCGATGAGAATGAAGTCCCCATCCAGAATTATGCCACGCCGCCTTTTGCCGGGCTGGCTGGAGCGAATGAAACCAACCTCGTCCACCAAGGGGCGCCGCGAGTGGCGATGCCGAACCTGCTCAATTTTAGCAACTACATCGACACGGCCATGGCCAATACCAGCACCAATGGGCTTTGGATCGGCTCCACCCAGCTTGTGGCCGGCGTTTTGTCGAACCTTTATATCCCCAGCCCCGGGGGAAACGACGGAAATGTGACGCCCCAAACCGGGCTGTATGTCGTGGGCACTTCCAACTTGCCCATCGTCATTAAAGGCACGGTGGTCATACCCGGTGACCTTGTCATCCAGGGAATCGTCACCGGACAAGGCACCCTCTATGTCGGCGGGAATCTTTACATTGCCAGCAATATCATCTATGCCCATGGCCCAGACTTCAGCGTCCTTCCCGAAACGGAAGCCCCCGGCCAGCGCGACGCTTGGGTGACGCAAAGCATGACCAATGACTTGATCGCTTATGCCGTCAGGGGTTCCATTTTGGCCGGGGACGTCACCGACTCGGATTGGATCAACTATTGTTACGATTATCCCGGCAGCGGCTTGTCTCATGTGGGCGATGAATCGCACCTCGGACGGGACGGCATCGCCAACACCCCTGATGACAACATTCCCTTTCTGCACCCCGACGGCACAATGAGCACGTGGTACGACGCCGACGGGGATGGGTTGGTCGAGGGCAATTATAATTATGATACCGACATCAACATGACGAGCACTCGGGCCTCGTACATTCTTGGTTACCCCAAGGCCAATGGCAGCCCGGTCCCCTATAACCAGGTCGCGACGGACAACATGGGCACGCTCCAGGGCATCTTTTATACGGACCATGCGGCGGCGATGCGATTGGACCAAGGTAACGCCGTCTTTAACGGAGTCATTGTGTCACGCAATGAACAGATCATATTTCAGAGCTATCTGAATTTAATTTATGATTCGCGGGTCAACAGCCGCTATAACAACAATCCCAACCAGTTCATCAATCTGGGCCTGCCCTGGGGCAAGCCCCTGCAGGTCAATAGTTTTACTGAACTGCCTCCCAACGCAACCGGCCTATCCCCCATCTTATGAAATACCGCGACGACCGGCACCGGTTGCTAGGAATGGCTGCCATCCTTGTGACGTTGTCCATCTCAATCCCCGTCAGCGCGGCCATATCGAAAGGGGGAAACTATACGAACGCTGTCGCCGCGGAACAGCAGCGCCTTCTTCTGTTCGATGAGGCGGAACGGTCCCATCAAAAGCAGTTGCAAGTGGGACGAGACCGTTACGAGCAGAAACAAACCAACCGGGCCAGGGTCATCGCGGCCATGGCCTCGGAACTTCAGGCCAGGCAACAAGTGGTCGTCATTCATCCGGCGGCGGCGGAGACCCGTGCCGATGCAGATCAACCGCTCGTGCCGGTTCAGCCTTCGCTGGCGCTGGCAGTGCTGGCCATCGCTTTGATTGGCTTTGGATATTATCGAAACCGCCAGCGCGCCCGCAATGTTCAGCGGCCAGCGCCGCCACCCCTCCCCGAGCTTCCGCCCCAAGTAGCCGAGCTTTCCATGGAGGACGAAATCTTCTATTGCAAAGCCTCAGGCGCCAATGGCTGCGGCCGGTACTCGCCAGAAGGGTTCTTGGTGATCAAAGGTTCCATTGGCCGTAAAAGGACCGCGCCATTCAACGCCACTGAAACATCGCGGAGCGAGCTGCTGGACGGAGGCGTGGTGCGCGAGGAAGGGGAGAAAGTTATCTTTGAACAGGATCACTTGTTTCCCTCGCCGGGGGGGGCCGCAACGGCCCTCCTTGGCAGAACGGCGAATGGTTGGATTGAATGGAAAACCGCGGATGGCAAAACGCTCGACATGGTGCAACGGCTGGAGCGGAAACCCCTGCAATGAAGTCGAGAGTTGGCGCCTATAATAGTGTGTTGCGACCGCAGCGTAAACCGGGGACGCCCCGGGGAACGCTCTCTTTGGTCCGATTGCTGAAACGCTTCGACGGCATCCTCGATTCTCCTTATGATCATCCGGCCGCGCGGTTTCATCACGAACAAAAGAACTTGCAAAAACCGGGAATTGGGGCAAAACCACACAGAGCTTTGGCAGCGGGCCCGTATCTCGAGCAAGGTTTGTCCGCAACCGGTGGTTAACTATGAAAATCGAAGAGTTTTTGGGTGCATTGGAAGAGTCCTGGGAAGTGCCGCCTGGCACACTCAAACCCGAGGCTTCGCTCGACTCGCTGGGTTGCTGGGACTCCATGGCGGCTCTCGTATTCATGTCTCTGGCCGACCAAAAACTGGAGGTTGCAATCTCCGGTTCGGATGTGCAGAAGTGCCAGACGGTTCAAGATCTGATTGCCCTGCTGGGGAATCGGATTACGGGCTGATGTAGATGATGATTAATCCTCTCGATTTGTCGGGCGCCATCATCATGGTTACCGGCGCATCCGCGGGGATTGGCAAAACCACCGCGCAAATCCTCAGTCAACTCGGGGCCAGGATTATCCTGGTAAGCCGGAAGGCTGAAACTCTGAACGAAACGCTTAAAACCCTGGCCGGGGATGGCCATCTGGTTGCTCCATTTGACTTCGACAACGCCGGCGCGATTGAGGCCTGGTTTAAGGACACGGTGCCTCAGGTCGGGCCGTTGAATGGCTTGGTGCATTGCGCCGGCGCTCAGGTTCTTCGCCCTTTGAAATTAACCAGTGTCGCGGAAACGGAGCTCTTACTGCGTTGCAATGTGGTTTCCGGTTTGGCTTTGGCAAAGGCCTTTCGCCAAAAAGGCTTTCATGCCCCGCGGGCAAGCCTGGTTTATGTTTCCTCGGTAATGGGCTTGGTGGGAGCACCCGGCAGAACCTCCTACTGTGCTTCCAAGGGTGCGGTGCATGGCATGGTGAAGGCCCTCGCTTTGGAATTGGCCGCGGACGACATCCGGTGCAACTGCGTGGCGCCTGGTTTTGTCCGCACCGGCGTGTTGGAAAGCGTGGCCATCACCTTGGGCCCGGAAGCCTTTGCCGCCTTGCAGAAAAAGCATCCCCTCGGCTTCGGCGAGCCGGAGGATGTGGCCCACGCCATCGCGTTCCTCCTTGCCCGGACTTCCCGCTGGATTACGGGGACTGCATTAGTGGTTGACGGGGGCTACACCGCGCTTTAACGATGAACACATGCGCGGACTACCCGCAATATCAAGTGTGGAAACGGAGTTGCCGCGGACGACCCTCGACAACAGCCAGCTCGCGGCGGAGTTTAAAAACTGGACGGCTGAAAAAATCTTAGCGAAGACCGGCATCCGCACACGGCATATCGCCGGCCCGGATGAATGCGCCTCGGATTTGGCGGTCGGCGCCGCAAAAAAACTGCTGGCCCGCGACTCCTGCCCGCGCGCGGAAATCGACTACTTGATTTACTGCACGCAAAGCCCGGATTATTTGCTCCCCACGACGGCCTGCCTGATCCAGGAACGCCTGGAGTTGTCCAATACCTGCGCGGCGCTTGATTTTAACCTGGGTTGCTCCGGTTACATCTACGGCCTGGGCCTGGCCAAAGCCTTGATTGAAAGCAGACAGGCTAACGCCGTCTTGTTTTTAACCGCCGATACTTACAGCAAATTCATCAATCCCAAAGACCAAAGCGTCCGCACTCTTTTCGGCGACGCCGGCACCGCGACCCTCATCCGGGCGGGAGTGGGGCCGGGCAAGCTGGCGGGGCCTTTCGTTTATGGAACGGATGGGAGGGGGAAGAACAACCTGATCGTGCCCACGCGAGGTTTGAAACAAAAATTCGTGGACGGGGCGGAGCTGATCGCCGACGAAGCGGGCAATTCACGGACGGTCAATGATCTATTCATGAACGGCCCGGAAATATTTTCGTTTTCTTTGAAAGTGGTGCCGGACACCGTTTCCCGCCTTCTGGAAACTGCCGAGGTAAGTTTGGAGCAAATCGACCTGTTCGTGTTCCATCAGGCCAACCTGTTCATGCTGGAACACCTGAGAAAAAAACTCGCCATCCCGCGGGAACGCTTTTGCGTTGACATGGAGGATGTGGGCAACACCGTGTCCTCCACCATTCCAATTGCGTTGAGCCGGATGATCGCGGCTAAAAGAATCAAGCCCGGCGCTCTGGTCATGCTGGTGGGTTTTGGCGTGGGTTATTCCTGGGGGGCCACGCTGCTGCGCTGGGAAAGCGAACCGCCAGGCGGCGAATTGGGGAAAAGTCCATCATGAAAAAAAATGCCCTGCGCAGACTCCAGATTCGCCTCTTCGGCGTCCTGGCCCGCCTGGCTCCGGGCGCGGAGAGTGTGCGGCCTTGGCTGCACCGCCTGCGCGGGGTGAAGATTTCAGGTTCGGTTTTTATTGGTGAAGATGTGCTGATTGAAACCGAGTATCCCGAGTGCGTGGAGATTCACGACGCCGTTTCCATCAGTATGCGCGCGATCATCGTTGCCCACACGCGCGGCGTCGGCAAAGTGATCCTGGAAAAGAATTGTTTCATCGGACCGAATGCGGTCCTTTGTTGTTCGGTGGGCAAAGTGTTGCGGGTGGGGGAAGGAGCGGTGGTCAGCGCGGGATCGGTTATTACGCGGAGTGTTCCGGCGCGCACCATGGTGGCGCCGCCGCCCACGCGAGCCGTCGCCACTCTGGACGTGCCCTTTACCAACGATGTCACCATGGAGCAATTTCTCTCCGGCTTAAAACTGCTGGGAGATCGCAAGCCTCGCCGGTGATGGATGACCCCATGTCCGCCGTTCTCGTCCAACTTTGCCTCGAAACAGCTTCCGTCGCGGATGTCTGCGTGGCGGGGATTGCGGAATTGGCAGGTTTGCGGGTGGTGGCAGTCAAAGACCTTCACCAGGCCCTCGCGGAGTTGAAGAGCGTGGCGGAAGGGGGCAATTGGCCGGTGGTTTTGGCGCTCAGTGGCTCAACGGCCCTGCATCTCCGTCCCTCCGCCAAAGGGTTAAACGAGGAAGTGGTGAGAGAACTGCGGGGATTGGCCAGTTTTTTCGTTTATGATTTTCCGCCAAAACAAGGCACTGAATTATTGGGACAGTGGGTGCCGCCGCACCGAGGGGCTTCAGTCGAGTGTCTCCCCGCGGGGCCAATGACTTATGAGTTTCATGAAGCCGCCAAGCCGCCCCTCGCAGGTCACTCTTTCACTTCTATGGCGGCCAAGCCGCTCAGGGTCTTCGCGATTCAGGAGAGCTTGGAAACCGCGACTATTCTCCTCTCGGTGAAGGCGCGGCCACTTTTGATCTCTCATGCTCATGGCGGCGCGGTTGATTATTTTCTCAGTGAAGGTCCCGGGATTTGCGTGGATATGCCCCTGACCCAGCCGCGGAGTTGGCAGGATTACCATGCCGGGGTGTTGCCGACCGCGCTGGCGCTGAAGCGGATGTTCGCGCAATATTGCTGGCACAATCCTTTTCCCGCCGCCTGCATGGTGATTGACGATCCTTTGTTGCAAAGCCGATATGGCTGGTTCCAGTACGCCGAAGTGCTCGCGGAACTGACGGCGAAGGATTATACGATGACGGTTGCCTTCATCCCCTCCAATTACCGCCGCAGCGACCCGCAAGTGGCGGCGCAAGTCGCCCGCCATGCGAACCTCTTGTCCATTTGTGTCCACGGCTGCGACCATACAGGCGGGGAGTTTGGTGAAACTAACGCCCGATCCATAGAAAGCAAGTCGGCCGCCGCCATGGCGCACATGGAAGAACATCAAAGTCTCACGGGTTTGGACTTCGATTCCGTCATGGTCTTTCCGCAGGGTCTCTACTCCAGTTGCGCTCTGTCCGCGCTTAAACATTGCGGCTATCTGGCGGCGGTCAACACCGAGCCTTATCCGACCGATCATTCGACCTCCCCCATCACCCTTGCCGACGTTTTTGGCCTGGCGATGACGCGCTTCGATTCGTTTCCGCTTTTTACGCGGCACTATCCGAAGGCGTTGTTTGATTTCGCGGTGGACCTTTTTTGGGGCAAGCCCGCCCTCGTGGTGGAACATCATGACTATTTCCGAAACGGGCCGGGCGGCGCCACCGCATTTGTCAATCAACTCCGGCAACTGGACCCGCGGCTTGAGTGGCTTACTTTGGAAAAAGCGTTGATCCGCTCCGGCCATTATCAACTCATCGGCCCCGGAAGCTACGCCGTCAAATTCGTCACGGCCACTTTTCTCTTGCGCAACCCGCTGCCGCAACGGGCCCGTTTTGATTGCCGCAAGCCGGAAAGTGAACCAGAGCGGATTTTGAACGCGACCGTTGACGGAAAAGACGTTCCTTATCGGATGGAGGCCGGCAATGTGTGTTTGATACTTGATCTGGAAGCGGGAGAACAGCGCGCCATCGCGCTGCAATATAAACCGTACCAGGCTTGCCGGGTGGAGCGGTCTCCAAAATATAAACTGAAGGCGTTCGTTCGACGCCGGCTGTCTGAGTTCCGAGATAATCACCTGGCCCGAAACGAACGTGCGTTGGAACTGGCCAAGACCCTGAAACGATGGCTGCGTGCCTGAATGCGGCCAAGCAGCTCAGATACTTCTCGCGCGCAAATGAAACAGTTTCCTGAAAGGCCCAAATATCAAGTGAGTTCCACCTTGCCGGCGGCGGACAGGGCGGCTTTGGAGAGGCTGTTTTTCTTTAATGAGAATCAAGCGCGGCTGCGCGACTCGGTCGTGCGCGCGGTGGAAGGATATGGCGGTCCGAAAATCGTAAGAAGGGAAGGGATGTTGCGTCTTGTCCTGCCCCGCATTGAAAATGCCCAGACCCTTTACTTTCGCACAAACGAGTTCAATCCGCTGCTGGTCGGGGTGGTGGTGTATGTGCGGGAAGAGCGCAATTTGAAGGTCCTTTTTTGGGCGCTGCGACCGGATTGCACCTGCGAGAGCCAGCCTGGACAATACCTTTTGCTTGAAATTGTCGAGACGCTGAAAGACGTGGGCAGCAGAATCGTTGGAGTAGATGGTATCGCGTTTGAGTTTGGCTCTCGCGAATACAAGCTTCGCATTTGAGTGGGTTGATGGCGCGTGGCGCGGGGCCCGCGCACCTTCTCCTGAGGGGACTTCCTGGTCCGATCGCTAAAACGCTTCGTTGATCACGGTCCTGATCGGGGTGGCTTCCCAGGCGATGGAACCGGCTCCAAGGCGTCAAGAAAAGCAGCGCCGAAGACGGCGAACACAATCCGCTCATAGGGGGTGTTGTCGCCGCATTCGAAGAGCAGCCCTGCCTTTCCCCCTGGCAGCTTGACCATATCCGAGTAAGCCGAAGGCCCCTCAAATATCACCTTCGCCGTGCTCCAGGTTCGCGTCTCGTCGAAGCTGCTCCAAACCTTCATCTGGCGGCGCTCGGAAGGGTCGCCCGGGGCGGAAAACAGAATGCGGTTGGTCTGGCCTCCTTGGTCGATGGCGAAACAACGCACCACGGAGCTCTCCACGACCGGCGACACGAGGCTGGCCGCGATGGCAAACGGAGCGTCGAACGTCGCGCCCCCGTCACTGCTGCGGGCAAAGGCGCGGTGGCCCTCGACAGTGCCTTCTTGACAGCGGGCGGCGACGTAAATCCGCCCATCGGTCAGTTCCACGGCGGAGCATTCATTGGGGTTGACCCGGCCATCGTTCGGGCTGTCGTCGGCCCCAATGCGCCACGTCGCTCCAGCGTCATCGCTCAAGAGCAAGTGCGCTCCGCCCGCTGACCAGTCGGCGGAGTGGCTGGTACTATGATTGCACGGAGCGATGAGCCGGCCAGCGTGCGCGCCGCGCGCCAGTTGGATTCCATGTCCCGGTCCGGTGGCGTAATACCGCCAATCCGCTCGTTTAGCGGTGGACGTTATCTCTCTGGCCGCGCTCCAGGTCGCCCCGTTATCACCGCTTTCTTGCACGAAAGCGCGGCGATCTTTTACTGTGCCCGCCAGCACCTCATTTTCCGTGACGTTGCCGGCGTTGCGGCTGGTCAGCAGCAGGATTTTGCCGGTCAACACATCGACGATGGGCGTAGGGTTGCCGAAGGTATTGGTGCCATCACCGCCTATGAACTGAAGGGGCCCCCAAGTCAGTCCATTGTCGAAACTGCGTTTAAGAACCAAGTCAATCGCGCCGATGTCGCCGGAATTATTCCTGCGGCCTTCGGCAAAGGCCAGCAAAGTCCCGTTGCTGGCGCGGACGACGGCTGGAATGCGGAAAGTGTGATAGCCTTGGGTTCCGCTGCGGAATACCTGCACCTGGGATGGCGCGATGCCAGCGGTCGCTGCCGGGCTTATCAACAGCAGGAAAGCCATAGTCACGATAAGGATTCGCGACCTGGCAACCGTCGCAACCGCGGCAATTCTCATGGGTCAGTCAAACGAGCGATATTGTGCCGGCGCCTTGCCCGCCGATTCGATCACTTTCGGTTCCCGCAGCCGGCAGGGTTCGGCCTCAATTTGTTCCAGACGCACCTTGAATTGCCAATCGTCTCCGTAGTCAAAGGTGAAGAGCATTTCGCCTCCCACCGCCAGGTCCGTTTCACCCACCGCAATTTCCGGCGTGAAGGGCCCTTCGTCCGTGCAAGGATGATTATAAACGCGACCCTTGCCGCGCTGGTCGCGATAGCGGAAGTCGTACAGGTGGTCGTCGTCCAACTTAAAGGCGTGAAGGATTGCTCCTGCCAACCCGTCCAATGAAATACCCGGCGGCACGGCGAATCGGCGCCAGATGCTGCTGCCGTCATCCCACCCCGCATACCATCGTGCAAGGCCGACCTTGAAAATGTGGGCTCCCCGCCTTGGTTCGACGACCGGGCGCGCATAAACAGTCTGAAATTCAGGGAAGTAGGGATTGAATATCGGCTGAAGCATCCCGAACTCGGCCTGCGGCTCGGTCTCAGCCGCCTCTTCTTCCGACTCGGACTCCTCTTCGCTCCCTGCTTCCTCATATTCCTCCTCCATTGCTTTCACGAACTGGACCAGACCCCAAGTGACCGCCGTTCCCCAGGGAGTTAGTTTGGTGCCACCGGCAAGCCAGCCGCGCCCGCCCCAAGAGCTCCGACCCCGCTGGGAGAAATCCGCCGGTCGGATCTCAATCATCCCGCATTGTTGCAGCACAAATAGCCGCCACGGCGGGAACTCGCCCCGGGGTCCAAAAAGGCGCACCGACTCGTAATGGTCAAAATCGCGCCAGCGATCGCTCAGCTGGCCCAGAAAGAACACGGTCAGTTCGGCGGACTGAGGCTGCTCGCGGGTGCGCTCGCCACCCAAAACCTCGGATTGGGCCTGGAAAAGAAGCGCCTCCAGCAAGGCGAAATATTGCTCCGTGGCGTTCAGGCTCCGCCAGAAGTCCAGCGCCTCGGGACAAACCATCAGGCGATGGCCCTTCATTTGCAGCAGGTCCATGACGCGAGTCAAAATGAAAATCCCCGCGAGGTTCGGGTAATCGCGCAGGAGGGCGCGCTTTAACGCCAATTGGACGGGATGACTCACTTTGGCGTTGAGTTCCGTGAGCGATTCGCTGGGCAAACTGGCGTTGCGGCTCTTGGTGACGATGCCGCCAGGGCCAACGAACTCCAGCAAAGTGTCAATATCTTTCAGAATGGCGCCGGGATTGCCGACGGCGATCTGGCAGCCGGTGAGACGCCGTTGGCATTCTCCGGCCAGGCTTTGCCATCGCTTCCAGGACTTGGCCTCAAGGCCATAGGGAGAAAACATATGATCTCGCAAGTTAAACTCTGCTACCGCGTCCCCATCGTTTGCACCCGCTTATTCGCTGTAGCCATCCCGCTTCATCAGCGCGCGGCGAAGCTGCGCTTCCGACGTGCGGGGCCACTTCAGCATCCGCAGGTATGCGTTTGTGCGGGTTGCATCGAACGCCTCTGGATCGAAAGGGCGTCCGAGCCATTCCTTCATTGAATTGTGCTCTTCGTGCCTGGGGTTGCGGAGAATCTTCACCAAGTCCTGGTAGCCCCCAGGCCCGCCGCAGTCGTCTGGCGGGCAGGCGCGCTTGCCGGCCAGGCATACGGCGGTTGTCGCCCCGTCGGGCTCCGGCGGCAGGATCTTTTCCACAACGATGGCATGCTGCCAGGTGTCCCCGAAATCATATTCATAATACAAAACATCCTTTGCGCATGGCGCGACATCCCGGATGGAAAACTTGGCTTCATCCAGGACCTCCGACTCGCCCCCGAACTGTGGGGTATTGACCTGCGGCTCCGAGAAGAGCCGGCCACCCGCGGCGAACTGATGCAGGTGGCTGTTGGTCCAGCCCATCGCCAATTGGATGACAGCATGGAGCCAGCCCAAGCTGGCGTTGCCGGGCACGGATAATCGGCGCCAGATCGCCGGCTTGACGAGTTCCAGCGTGATTTTGATCTGGTACGTGGGCGCGCCCGACGGAGCGCCCGGGCTTTGAGCCCGCTTGGCGCTTGAACCGTTTTTTGAAAAAGATTCGTTTTTCACAGCGAGTCAAAGGTGGGGCTTGCTACGCGAATTGTGAAGCCGGAAATTAGGAATGTTCGATCACATGGCGCCGGGCTCAGGAAGCTGCGAAAGGGTCAAGCAGAACGACTCCCGTGTGTACGACGTCGGCTGAATTCCGGGTCGCCAGCGTCAGGTCATGCACCAGCGCAGTCGCCGCCAGCAATCCGTCCACCGTGGAAAGGGGGCGAATCGCGCTCAGACGACCCCATTGATCCGCCACTGCCTGCGTGATGGGGAGGATCTGATCGCCGTAACGCCGTTCCAATCCGTTGAGCCAGTCCTCCAGCGCGCGAGCCTTGACTGGGTCTTTGCATCGTGCCTGTTCGATGCCTTTGCGGATTTCTCCGATGACCAAAACGCTCAGGAATATGGCGTCATCATCCACCGATTTAAACCAAGCCAAAACATTTGGATTGATGCGGCGGCCTTTGCGCGGCTCGCTGACCACATGGGTGTACAGGCAAATGTAGCGGGTCCGTAGCGGGTCTGTCGCGGGTTTTGTAGCTACTTAAGTGCCTGACCATCAACGATGTAGCGGGTGTAGCGGGTTTTCAGACATCATGCCCTCATCACTCCACTACTTGCTTCCCTTAGCGCCCGCGCAAAATCAATTTCCGAGAATGAGGCGCAATTCAAACATGAACGGGTGCGCCCCCGGCCCCGCGTTCCTCAGAGCCATTGGGAATTGGTCAGTGAGAATTTGTTATTTGGCATTGAAGAACCCCGGTGCGGCATGACAAAAACTCGTGTTTTGGCGGAGCGGGGCCTGCAATGACAAATGACAAATCCTCAATATACGAATACCAATTTCCGAGGACTGACCGTCACGGTTTCCTTGTTCAATTCCGAGGTTGGCTTTCGCCATGATTCATGAGATAATGTTGCCATGCAAACTGTGACATTGTCTGAGGCGCAGAAACACCTGTTGGAACTCGTGCGGGATTTACCCCGCGAAGGCGAATTGCTCATCACCGAAGCCAACCAACCTGTTGCCCGGCTGTCTCCCGTGACCGCGCGCGCCTCGTTGCGCCACCTGGAGCCAAAGTCCGTGGGAGCGGTGCTTCGGCCTTTTCCTTCGCCGTTGGACGACACCCTGGGTGAAATGCTTGGCCCGCGCTCATGATTGGCGCTGACACCACCTTTCTGGTTCAGCTCCAACTCATCGAGCTGCCCGCCCACAAGACCGCGCACGAACTCCTGCAACGAGAGATTCTGCAACCCCAAGTCCCGCTCGCTCTCGCGCCGCAAGTCCTCGCCGAGTTCATTCATGTCGTCACCGACCCGCGCCGTTTTCAAAACCCCCTTACGCCGGAGGAAGCGGTGTCCAAGGCCCGCTTCTGGTGGCACGCCGCGGAGGTCCAGCATGTCTTTCCAAACAGCGAGTCCACAACCCTCTTTCTTGACTGGATGCAGCGCCATCAACTTGGGCGCAAACGGATTCTCGACACGCAGCTTGCGGCCATCCTTTGGACGGCGGGCGTACGCCAGGTCCTCACCGCCAACCCCGCCGACTTCCAAATCCTCGGTTTTCAATTGCTGACACCCTGACTGGTGGACCGAGCGCCTCAGAAACGACCCCTTCCGCAGGCTGGCCTGAAAGTCGCGGCGGTGCTTGAGGAGCGTCTGCGCCGTCTCGCAACGGTAAATGCCTGCCTCCCTTCAAGGCCGCGCCCGACCATCGCCGATTTTAATACGGAGCTGTACCAGAAGAGGATTTACGACAAGGTGGTTTTCAAACAAATAGACGCGCTTACCGCCATCGGCAACGAAGCGGCTCACGGAAACCCCGTAAAGAAAGAAGATGTTCAACGTTTCCTGACGGAACTTCGCGAGCTTCTTCAAAGGTTCTCGACGTGAATTGGCTTCCACCCTTTTGACCGATCTGTTTGGACGCCATTGCGCTGCGTCGAAACAATGCGGGTGGAAAGATGGAAAGCCGCTCACAAAGAGCTCGGCAAATTGAAGAAAGGGAGGATTCTGCTTGCAGTGTGGCGGCAAATTATGCGACAGGACATTTCAGGTAAATCGTTCGTACAGTCCTCATTGACCAATTCTCAATTGAAGCGCGATCGGACCGTTTCAGGCACGCCGAAATTTTTTTGCATGGCCCCTTAGCGATCGCCGCAACGGAAGACCCCACCTACAAGTCGCGGTTCTTCCATGCAAATGCTTGGCGAACCGCAATGGCGCTCTTGGTCTTTGGTTCGGTTTAGTTCAGCAGCATCACGATGACTGAGAGCGGCCAATATGGTGTCCAGAACTTGATCGAGCCGCTGGCCGGCGTCTTCCGCCAGGAATCGCAAGACAAAATATCCGTTTTGCTGTAGCAGGGCGTCTTTCCGCCGGTCCCGGCGATACCCGTCAACCTCGGCGAAATGCTGCGCGCCGTCCAACTCAATGGCCAGGCCGGCTTCCGCGCACAACAAATCCACCTCCATCTTTCCATAGCCGTCAAACGAAATGGGCAACTCCACGTTCAATCGAAAACGGCCGGTCGTGGCGCGCAAGGTTTGCAGGCGGCGGAAAAGAAACGCTTCGCTGGCGCTCCGGGCACGATCCTCTCCCTCGGCGCTGGCCGCCGGAGACCGCGCCACATGCACGAAGAGGTTCGCCAGGGGAACATCCACTCCATCGCGGATGAGCCGGCGAACGCTGGCGGCGTAATCCTGTTTCCATTCCGGATCAATCGGCAGTGGGACCTCGGCCGGCCAGCCCGGCAGGGCGCTCCCGGGCAGCAGAATGGTGTAACCGAGGGCCTCATACCCCCGGCACCGTCTGTCAAACATTCTGGAGAGCATCGGGACATCCAAGTCGGCATAATCATAGACCCGCACTTCGCGTTTGCCCTCGTGCAGACGATGAAGCCGCCCGACGTACTGCGCGATGGTCCCCCGCCAAGAAACCGGTAACGTCAAGAACAACGTGTCCAAACGAGGATCATCGAAGCCTTCCCCGATGTATCCTCCCGTGGCCAGAACGGCCCGCCCCGCGGTTTCGGGAACTTCGGCCAATCGCGCGCGAGCGGCCGTCAACACTTTCTTGCTTTGGCCTCCCTGCAGCAGGATCAAACGCGGAATTTCGGGCGACAGTAATTGGGCCAGACATTGCAAGTGTTCAATCCTCTCCGTCAGCACCAGAGGCGACCGCCCCTCTTTCACGGCACTGACAACGTCCGCGCAAATCATCTGGTTTCGCCTCTCATTGCTCCACAAGGCCCCATACAACTTTTGAAATTCCACCCGCGGATCGGGACCGGACGGCTCGGCGTGAAATCCCGTCGGACGGACCAGGACATGATGAGCAAACGGGCGCACGGCCGCCTGGGCCTTGGCGTCCACACGATGGCGAACCGGGCCGCACTGCATGAAGATAATAGGGTGATGCCCGTCTTTGCGAGCCACCGTGGCGGACAAGCCGGTGATATACTTCGCCTTGGCGCGGCGGACGGCCAATTCAAAACTGCGCGCGGAAATGTGGTGGCACTCATCCACAACGAGGTGGCCATAATTGGCCACGCGATCATCCACCGTCTCTTTCCGAACAAGGCTTTGCACTAACGCCACGTCCAGGACGCCCGTCAATTTTTTGCGCCCGCCTCCCAATCTGCCAATCGTCTTGGCCGGGAGGTTCAGAAACGAAGACAAGCGCTCGATCCATTGTTCGAGGAGTTGCTGACGGTGAACTAAAATCAGCGTGTTGACGCCCCGTCGCGCGACGAGCCAGGCCGCCACCACCGTTTTGCCGAAGGCCGTGGTGGCGGCCAGCACACCCGTGTCGAACGCGAGCAGCGCCTCAGCGGCGGCTTGCTGATCGGGCCGCAATGCCCCATGAAATGCGACCTTCAAGGGCACGCCGCGGCAGCGCTCATCGCGGAGAACCGGTTTGATTTTGAGCGCCGTGAGCGTTTCCATCACATCGTCCAGGCACCCTCGCGGCAGGGCGAAATGCCGCGGGTGGTCCTCGGCGCAAGAAACAATTCTTGGCTTGTCATAAGTCGGCAGGCGCATGGCTTGCGCGCGATAGAATTCGGGATTTTGAAACGCGGCCAGGCGCAATAACCGGTTGCGCAGCCCGGGCCCAAGGTTCTCTTTGGCGATATAGATTTGGTCTCCGAGGATGATTTCGATCGTGTCCGGCAACGGTCCTGGAAGGGGTGGTTCTCTTCGGCGGCGCGACGGAGGGGCCGTCCACGGATTGTCATCATCCTCATCCGCCAGAGCCATGCGCACCCCCATAATCCGTCCCTTGGATTCCGCGGCGCGCGCCAGGGACTCGGCTTGCGCCCGGCTTATTCGCCGCGCTGACGCCAGGAAAGCCCATTGATCGGCGTGCGGAACAAAACTGTCGTCAAGAAAAACAGTGTTGCCGCGCTGACGGGTCCGTTTCTGGAGGGGCAGCGCGATGAGGTTTCCGAATCCGCCTTTGGGCAGCGTGTCCTGATTGGGAAACAGCCGGTCGTAGGAATCGAAACCAATTTCCGGACGCAACTCCATCGTCTCGGTGAGCACGAGCGAACCCAGTTTGCGCGCCAGGACGGCAGGAATGGCTTCCGCAAAGAAAAACCACACATGGCCGCCATTGCCGGATCGCGAACGTTCCAGGATGGCGGGCACTTCAAGCCGCCGGCACGTCTCGAGAAACGCCGCCGCATCCCGGGTCCAATCTTCGCCGTCGAAATCCACCGCCAGAAAGAAACAGGTCTCATCCAGCAACATGGCATAGACGCCCATGACGAAATCCAGGCCCCGGTCATCCCGGCCCGAGAGATGCCAGCCAATGACTTCGTCCGTGATCGGATAAAATCGGCGATGAGGGCAGTCCGTGCATTTGATTCGCGGCTTTTCGCAGGTGCCGCGGACCCATTCATTGGCGCAGGCGGGCGCGTAGCCGGATTTCCCGCTCTTGCGGCTCTCGAAACGGCGGGGATAAACATCTTCTCTGCCTCGAAAAAGGGACCGAAACAGTTTTATCTTGGCGGCGGGCGGAGAGAGGTTTGTTACCGTGCCCGTTTCCATGCACTCCTCACGCGGCGCGGACAAGCTGCTCAAGCAACTGGCGGATTTCCGGACCAATTCGTTTCAGTTGTTGACGGTGGACCGAGGCGATCTTCTCCACCACCGTCTCGCCGCGGTCGGTAACTTGAATGAGAACCTGGCGATGATCTTTGGCGGACGGCACGCGCACGGCCAGTTTTTCCGCCGCCAACCGGTCAACCAACCCAACCGCGCTGTGATGACGAAGCTGCAATCGTTCCGCCAACTCCCCCACGGTGACGCTGTCGCGCCCAGGAAAACCCTTGATGGCCAGCAAGGCCTGATACTGCTGCGCCGTGACGCCGGCGGCCTGCGCGGCTTCCTCGCTAAAACGGATGAAGCGGCGGAGGGCGTAACGAAACGCGGCCAGCGTTTCGTACTGCGATTTGCTGAGTTGACTGGGTCTCGCCATCCAATCGCCAGTCTAACCATTGGGCGGGCAAAGCCAATCCCCGTTTGACATATATCTTGCCGCGATATAATGTGCGGTTGCTGGATGCAAACTCAACCAGTTATTCCTTCGGTCTTTGCCGGCAAAGCGGCCCGCCCCGCCGCGGCCCGGGAGGATGAATTGGCGGATTTTAGCACGGACCGCCGCGTCCTCCTCTTGTCCGCCATGGCGCTGGTCGTCGGCGCCATCGGCTCTCTTGTCGCCTCTGCTTTGCTTTGGTTGATTGCCGCCATCACGAACCTGGCTTTTTATCAGCGCTGGACCGCGGGCCCGGCGGTGCCGCAAGGCAATCATCTGGGATTATGGGTCGTGCTGGTGCCGGTGGCGGGAGCGCTGATCATCGGGCTGATGGCGCGGTTCGGTTCCGAGAAGATTCGCGGGCACGGCATTCCCGAAGCGCTGGAAGCCATTCTGCTGGGCCGCAGCCGTATTGACCTGAGGGTGGCGCTTCTCAAACCGCTTTCCGCCGCCATTTCCATTGGCACCGGCGGACCTTTCGGCGCGGAGGGACCGATCATTATGACGGGCGGGGCCTTCGGCTCCCTCTTCGCGCAACAATTCCACCTGAGCGCGGCCGAGCGCAAGACGTTGCTGGTGGCCGGCGCGGCGGCGGGCATGTCCGCCGTCTTCGCCACCCCTGTGGCGGCGGTCTTGCTGGCCGTGGAACTGTTGTTGTTCGAATGGAAGCCGCGCAGCTTTATTCCCGTGGCGGTGAGTTCGATTATCGCCTCGGTTCTGCGCGTGCCTTTGCTCGGCGCCGGACCGATCTTCCCCGTCGCGCTTCATGCGCCAGTTTCCGGCACGGAGTTGGCGATCGCGGCCTGGCTTGGCGTGCTGGCGGGGTTTGCTTCCGGCCTGTTAACCCTGCTCGTTTATGCCTGCGAAGATGCTTTCCAAAAGCTGCCCTGGCACTGGATGTGGTGGCCGGCCATTGGCGCGGTCTTCATCGGCGTGGGCGGCGTGATGGAACCGCGCGTCCTCGGCGTTGGCTACAATACCATCCATAGTCTGCTGCGGGGCGAGTTGGTCGGGGCGGTAGTCATTGCCTTGCTCGTGGCCAAGGCGCTGGTCTGGGCGATCGCCCTGGGCTCCGGCACTTCCGGCGGAGTGCTGGCGCCTTTGCTCATCATGGGCGGAGCGCTCGGGGCCTTCGTCGGTTCGTGGATTCCGGTCGGCGATCCGGGGCTTTGGGCGTTGATCGGCATGGCGGCGATGATGGGCGGCACGATGCGATCGCCTTTGACGGCGATGGTTTTCGCCGTGGAATTGACGCGCGACTTCAATCTTTTCCCCGCGTTGCTGATCGGGTCCGTGGCGGCGCTAGGCGTCACGGTGCTGATCATGCGCCGTTCGATCCTGACCGAAAAGCTCGCCCGCCGTGGCCATCACATCACGCGCGAATACGCCATTGACCCGTTTGAACTCGCGCGAGTGCGCGATGTGATGGACGAGGAGGTGCCGAGCGTCCCGGCGACGATGAAGCTTAAAGAACTTTCGGACCTCATCACGGGCGGGAATTCAGACCTGAGCCGGCGGCAAGGAACTTTGATTATGGACGAGCAAAACAGGCTCGCGGGCATTATCACACGGGGCGATATTTTCCGGGCGATACGACAAAAGAAGA
Organism: Limisphaerales bacterium; assembly: GCA_052139695.1. Lineage (GTDB taxonomy): Bacteria > Verrucomicrobiota > Verrucomicrobiia > Limisphaerales > Palsa-1400 > PLGF01. Next base: position 45,903 of record JBKQWF010000243.1, read on the forward strand.
GAGAAGAAATGACTGTGGCCGAAGCCGGCAGCACGGATCTCGTGGTCGCCTTTCCGGATGAACCGTTGTACGCCGCCCTGACAAAAATGCTCGACCGCGACGTTGGCCGGTTGCCGGTGGTGGAGCGCCATGACCCCAGGCAGGTGGTCGGCTACCTCGGACGCGCCGCCATTCTTTCGGCGCGGAGGAAAATTCATGAGGAGGAAACCATTCGACAGCGATGATCGTCTTGCAGCGTTGGAGATTAAAACTTCACTCCGGCGCTGAGGGCGACCAGGTCGCGGGCAAAGTCACGGTTGTCTGCATTGCCCCGCTGCGCCGAGGTTTCCGCGCCGAACTGCCACAAGGCACAAATCGCCAGGGGGCACGAAATCCAGTGTGGCTTGCGATGGCAATCGCGCGTAGAGTGCGGCGTGATGCCAGGTCTTATTGCTATTGTCGGCCGGCCCAATGTCGGAAAGTCCGCGCTCTTTAACCGGATCGCCGGCAAACGTATCGCCATCGTCCATAACGAACCGGGAGTGACCCGCGACCGCGTCACCTCCGAGGTGGAGTGGAACGGGCGCCCCTTTACGCTCGTCGATACGGGCGGGATCGGACTGTTGCGCGGGGAAAAGGCCAGTGACGTCATCGCCGAGGCGGCCTTTGCCCAGGTGCAACTGGCCATCGAAGCGGCGGACGTTATCATTCTGGTGGTCAATGTGCGCGAGGGGGTTGTGCCGCTGGACCGGGAGGTGGCCCAGCGGCTGCGGCGCGCCGGCAAGAACGCCCTCATCGCTGTCAACAAAGCGGACAATGAGGCGGAAAACGCCGGTGCGGACGAGTTTTCCGAGCTGGGGTTTCCGGGCATTTTTCCGGTCAGTGCCATCCACCAACGCGGCATCGACGCGCTCATGACCGCGGCCCTGGCCGGTTTGCCCGCCGCGATCGCGGGAGAGACTCCGCCGGAGTCCGATGCCGAACCGCCGCTGAAATTGGCCGTTGTCGGCCGGCCCAATGTCGGCAAATCCTCCCTCATCAACGCCCTGACGCATTCCGAGCGAGTCATTGTCACCCCCATTCCCGGCACCACGCGGGACGCGGTGGATGTGCCGTTTGAAGTCGAGACCGGCGGGGTGCGGCAAAAATATACTCTCATTGACACAGCGGGCGTCCGCCAGGAAAAGCGGGTGCGGGATTCAGTCGAATTCTTCAGCGTCAAACGCACGGAGGATTCCATCGCGCGTTGCGACATTGTCATTTTCGTCCTGGACGCGGAGGCGGGCGTTTTCGCGCAGGACAAAAAGGTGGCCGACAAGATCATTGAAGAGCGCAAGGCCTGCGTGGTGGTGATCAATAAATGGGATTTGGTGGCCTCGGGAGTGGAGAGAGGCCGCAGAGTATTAAACCAGCGGGAGGAAAAGCGGCGCGAAGGCCAGACGAGCCCCCTGACCTCGCTGGCCGACTTCGGCAACTGGGTGCGGGAACAGTTGTTCTTCCTGGATTATGCCCCGGTCATTTTCACCTCGGCGAAATCCGGCTTTCATTTGGAACAACTGCTGGAATCGATCCGCTATGTCGCCGCGCAATTGCGCCAGAAGGTGCCGACGGCCATTTTGAACCGCACTTTGAACGACGCCATCGCGCAACGGCAGCCCGTGAGTTCGGCCGGCCATCGCTTGAAGTTTTTTTACGCGACGCAAATCAAGCAGTCGCCGCCCATCTTCCTGCTCTTCGTCAACCGGGCCGATCTGTTTTCCGAGCAGTACAAAAAGTATCTGTCAAACCAAATGCGGAAAGCTTTCGGTTACGAAGGCTGCCCGCTGGTGCTGGCCGCGCGGAGCCGTGAGAAGACGATCACCCCCATCCGCAAACACCATCCGCGCAACACCCGCGAGAAGGGAAAACCACGGCGATTTGCCCGCCGTTCAATTCGGGAAAAGATCTAAAAGTGCGAGAGAGCAACATGCCAGTGGCCCTGACGATTGCCGGGTCGGACAGCGGCGGCGAGGCGGGCATCCAAGCGGATTTGAAGACCTTTGTTTTGCTGAAGGTGCATGGGGCCAGCGCCATCACCTGCGTGACGGCGCAGAACCGCCAAACCGTGTCGCGGATGGAACCATGCTCCCCAGCGCTGGTGCGGGCGCAAATCGAAGCGGCCGCCGGCTCCATGCCGCTGGCGGCGGCCAAGACGGGAATGCTCTATTCGGCCGCAATTGTGGCGGAAGTGGCTTCTTTTTTTAAACAAGCGCCGTCCCTGCCGCTGGTGGTGGACCCGGTCATGGTGTCCACCAGCGGGCGGAGGCTGCTGCAAGCAGGCGGTTTATCGGTCCTGCGGCGTGATTTGCTGCCACTGGCCATGCTGGTGACGCCCAATGTGGCCGAAGCGGAGATTTTGCTCGGAAGAAGAATCGCCACCGTGGAGGATTTGCGGGCCGCGGCTTGCGCCATTTTCCGGCGTTACGGCTGCGCGGCGCTGGCCAAAGGGGGGCATTTGCGTGGGACGAACGAGGCGGTGGATTTTCTTTACAGCAGCCGGGGAGAATGGCTGTTGACGACGCCGCGCCTCCCGGGAGGCGGCTGGCATGGCACCGGATGCACCTATTCGGCGGCGATCACGGCCTGGCTGGCGCGCGGTTGCTCCTTGGAGAAGGCGGTGGACCGGGCTAAAAACCATATCGCACGGTCCATTTACGGTTCGCGGGAAACGCCAACCGAAGCTTGCGATTTGCGGAGCAGTGTCTAGTGTAGGCGGCAGGTATGGTATGTTGACATCACACGAGTTGTTTGGATTTATGTCCCCAGCCCTGGCCGTGCGCATCATTGAATTCGCGCATGACAACAACAAGGAACTTTACCGCGGCGCCCTGGCGGCGGTAGCGGAGTCCCGAAAACTGCGGCCAGCGTTTCTGGAGCGCAGCCCGCGCGCCACGCGCCACGCCGGCATGGCGGAAGTGCTGGCGAAGCCCCGGCTGGAACTGGTTTCAGCCAACCTCTTGCGCGAATGGCTGATGAAGGGGAAAACCGCGATGCTGGCCGATTTTCTCGATGCCTTGGGGATCGCCCACAAAGACGGCGCGGTGGAGGATCTCCCGGCCAGCGTGGAAGACGAAAAACTCCGCGGCGCGGTGGAGAAGCTTTTGGCCAAATATCCGCCGGAAGAAGCCGCGATCTATTTGAACGCCTTCTACACCATGAATGACGTGCGCTGGCCGAACCTGGAGGCCCTCTTAAAAACCGAGGCGCGCCTGCAATTCGGCGGATAGTTTATATGGATAAATTGCTGTTAATCGACGACGAAGCGGATGTGCAGTATTCGTTTCGGCGCATCTTTGATCAGCCCGACATTGAATTGACGACCGCCCACAGCGGGGAAGAAGGGCTGCGGCTCATCCCGCGCTTGAAGCCGGACCTGGTCATCATGGACGTGCGCATGGGGGGCATGAACGGCCTGGAAACGCTCCGCCGCCTTCGCCAAACCGACGCCAAACAAATGGTCATCATGATGACCGCCTACGGCACAACCCAGACCGCCATCGAGGCGATGAAATTGGGGGCGTACGATTACTTGCTCAAACCCTTTGACGTCCCCCGGCTCAAACAGATCATTCTCAATGCCCTCAAGGCCGCGCGCGACATGCGGCAGGTGGTGTCTTATGAACCGCTCCTGGAATCGGAAGATTACGACGTGGGCATCATTGGCCGAAGCGAGCCCATGCAGGAGGTTTTCAAGGTCATTGGCCAACTTGCGGCCAGCAATGCCACGGCGTTGATCACCGGTGAAAGCGGGACCGGCAAAGAACTAGTCGCACGCGCCATCTACCATCACAGCAAACGAAACGGCCGGCCCTTCCTCGCGATCAATTGCGCGGCCATTCCGGAGAACCTTTTGGAAAGCGAACTCTTCGGGCACGAGAAAGGGGCCTTCACCGGGGCGACGACGCAACGCATCGGGAAGTTTGAGCAATGCGACGGCGGCACCATCTTTCTGGATGAAATTGGCGACATGACGCTTTCGACCCAGGCGAAAATCTTGCGTGTGCTGCAATCGGGCTCCTTTGAACGGGTGGGTGGAAACCAGCCGATCCAGGTCGATGTGCGAGTCATTGCCGCCACGCACAAGCCGTTGGAAGAAGCGGTGGCAGCGAAGGAATTCCGGGAGGACTTGTTCTACCGGCTCAATGTCGTGCGGATTCATATTCCGCCGCTGCGCGACCGGCGCTCCGACATTCCTTTATTGATCAATTACTTTTTGAAGAAATTCGCCCAAGTGCAAGGGCGGGAGCCCAAACTGATCGCCGCGGCCGCGGTGGAATTGCTGGAACGCTTTCATTGGCCGGGCAACGTGCGGGAATTGGAGAATGTCATGCAGCGGGCCATGGTCATGGCCAAGGGAGACGTGATTTTACCGGGAGACTTGCCCGCGCTCATTTCCGCCGGACGCGCGCCGGCCGCGGAGAAGCCGGGGAGCAAGCCCGTGCCAGCCGCGCCGCGTCCCGACGACCAGCCCGCCGATTTGGCGGCCCTGACCCGCACGCTTTTTCAGTGGGCGCGGGACAATCCGAAGCTCAAGATTCTGCCGACCGTCGAGCGGGAGCTCATCATTCAGGCATTGTTGGAAACCAACGGCAACCAGGTGCGGGCGTCCAAATTGCTGGGAATTACCCGGGCCACGCTCCGCAAACGGGTGGAGAAATTCAACATCAAGCAGGAACTGGCCATCCAGTAAACCGCGATCGCGGCACAGATTGGAAGGAGTTGCGACACAAAGCCGACTTCTCAGAGAATCTGTGTTCCCCTGTACGAATCTGTGGCGTTCAGCATAAACCACGATGCCCGGGGCCACCTATGGGGCCGCCGGGCATCGGAACAATGAGTTTGCCAAATGCTTACTGGTTGAGCCGCAACTGATAGAAGAGCGCGGTCGCGTCGCGGTTGGTGACAACGAACTGGTAGTTGTTGCCGTCACCCACGTTGGTATTGATTTCCGTCCAATTGGCCCCGGTTAAGGCCGGGCTGGATTGGAGAGTGTAGCTCTTGCCCGGAGCGGTCAGCCAGGTAAAGGCCACGCCTGCCGTGCCGTTGGTAATGAAACTGGAAGTGCTCAGTTGCAGCTTGGAAAGGGCATTGGTCGGGTTGGTTCCCGCCAGGTATTCCTGCCAGTTCGGCATTCCGTCACCGTCGGCATCGACATTGTCGGCCGCGAGGGCGCTGGCTGGACTGCCAAAGAAGGTCGTGCGCCATTCATCGGACGAAATCTGAGGCGGTTGCAGCGCTGGAGAGTTAACCCAGACCCGGGCCGGGAAGCTCTCAAACTGATAGACCGTTTGCATATCGGGAGCGCCGTCCGCACCCTTGAAATGCAAAGCATAGGATTGACCTGCCTGGGCGCTTGCCGGAACAGTGAAGGTAATGGTTCCGAGGTAATTGCTGCCTTGCAGCGCCTTGGCGAAACTTCCCAGCGTCCAGAAGTAGGCGACATCATTGGCTCCAAGGCCTGGAAGAACGATGGGGTTGGGAACGCCCGCGGCAGGTGCGAAGGTGATCGCCGCGGGTGCAGGCGCGTTGCTCTCGGCGGAGAGAACGGCGCGGAACTGAAGGCCGCTCAGGCTGGAGCCGGGGCCGACATTGACAAAGACAGGGATGGAGCAAACCGATCCGGGAGCCACATCGGTCTGCGTCACCGCGGCAAAAGAGGCCTGCCGCGCCCAGACATAGCCGGGGGCCGTTTGGCCGATCGACTTCTCTCGGCGGGGGACGCGCGGTTCAGCCTTCGCGAGCGGAATAGGATGGCCGCCGGGAGTCCAAGCCACTTGCTGGTGCATGAGAACGCCGCCGTTGGTGCGGAAGCGGATCCAATTGTTGGTATCCAGGCCTGTGGCGCGGTTCAGAATGGCATCCCAATCCAAAAAACCAATTTGGCCATCGCCATCGTCAGGAGGGTAAACGTCCATGGCATTGTAAGCATCCGTAAACACAGGGGGAACGCGAATGCCCACTGAGGCGTACATGGCGTTGTTGACGTCAGCGTTGTTCAGTGTGCCGTCGCCAAACTCCGCCGCGTTATATCCAGCAGCGGGCGAGGAATCTCCGGCCAGGTAGATAGGATCGGTGATGGTTAGAGTATTGGTAAACCCAACGAGCCCGACGCTCGCCTGATTGCCGTCCGAGGTGCCGGATGGATTGATGATCGACAAGCTGTAAGTCTGGCCGTAGGTGACGGTGTCCGGAATGGGAACCACGACAAGGGCCACTGTGCCAATGCCCGTGACATCCATTCCCGAATTGGTGTAAGTGACGATGGTGAGACCCTCGGCAGAGCCGAGCGCGTAGGGATTATACTCGAAAATCTCGTTCGTCCCCGTCAGCCCGGGATAGACCACGAAGTCCAGCGGGGTGACACTGTGATCAATCAAGGGACCAACCATATCGGTGTTGCCGCCCGTTGGCGTGACCTCGGCCCGGAATTGAATGGACTTGAGGGAGGTATTGACGCTCGCCATGGTCACAAAGACTGGCACAGCCAAAGTTGCGCCAGTCCCGGCGGCTTTGCTTTGGCCAGAAAAACTGACGGTGCTGGGGACATAATTGGAAACCTTCAGTTGCAAGGAAAAAACGCCGCTTGGCTCGTAATTATCGAGGAACCCGCGGACATTCAGGGTTACGTCGTTGGTAATGTTCAGAGAAATCATGGAGCCACTGGAGAGGGGGCCAAAAGCGTCCGAGGCGCCATTGGTCGGGGCGTGGCCATCGATTGTGTAATAGAGGGCGGCGCCGATGGTGATATCGGTCACTTGCAAGGCCGCCGCGTTGTCGCCGGTAACAATGGGGTTGGCGACGACCCACTGATAGCGCGCGGTGACGTTCGAACTGAATTCGCCGGTTGGCCCTTGACTCACAGCGTAAATGGTCATGTCGGGCAGCGGAGTAACGATGCTGGGAGCGGCCTCTGTTTGTCCGTCGCCCAAATAAGTCTGAGGCGCAGAGCCTGTGCTCGGACCGGGAGCCGGGATAGCGGAACCAGTAGGGCCATAGGTCACGTAAGTCCGCGTGTTGGCTTCCGACTCAACGGCGATAATCGCGGAATTGTTGAAGACGGCTTCGGGAGCCGCCGTAAACTGCGTGACCGCGGGGCTGGTGGGTTCGGGTTGGGTAAAAACAACATATCCGAGAATTGGGGGCGTCGGCGGCGGCAACGGGGTCGTGGCCTGGTACACCCGCAAGGCGCCGTTGGCCTGGATACCCACGCCGCTAGTGGGAGCGCCGTTTCTATCCACGACGTAGTAGCCGTAGTCAAAAGTGTCCACGCTTAATCCAACGGGCGCACTGAAGGTAGCGACGCCAGGCAATCCATCCTTGTTGCCGGCGGCTTCAGGAATGCCTGCAACGGTTTCCACAAGATACGTCGGCGTTCCGTAAAGGTCGGTGACGAAAACGCTGCGGAGCACATTATTGCCCGTGTCCGCGATCAAAAGGCTGTTGTTGGTTGGAACAAAAAGCAGAGCGGTGGGAAGTGAGAAGAGCGAAGTTGCTGCCGAATAAGAATCATCAAAGCCGCTGACACCCGGGGTGCCGGCGATGACATAGACTGACTGGTTGCTGATCAGGCAAATAACCTGGTTGCCGGTGTCCGAAACCCAAATATTATTATTGTTATCAACGGCCACGCTTGTCGGTTGCAGGAAGACATATCCGTTGGTGTTCGTGATGGTGGTAACATTATTGGCAGTATCGATTTTACGGATCCGGTTGTTGCCCTGGTCGGCGACGTAGAGATTGCCCGCGGCATCGGCCGTAATGCCGGAAGGATAATTGAAGGTGGCTGACGCTCCCGGCCCATCGTTCGTGCCGGTCTTGCCGAAAACTCCGGCAATCGGATTGTTGCCCACGACGCCGCCAAAAGAAACAAAGCGGATGGCTTGATTCCCTTGGTCCACCACGACGAGACCGCCGCGGGCGGCCACCAATCCCATGGGCTGCGCAAACCGCGCCTCAATCCCTGGACCGCTGTTGGTGCCGGAGTACCCCGCCAGACCGGCCAAGGACGTCAGGGTCGCCGTGCTGGGTACGAATTTTTCAATCGTGTCGAACTGCGAGTCGGTTAGATAGGCATTGCCGCTGCCATCTATCGCCACGCTGTTGGGCTCGAAGAGGCTGTTGGAAAGGACGGTGGACACGTTTTGCGCCGGCAGACCGGTCGCGACAAGCAGGAGCGCCGCCCATCCCAGGAGAAAGCGCTGGCTCACGGAAAAGGCGTGGTCGTTGCGGGTTTTATTTTTCATAGGTTTCTGTTTGTTATGCATTGAATCATGCAAGCATTTTTCCGGAATAATCTGTCATTTACTGGTTAACTCATTGTTATAGGAATGTGTCTTTGGCGTAGCATGTCTTTTCATGGTTGCAGGCGAAGGCGAAAGAAGCTGGCGGCGCCGCTGACGTTGGTTTGCGCGAATTCGCGGTAATTGCCATCGCCCACGTTCGTACTGACCGCTGTCCAAGCGCTTCCAGCCACGGAAGGGGCTGATTCCAGAAGGTAGGTTTTGCCCGGAGCGGTCAGCCACCCAAAGGCGGCCCCCGGCGTTCCGTTGGTGTTCACCGCCGCGGTATCAAATCGGAGCCTGGAAGCGGGATTGGTTGGATTGGTCCCGGCCAGATACTCTTGCCAGTTCAGCATGCCATCGCCATCGGCATCGGCATAGTCGCCAGCCATGCTGTTGGTCAAGCTGCCAAAGAAGAAAAGACGCCAATCATCCGAAGTCATCTGCGGGGGTTGTTGGGCGGCGGAGCCGACCCACACCCAGCCTGGCAGACTCTCCAATTGATATTGGGTTTGCGTGTCAGGCGCGCCACTCACTCCTCCGAAATGCACGGCATAGGATTCTCCTCTTTGCGCGGCGGGTGGCACCTGGAAGGTCAGGACGCCGAGATAATTGCTATTCCGCAATGACGCGGGAAACGCCCCGGGCGCCCAGGCGCAAACCGTCTGATTGGTGAAGCTTCCCGGCAACTGCAAGGTGGGACCTGGAGTTTCCGACGCGGGCACAAAAGTCACCGTGCCTGGAGGCGGAGCGCTGCCTTCGGCGGAAAGCGTGGCGAGGAATTGAAACCCCGCCAGGCTATAACCTGAGCCGACGTTGACATATACGGGGATGGAACACGTCGAGCCTGGGGCAACATTGGTTAACGTGTCCGCGCCGATGAGAGCCTGCCGCAGCCAAACCAGTCCCGGCGGATTTCCGGTCATCGAGGTTTTTGCCATGGAAGGCGTCCCGCGTTTCACCGCTGGGAGGGCGCCAGGAATCGGGTCGCCCGGGAACCAGTTCGTGCTGGCCGTGACAAGGCCATTGGTGGTGTGGTAGCGAATACAATTGTTGGTGTCCACGCCCAGGGCCCGATTTAGAATCGTCACCCAATCCAGATAAGTGATTTGATCATCGCCTCCCGGCGGATAGGCATCCATGGCGCTGTAAAGGTCGCTGCCAATATAGGGCACGCGGATGCCAACCGAAGCATAAAGGGCATTGTTGACATCACTGTTGTCCAGGATGCCATTGCCAAACTCTCCCGCGTCGTATCCGTTGGCGGGGGCGGAATCACCCACGAGGAAGGCCGGGTCTCCAATCGTCAACGTTTGAGGCGCCATTCCACTGAGGGAGACGGGACTTTGCAGGCCATCGGATGTGCCTGTGGGGTAAAGAACCTGAAGCGTGTAGGATTGGCCGATGGCGGCATCAGCGGGAATCGGCACAGCCAATAGAAGCGCCACGCCGGAACTTACCATGTCCATGCCCGAACTGGTTCCTTCGGCGGTAATGACCGCTTGCAAGCCATTGCTGCTCATCCCGGAAGAGTAGCTCTGAAAGCGCACGGGCGTGCTGCCGCCTCCAGGACCTGGGAAAACCACCAGGTCATTCGGCGTCACGGCCTGAAGAGAGAGATTCGTAATCGCGGGCGTGCTCACACTGTCTCGGTTTATCTCGACCAAAAACTGCAAGGACTTTAGCGCGGCGCCGCTTTGCAGGTCCACCACGACGGGAAGGTAGGCGGTTGCCCCCGCGCCGGAAGTCACCGGCTGAGGAAAGCCGACGAGGTTGCTGATGGGGGCGCTGCCCTGGAAGAGCGCGCTGACGTGGTCATTGGTATCGACAGCCAGGAATTGCAAAAAGCTCAAGTCATGTTGAGGATTGCACCATTGCAAGGTGTTGGTGAAGCCGCCGGCATCGTTGGTGACCAAGGTAAGTTCCGTGCTGTTCGTGGACGGGGCAGCGCCATCGGTGGTGTAATAAACTGCCGCCACGCTGCTGGTGACCGCGATCGCCACGCATTCAGGGAAATAACCGGCATAAGGTCCAAACGAGACGATGGGCGGCTGGGGATTGACCGTGGTGAAAAACAGCTCGATGCCGGAACTGGAACCGGCGGGGCTGGTGGCCACGACTTCGTAATAGTAATTTGTGTTGGGCAGCAAATTGCTCAAAGTCACGCTCACTTGCACAGGAGTGTTAAGGTTTGTCGTGAGATAGGCCGCGGCGGTGCGGTTGCCCAAATTGGTGGTCAAGCCCCATTGGAAATAAAAGAGGTTGGTATCGCCATTGGGATCAATGGAAGCATTGAGGGTGGCGGTGGTGGCGGTGACATTGGTGGCAAAAAGGGTGATGGCCAAAGGCCCCAACGGAGCGGTCGTGAAGGTCAAGTCGCCGCCATAGCTGGTGCCCAGCGCGTTGCTTGCGACCAACTGGAAGTGATAGGTCGTGCCCGGATTAAGCAGGATGTCATTGGCCAGCGTGGCAAAGGCTACGTTGTAATTCTGTATGAGGTTGTTCGTGAAATAATTCGTCGGGGTGTAATTGTTGTAATTTGTGCTTTGGCCCCATTCAAAATAATAGCCGGTGGCATCACCGTCCGGGCTAACGTTTCCATTGAACGAGGCATTCGTGGGGGTGACATCCGTCGCGGCCAGGGTGAGCGCCGTCGCGCTCGTCGCGGCCGGGTTGACCGGGGTCAATCCGCTGCCGCTGACGGCGCGGAGCAAGTCGTAAGTTAATTCCGTGACAAAAAGAGTGCCGGAAGGGTCGATCGTCACGCTGACGGGCGCGCGCCCGGAAGCGCTGGTCGTGGTGGCGCCCGCCGGGCCGTCCACCCAGCCGGCGTAGAGGGCCGGGTCGCACTCGCAACAGGTGGTGGACCAGACGTTGCTGCCGGTGCCATAGAGCGTCGTTGTGTTCGTTAACGTGTCGATCACGCGCACCCGGTTATTGCCGGTGTCGCACACCACAATCCGGCCGTCCGCCGACCCTGCCAAGCCATGAGGTTTCTGAAATTGGGCAAAGGCCGGACCGCCGTCTTGATAGCCCACGCCATTGCCGCCCGTCAGAAGCGAGACGACGCCGGAGTTGGTATTGACAAGGTAAATGGCGTCGTTGAGCGTGTCGCTGACTCCGAGCTGGCCGTTGGCGCACAAAGTGAGCCCTGCCGGTTCCCAATTAAAGCCGCTGACCACATTCGTCACCGGTCCTTTGTTGGTCGTAAAATCCGGCATGGTAAACCGAACGATGGAGCCGTTGTCAAACGCGACAAAGACGTTGGAATTGTAGTCCACCAGCAACGCCGTCGCGTCCGAGCCAGAGGGGAACAACGTTTCAGAGACCTTGTTCAGATGGGGCGAAGCGACCTGATACTTGGTGACGCCGGTTTTCGGCACCAAGACATACAAAAATCCCGCGGTGTCGAGCGCCACGCCGTTGACGCCCGTGAACGCATGGTAGTTCGCCGGGGTGCTGGGCGTGACCGGAGTGGTGATGCTAAAGGAAGTGAAGCCCGCCTGGCTGATTTGTTCGACGGCTGAGTTGGTCGTGTCCGCCAGCCACAAATTGCCCAGGACATCCAGCACCGTGGCCCAGGGGCCATGGAATCGCGCGAGTTGGAAGGTGCTGCCGGCGGCAAATCCCGCCGCGGAACCGCATTTTTCACGGACGCCTCCGCCGATCGTCTGGACCGTCACCTGCGCCGTCGCGCTCCGAGTCAAGACCAAACAGAGCAAACCTACCAGTGCCGGCCCCAAGACGAGGCGTCGTCTGACCCAGCGCTCTTTTGCTATGCGTTGAAAAGTCATAAGATCACTCGAAATCAAGGCCGATATTCAGGCTCGACCCCATGGTTGTTGGGTTTGGTCCAATCGTAGGGCTCTCCGGTGTCCCAGGACTTCTCAGGCACGTCGGCGGGCGATTCCGCTTTCCGTTTGAGGAATTTGCTTTCGGACGGTTGATAGTCCTGGTCCCGAATGATGGTCGGAGTAACAAAGATCAGTATGGTTTGGCGCTGGTGGCTTTTGCTGTCGCTGCGAAAGGCGTAGCCCAAGCCGGGCAAATCGCCCAGAAAAGGAACTTTTGTGAAGTTTTTCGTGGTGATGTCCTGATCCAGTCCTCCCAAGACCAAGGTGTAACCGCTCGGCACCGACGCCTCCGTCCGAATACGCGTGCGGCTGAACGTGGGCGCGGTATTGTTCTGCCCATTAAGCGTTTCGCTCACCGTGCCCGTTTGCGCTGAGATTTCCGGCAGGACCTCCAGGAGAACATTGGTCGGTCCGGCAATCCTCGGCGTCACCGTCAATTTGACACCGACCTCGTTGAGAATGGTCGTGCCGACCCTCAAAGCATAATTGGGCTCGACGGTGGCCAAGCCTTGGGCCGCGCCAGCGGCGGGCGCGCTTTGCGTCTGTTGAAAGATGGGGATATTGTTGATCACCATCAACTCCGTGGGTGCCCCGTCCAGAGCGACGCCGCGGGGAGCGGCGATCGTTTTGGTGTCGGCATCGGTATTCAGAAACGAGAGCACGGCCTGGAGGCCGTCCGCATTCAAAAACGCCGTGGTCGGGCTAATTCCTTTGGCACTGTTCAAGGAGAAACCTCCGCCCGCCGCCGGTGAACCGAGAAGCGTGGAGGTGATGGTGGAAACGTTGGTGGAAAGATTGAGCGTTGAGGATCCGGTTCCTCCCCCGATGGTGGAGCCGCCGGGAGAAACGGTGGGTGTGCCACTGCCAGCGCCCGCTTGAGTGGTGGTGGTGTTGACGATACTTTGGGAAGTCAGACCGTTGCCAAAACTGACATGTTGATTGGCCAGCGTTCCGCTCCAATCCACGCCCTTGGCGGAAGCAATGTCCTTGCTCGTCTGAACAATTTTGGCTTCGACCAGGACTTGCCGGGTCGCGGTATCCAATTTGGTGACCAGCGCTTCAACGCCGGGCAGTTCCCTTTCCGTCGTGCGAATGACGATTTGGTGAGTGCGCATATCGGGGATAACCGTGCTGCGCTGGGAAAGGGTTTTCTCGAGGAGCGTTACAAGGTTTGTGGGAGCAGCATAGCGGAGGGATACGACTGTTACGACCAGCGGCTCGACCATGTTGGCATCCTTGGCGGATATGCGGCCGATTCGGGTGCGGGAATCCCAGGTCATTTGCCAGGCATAATTATCCAGCAAACCTTGCAAGGCCTGCATGGCGGTGAGGTTGTGCCATTTCTCCGTCACGGTTGGCGGCGGAATGGGACGGCCATCCGGAGTGACTCCATTGAGAAGCTTGGGGTCAAATTGGATGTTCAGCCCGGCCTGCAGCGCCAGGGTCCGAATGGCGTCCGGGAGCGGCACCCCGTCCACCACGACATCGACCATATCATTGCTGGCCGGAATGGAGTTGCTGGCGGTGGCTTGCGGTCCCGCCAGCGGCGGTTCAGGCAGGGGCGTCGGCGCGGAGGTTTGGCCGGAGGCGGCCAGGCACGGAGCCAGCGCCGCAAGGAGGATCGCTAAGAGGCCTTCCGATTTCATAATTGTTTGAAGAGAGTTCAGCAATTTGGTGGCGCTCATGGCTTCTATTTTCCCAATTCCAATCGTTTTGGTTGTTCTTCCCCTTCCACTTTGACCAAGACATAGTCGGGGCCGATTTCCACGCAGCGCACACGGACGCGGCCATCGGGCACACGCACCGATGAGGTTTCGCCCACCGCCATAGCCTCGCTGTTGATCAGCGCAAACCGGCGCGTTTTGGAGCCGACCACGCCCTTCAGGACGAGGACCGGCACGACGGGCGCCGGGTTTGACCCGGCGGCGCCCTGCGCTGCCGGCGTTGGCGCCGGGTCGCGGCGATGCGACTTGGGGAAAAAAGGGTCTTTGCCTTGCGCCGGCGGCAAATCTTCAAAAACTGAAACGTACTGCGAAGAAAGTCCGTTTGTAGCCGTGGCCGACGGGCTCGCGGGCGCCGCGGCAGGCTTGGCCGCGGGCCGAGGCGGCGGGCGTTTGTCGCAACCGGCGACACAAAGCAGCACCAATCCCATAACCGCCAGGACAGTTGGGCGTCTGTCAAATGTTGGTTGGATGCTCATTTTGTGTCGCTGGCAACCATGGGCGTGACGACGTCAAAAGTGAAGTTGAGTTTTTCCGGCTGAATGCCGGGGCCGCTATTGGCGGAAACGGCCAGGTTCTGGATGTAAAAGTAAGGGAAACTGTTTTCAAAATCAGCGCAAAACGCGCCGAAATCGTGGTAATAACCTGTGCCTTTAAGATGAAAAGTCGCCCAGCGGTAGGGAAAGTTCGAGATCAAGCCCAGATCGGTAACGTCCGGCTGGCTGTAGGAGTAAATACTCACTCCTTTGCGCGAGAGGATGAAGGGTTTGATGGTTTGGATAATCCAGGCATACGCATCCCTGTCGGGCGCCAAGGTGGCTTCGCGGTTGGTTAAGCTCGAATTATGGGCCTGTAACCGGTCCGCGATTTCTTCGCTTTGACGCATGATGCCTTCCGCCCGGTTGAGTTTCGCGCGGATGTCGGCGGCTTTTTTTTGGGTGCCCTGGAGCTGGGTTTGTTCCGCCTGCACGACGAAGTACCAGAGCAGCGCGATCAGAAACGGGGCGGCAATAGCGGTGGCGAGAATCTGATCTCGCTGGTTCTTGTTCAGCTTGTTCACCGCGCCGGGCCCTCAGGGAAATGCGAAACCAAAGCAAACGTGACGAACTGTTTGATTGGGTCCGACGGGTCAACAGAGGCCTGGCTTAAAGTGCCGTCCAGCACAAATCCGTTGCGACGCTGGAGGTGTTTGAGAAAGTATTCGCAATTGCTGAGGCTTTCCTTGTAACGGATGTAACCCTGCTGATTGGGGGAGCTGTCCTTGGCCATGAGATTGAGGGTGATGCTTTCCACGACGCCGCCGGGAATGATGACCTTGCTGGAGCCGCTGCCCAGAACGCGGGATTCTTGCTTGGTGTGCGTTTGTTCGCCGGAGACCTTCAAAATCTGGATGTCGTCCACCATCGTTTTTTGCAGGGTGTTGAGGAGCGGCGCCCAGAGAAAACGGTTGGTGCTCAGTGTATCCAGTGCCGCCAGCTTTTGGTCCACGGCGGTGGTTTTTATCAGGTTATTGGTAACAGCGGCGTATTTGGAGTTGATTTCTTCAAACCGCTTCTCCACCCGGCTGTATTCGGCGAGGCTGAAATAAACATCCAATTGGAGCTTGAGCATCCAAAGGAGGACGAGGCAAACGCAAAAGCCAGCCACCCAAATGGCGCGTTTGACTGGGTCTTTTCGCCGCAGCTCTTCCGCTGCCTGGGCCTCTGCCAAGAGGTTTATTCTAATTGGCATACGGAACTGGAGAATTCCCCCATCTGCGATCGCGGACAGTTTGGGGGGTGGGAATACTCAGTCCAACAGCCAATAGGAAGCCCGACCGCTGGCGTGGTTAACGCTGCCAACAGGTCGGTTGGTGCATAACTAACCCCTATGTTGGCGTATTTTGGTAGAATAGACAACTGCATGGCTTGGCTGACCCATTTATAAGCAAATCTGTTTAATAATTGCAAGCAGCAACTCACAGCAGATGCTGCAAGCAATACTTAGACCATCGGAATGTCAGCGCAAAAGCTTAAGCGAAAACATCTCCCGGACCTTTGGCGCGGCGTTTTTCTTCTCGCGCTAGGTTTCTGCTTCGCTCTTTTCCCCTTCCTCGGCAGGTTCTTCCTCTTCCTCTTCCTCTTTTTCCTCGGCTTCCGATTCTTCGGTCATTTTCGCCGCGCCAACAAACAAGCCGGTGAAGAGCCCGCCGCTGGTCAGGGTGTTGCGAAAGAATTCCCAGGTCGGCGGATGGCCGGGCATCCCTTGGGTCAAGGCCTGGATCCAGCCGGCCAATGTCTTGGAATAGGACAAAGTGATCCAGGACATGGAATTGGTGATCAGGTAAAATAATATCGCGCCGGTTAATCCGCCGCCCAGGAGCAGCCACCACGGTTTTTTGGCCACGTCCTTTCCACCCATGAACCGTCCCAGGGCTATGATCGTGGCGTAGGCGAGATAATTGGGGGATTGATCCACCAAAAAACGTCCCCAGGAGACGTGGATATGATAGAAGAGCGGCGTAATGAGGAGATCACTCACGAGCATGACCACAATGGGGCCGAGCCAGCCCGCCATTCCCGGCCAGTAAAGCCCCGCGCAGAAAATCAGCGCGTAGGCCGCGCTGAAGTTTGGCGGCATCAGCCCCGGCCACCGGCTTAACCAAAAGACCACGACCATCAGCACTGAGAGCCAAAGTTGCTTCCTCTTCACATCGCCAGTATGCCGCGGCCGCGGCCAAGGGCAAGCCTTCCTCCTTATTCCTCAATTGCGCCAGACGCGCAATGCTCTACACTGCGAGGCGAGAACAATGTCGGACGGACCCGTTATCAGCCTGGTGGTTCCTTGTTATAATGAGGAGGAGACCCTTCGCGCTTTTTTTCAAGCGGCGCAAGCAGCCCTGGAGCCGCTCCAACTGGCCTATGAGATTATCGTGACGGATGATGGCAGCGCCGATTCTTCATGGCCAGTGCTGAAGGAATATGCCACGCGCGATCCACGCATCCGGGCGCAGCGCTTCGCGGCCAACTACGGGCAATCAGCCGCCCTCTGGGCTGGCCTGAAAGCGGCCCGCGGCCGTTACCTCATTACCATGGACACCGATTTGCAAAACGATCCCGCGGATGTGCCGGCTTTTCTGGAGGCGCTCAAGCGCTATGATTGCGTCTGTGGCACGCGCGTGGCGGCGCGGCGGCAGGGGGATAATTGGGTGCGCATCGCCTCCTCGCGCATTGCCAATTGGGTGCGCAACAAACTCTCGGGCGAGCAAATCGAGGACGCGGGCTGCACCTACCGGGCGTTTAAGCGCGAATGCATAGCGGACTTGAAGTTTTTTAAGGGCATGCACCGGTTTTTGCCGACACTGGTGAAAATGGAAGGGTTTACCGTGACGGAAATACCGATTTCGCACCACCCGCGCTTTGCCGGCCAGACCCATTACGGGGTTTGGAACCGGCTCTTCGCCTCTTTTTATGATTTACTGGCCGTGCGGTGGATGAAACGGCGCATGTTCCGCTTTCACATTGCCGAGCGCATCAATTAGCCGAGGCGATCTTTTGCGCAGGCCAAAAACCAGGGCGTGCTGGCCAGGGCTCCCCATCCCGTGGGATCGTGATTGGCCACAAAGATGGCGCGCAACGTTTCATCGTAGGGGACCAAAGCCGCCCAAAGAACGCCCGGCGTATTCTTCCAGCGTTCATCGGGTTCGCCGCCGTCGATGCGCTGAAATTTGGCCCCTTTCGTTTGCTGGTTCCACATGAAATCGCGGTTCGTCGCAATGAGCCGCTGTAAATCGTCGTGGGAGAAAACCAGTTGGTGCTCGAAGGCTGTGACGATGCCTTCCAGATCGATCCCGTAATAGCCTCCGTTCGGATGGACGCCCACCCAATGCCGTGTCGAGCCATCTTCCTTGTAATCCCACGGCCCGGCGGGTTCCCAGTAGTTCCAGACGAAGTATTTGCCGCCGTCGCGAGTGTGCAGGCGCGATTTCATCACCCGCCACCATTTTTCCGCGTGCTCCCGATAGACCGGCTTGCCCGTCACGTCGTAGAGGGAAATGAGCCAGGTGGCGATCAGGTTTTGCTTGTTGTCAGGGTTGGACAGTCCGTCGGTACCGCGCCGCGCGTAACCGTCCGTCCACTGGCCTGTTTGCCGGTCCATGCCGAACGTCGGCACGACCCACACTCCGCCCTCCTTCACCTCGCGCCAGCAACCGCGGGCGATCCATTTGTCAAAGGTGCTTTCGGCCAATTGAACCCATCGGTCTGTAGTCGCGCCGAACTTCGCCCGCAATGCCGGGTCGCGGCGCACCTTGGCGGCCGCGAACAGGAGCGGGCGTAATCCCATGGCTTCTCCGAGCAGGCTATCGGTGTAAAGACGTTCGGCCTCCGCGCCGCCGGTGCCGCTCTTGGGCCAGCCGGCAAAGCCATCCGGTTCCTTAATAGCGCGCTTCGTCCAGGCGTCTCCCCAGTCCACTAATTTCAGCATCCAGTCGGGATCGCCCGTGGCGCGCCAGCCATAATAAAAGCCGTAAAGCACCGGGCTGACAACCCAGCCGATTTCCTCGCTCATTTCCCGGTCGCAGGTGCGATTGCGCGCTTCGCCCAGAATGTTCTTTTTCCATCTCGCCTGCCAATCGCCGGCCAAAGCGGGATCGATGGACACCGAAGGAGCGGCCGTCACGCTGCCAGCGCGGCAGGCCGTCCAGGCGGCCAGGGCGGCTGTCTCCTTAAGGAATTGACGGCGGTTGCGCATAAGATGGTCCTCGCTAGTCAAACATTTTTCCAGGGTTCAGAATGCCGTTCGGATCAATGGCGCGCCGGAACTGGCGCGTGGCTTCCATCTGCACGTCGCCCAGAAAGGCGGGGAGAAAGGACTTTTTGGAAAGGCCAACGCCATGCTCGCCCGTGATCGTGCCGCCCAGGCGGACAGCTTCGTCAAAAATCTCGTGAAACGCCTCCTCCACCCGGTGCATTTCCTCATGGTTCCGTTCGTCGGTGAGAAAGGTGGGATGGAGATTGCCATCGCCCATGTGGCCGAAGGTGCCGATGCGTAAATTATATTTTTTTCCGATGCCCTCGACAAACCGGATCATGCGGGCCAGTTCGCTGCGCGGCACGGTGGCATCCTCCAAAATCGTGGTGGGCGCGACGCGGGCCAGGGCGGAAAAGGCGCTGCGGCGGGCGCTGGCCAATTTGTCCCCTTCCGCCTGGTCGCGCGCGACGCGGACTTCTTTGCAGCCCTTCTGGCGGCAAATCTCCTCCATGCGCGCGGCTTCGTCCGCCACCGCCGCCGCATGGCCGTCGGTTTCCATCAGCAAGAGCGCCTCGCAATCCAGCGGCAGTCCGATTTTGGCATAATCCTCCACGCAGTGGATGGTGGTGCGGTCCAGGAATTCGAGTGTACAGGGAATGATCGGCTCGGCGATGATGGCTGAAACCGCCTCGGCCGCGCGGTCCATTTGCGAGAAAGTCGCCAGCATCGTTTTTTTCGCGGCCGGCTTGGGAATCAGTTTGAGGAGGACCTTGGTAATGACTCCCAAGGTGCCTTCCGAGCCGACGAACAGGTCTTTGATCGAATAGCCCGCGACATCCTTGACACATTTGTTGCCCGTCCAGAGAACGTCGCCCTTGGGCAGCACGACCTCCAGGCCCATGACGTAATTGCGGGTGATGCCGTACTTGAGACCGCGCAGGCCGCCGGAATTCTCCGCCACGTTGCCGCCGATGGTGGAAGTTTTCATCGAGCCGGGGTCGGGCGGATAAAACAAGCCGGCGGCGGCGGCCGCGTTGGCGATTTGCAGGGTGGAAACTCCCGGTTCGGAAAGCAGCGTGAGGTTGGCGCGGTCCAGCTCCAGGATTTTATTCATCTTGACCGTGCAGAGGACGATGCAGTCCGGGCTGGGGACGCTGCCGCCGCTCAAGCCCGTGCCGGCACCGCGGGTCACGACGGGGATGCGCGCGCCATTGGCAAATTTTAGAATCTCGGAAACTTCCTTCGTCGTCGTGACGAAGAGCACGCACCCGGGCATCTGCCGCAGGGCGGCGGTGCCGTCGAAGGAATACGGGATTAAATCCTCCTCCGCGGTGAGAACGTCGTCCGCCCCAACCCGCTGCCGCAGCTCACCAATGACATCTCGCGCCAACATAGAAAAAGGGCAACGCCCTACCCGGGTAAGGTGGGGCGGCGCTGCCGCGCCGCCCACAAATCTCAGATCACTTTGGTCACTCCCGGGACCGCCACCGGATAACGCCCGTTGGCGTCCGGCTTGTGCGGCGGATCGGCGTCCCAGCCTAGCACCTTGGGCATGGAATCCAGCGGGGATTTAATCGCGTCGTCCCAGGAGATTTCCTTGCCGGAATAGGTCGCCAAGCGGCCCAGGATCGCCGTCATGGTGCTATAGGCGCCATATTCAGCGGTTTCGTTGTAAGGCGTGTCGTTGCGGATGGCGGCAAAAAGGTCATCGTGCTCCTGCTGATAAGGGTCCTTGCCGCCGCCGGAGAAATGCCAGGGCGTGGGGCCGGAGATTCTGTAGCCGCTGACGTCGCAACGTCCGTTGGTGCCTTGGACGTGTTCGGAAACATTGGACCAGCAACCGGGGATGTGCCGGCACTCGCTGCTGCACCGGCTGCCATCGGCGTATTCAAACTCGACCGCGTGATGGTCAAAAATCTCGCCGTTATCGATTCCTTTGCGGATCTCGCGGCCGCCCATGCCCCAGGCGCGAACCGGGTGGCCTTTCTTGACCCAGTTAATGACATCGAGATTGTGAATGTGCTGTTCGTTAATGTGATCGCCGCAGAGCCAGACAAAGTAATACCAATTGCGCATCTGATATTCCATCTCGGTCAAAGGATGACCGGCCTGCTCTTCCAGTTCCTTGCGCGCATGCACCCAAACGCCGGCGTCATTCCAGTAGCAGCGCATGGCCACGATGTCGCCGATGGCTCCGTCGTGCAACCGCTGCAAGGTTTCGATGTAGCCCTTTTGGTGGTGGCGTTGCAGGCCGACCGCGACCTTGAGATTCTTCTTCTTGGCCTCTTCGCAGGCGGCCAGAACTTTGCGCACGCCTGTGCCATCGACGGCCACCGGCTTCTCCATGAAAATATGTTTGCCCTGGCGAACCGCTTCCTCGAAATGCGGCGGGCGAAAGCCCGGCGGCGTCGCCAGAATGACAACGTCGGCCAGGGCGATGGCCTTTTGGTAAGCATCGAATCCGACGAACTTGTTTTCTTCAGGCACATCGACGCGGTCGGCGTGTCTTTCTTTCAGGTTGTTGTAGCTGCTTTCGAGGCGGTCTTTGAAGACGTCGCCCATGGCGACCAATTTGAGCGGGCCCGCAGTGCTCAGGGCCTGGTCGGCCGCGCCGGAGCCGCGTCCGCCGCAGCCAATGAGCGCGACTTTGAGCGTGTCATTATTGGCGGCGAAGACGCCTGGAGCCAGCGCCGCGGCCGCGGCCAAGGTCGAGGTCGTTTTGAGAAAATCGCGACGGTTCAATTCGGGAAGGGCGAGTTTGCGAGTGTTCATAGCGTTGAGATTATCGACTGCGGAACTGTTGTCACTATTCAAATTGGCTTAGTCCTTTTCCACTCCGCTGTGCCAATACTTATACATCTCCTCGGCGCTGGGGACCTTTAGCGGCCGAATAATGCGGAACCCAACAAATTGGGCATCGGTCAAGTACCAGATGCTCTTGGGCAATTGCGGGTCCTGCATCTTCCAGTCGAGCGAGGAGCCCCGACGGCAGGCGCTACGCAATTTGTCGGCATCGTCCTGCCAGGAACCGCCGCGGACGGCGTGCGGATAAGGCTTGGTCGCTTTGTTCCAGGGTTCGGTTACGATCTCTTTGAATTGCTTATAGTAGTTGGGATCGTATTGATCCAGGGTCCATTGGTCCACGTTGCCGATCATGTCAAAAAGGCCCCACGGATTGGGCTTTTTCTTGCCGACTTTCTGATATTTGAAATCGCTGTTCTCGGCGTACCAGGCGTAATCCGCCAGCTTGCCGGGATCGTCGCCGAAGAAGTAAGCGGTTGTCGTGCCCGCGCGGCAGGCGTACTCCCATTCTGCTTCGGTCGGGAGCCGGTAAAAATGGCCGGTCTTGGCGCTGAGCCATTGGCAATAGGTATTGCAAGCGTGCTGCGTCATGCTGATGGCGGGATAACCATCCTTGCCCATGCCGAAACTCATTTCCACGTACGGCTTGCTTGGACGCGTGACGGCGTCGGCATAGATGCTGGTGTAGTTGGTCGTGCCTTCGGTCGGTTGGGCAGGTTTGCCTTCCTCCGGATACATGAACAATTCATATTCGTTCCAGGTAACCGTGCATTCCTCCATCCAGAACGGCTCGATTTTCACTTCGTGCGTGGGCCCCTCATCTTCATTGCGATGCGCCTCGGTGGGCGGGCTGCCCATGAGGAATTGGCCGCTGGGAATCGGGATCATGGCATAGGTGACGGCAGTGCCGGGAATGGTATTGGTGTAGGCCTTCATGTCCGGCTCGGCTTTCTCCTTGGTCGTGGCGATGATCTGTCGATAAATCTGCTCGACCAGTTGCAAGTCCTTGGCCTGGGCCCCGCCTTTGGCCGGGCCGAGCTTGACTCCCGCCGGCCAAGTGGCGCCTTGATCAACCCATTGGCTTAACGTCTGTTTAGACGCGGCGGAGAGGGGGCCGCCTTGGACGAGAACGGGCACCACGTCTTTAACAAAATCCACCTGCCCGGCGGCGGCGGCGTTTCCTTCCACCTTCGGCGCGGGAAAGGTGATGCCCGCGGGCCAACCGGCCCCCTGGGCCAGCCAGAGGCGCAGAGTGTCCTTGGCTTTGTCCGCAATCGGCGCGCCTCTCTCGAAGATCGGCTCCACGTCGCGCACAAAATCGGTCTTCATCACGTTAGTCAGGGTCACGCCGTCCGGCCACGACGCGCCTTCCGTGATCCATTGGCGGATTTTTTCCGATTCTTCCTTGGCCAGCGGCGGCTTGAGTTTGGTGGGCGGCATGTGGCTCTCGTCCCCGGGCGGAAGCACAGTCAAGTAATAAACTTCGCTTTCGTCGGGTTTGCCGGGAAGGATGCGCTGGTCCTTTTTGTGCGGCTTAAAGGCCTCTTCCTTCGTATCCAGACGGAATTTGCCGTTTTCTTCGGCGTGTTGGGGGTTGTGACATGACAGGCAGTTCATCTCCAAAATGGGTTTGACTTCTGTCGCAAAATCGACCGGGTTGGCCGTGACGCTCGCCGCGGCCAGAGCCGTCGCCGAGGAGAGGGCTGTTGCCGCGCACCGTTGTAAAAATCTCATGTTTAGCGCGGAGATAATTATCGGGCTTAATGGGAATGTCAACAGCGACGCCATTCCCGAAATCCTCGCCCTAACGCGACGAATTTCATGGCTTGGGAGCGCGACCCCCCGGTAAGCGTCCCCAGGCTCACGGGTGCGTGGGAGAATTCTTGCACCCGAAAAGAGAGAGCGAGGGCATCGCGGCGGGGCGCGGCGCCCCCTCGGTGCCCCCCCAGGGCCCCCGGGGGGGGGTATCAGCGGCTCAATTTGGTTCAATTTAGTTCAATTAGGTTCGGGTTTCGGTGGAAGCAGGCTTTCCGCGGCGCCGGGGCCGTAATCCTGACCGATGGCCAGGATTTGACGGATGCGGTCCTGTTTCTCTTGGCCTGGACTTCCGGGAGATGGTTGAGCCAGGAGAGGCGGTCCTGGGCCAGCTCGCCGTTTTGGAGGCGCAGGTTGAGTTGCTGACGGATGGCCAG